>QIHI01000118.1 GCA_003230915.1 Kiritimatiellales bacterium | reverse complement strand
GTCCCCGTTCACACGAACGACGACAGCACTCGGGTCGGTGGTCAGTGGGTTGGGCTGCACAGGTTGCGTGAACAGATCCTCAGTTTGAGCCAGATTGACGGGTTCTGTGGCCGGTTCGACTACAACATCCTCGTCGTCACATCCGGTGAGCATTACTGCGGCAGCGACGGGAAGTACCATTAAAAACGTTGTTTTTTTGAATTTATTAAACATCTCTTTTGATCCTTTTCTTCAGGGTTACTCTAAAATACAGCTCACTTACCGCAAGTGAGTATAAAAGCTTAGATAATGCCTTTCACCTCGGTTCATGTCAACGGTTCGGATGGGCTAAAATAGGATGAATTTAATGCTTAGCCGCACAAGTGTGTTAAAAAATCCAAATATACCGAGTGCAGTGAATGTTATCGCTGGACAGGAGCTGCTTTATTGACTGATCGAGATAGTGCAATTTTGGCAAAGCGGATTGAGTTTGCCGGAGCAAGTCTTCATCAACGACCATACGCAATGGGTGCTGCTGGACAAACCGGATGGAAGTTGTATCCTTATTTGAGGACGACCGCTACTCCGTTTAATAAAAGTCCATTCAGTGCAGTATCGATTCGTTTCCTTTTACGTTGGAGTGTGCCGAAGGGCTATCCGGTGCTCGATGAACGGGTCGCCAGTCAGAATAATATTGAACAAACCGCACAGAACGCTTAGTCTCTGCAAACTTTTTAAACCAATAATGAGGAGTACGACTCATGCCAGAGCTGACGACGATCGACATACTCAAAATCCTTCCACACCGTTACCCGTTTCTGCTGGTGGACAAGATTGTGGAGCTCGATCTGGAGAACGAACGTATCGTGGGGATCAAGAACATGACCGTCAACGAACAGTTCTTCCAAGGGCACTTTCCTGATAATCCGGTGATGCCCGGCGTACTCCAGCTCGAGGCCATGGCGCAAGTAGCCGGTGTGCTGCTTAACTCGCGCGAAGGCAATGACGGCAAGGTGGCTTTTTTTATGTCGATTAACAATGCCAAGTTTCGCCGCCTGGTGGTTCCGGGGGATCAGCTCCGCATCGAGATCGAGGGGGATCGCATTCGCAAGCGCATGGCATCGGTCAAGGCTAAGGCCTATGTGGACGAAGAACTCGTCAGCGAAGCAGATCTCATGTTTGGCTACGGAGCGTAGAGGATGGCGCAGATTCATGAAACCGTCATCATCGGTGAGGGTGCGAAGATTGCGGACGATGTTAAAATCGGCCCCTATTGTACGGTAAGTGCGCAAGCCACCATCGGCAGTGGAACCGAGTTGATCTCCCACGTGGTGGTATCTGGGAAGGCAACGATTGGGTCGGGTTGCACGGTCTCTCCGTTCGCGGTGATTGGCGGCCAGACACAGGATCTAAAATTTAAAGGCGGGATGCCCGGTGTTCAGATCGGAAACAATACCGTAATCCGCGAATACGTCACCGTCAACGCCGCCACTAACGATGGTGACTTCACGACCGTTGGCGATAACTGCCTGCTCATGGCCTATGCCCATATCGCGCACTGTTGCCATATCGGAAACCACGTCATCATCGCCAACGCCTGTCAGATTGCCGGGCATGTAACGATCGAAGACATGGCGACCATCGAGGGGCTTGTAGGGATTGTACAGTTCCTGCGTGTTGGAAAGTTAGCCTTTGTCGGTGCCATGTCGAAGATTACCAAGGATCTCCCGCCCTTCATGATCGGTCACGGAGATCCAATCGAGGTCAGAATGGTTAACCGGGTGGGTTTGGAGCGCCGCGGAGTCGACGAAGCTGGTCGCAAGGCCATCAAAGAAGCCTATCGTATTCTCTATCGCGGAGAGCTAACCACGGTTGCGGCATTAGATAAAATCGAAACTGAATTGGAGCAAACACCGGAAATAAAATACCTGCTTGAATTCTGTCGGGCCTCCGAAAAAGGGATTGTTCGCTAGGGATTTCGTGATCAGAAATCGATGCGGAGCCACACTTTTGAAACGGCTGTTTCCGGAAGACTATTTTCCCCGAACAACTCCTCTCTGGCCAGCGATTTGATCGAGAGTTGGGGTAGAATTCCACCGATTTTTTTAAATGCTAAAAAAAGGGGTTGTCTTTGTAGTTCGGATCGTCAATATTTTCGCACTTTCCAAGATCTTTGGGAACGGGGCGTAGCGCAGTCTGGTAGCGCGGTTGCTTTGGGAGCAATAGGTCGGGAGTTCGAATCTCTCCGCCCCGACCATCTTTAAAGCGATGCACGATGGTGCATCGCTTTTTCCGTTTAAACAGGCATTTTCCCAAACATAAGGACGGGAGAACCCACTGGATCAAGTCAGATTTTTTTCCATCCGCCGAGTTTCAGGTGATGTACCAAAGTGATGGCGCATGAAACAGCCCAGAAGGGTGGAGAGCTGATTTTTTTGCTTTGCGGAAAGCTTGATGTTAACTATCCCAGCGGGATGGACGGCCTGTTGCCAGCTTTGGAGAATAGTGAGTATGTCGGGAGGGCTGCCGAGGGTGGCCAGCTTTTTGTCTTTGGAGCAGCTTGAGCAAACCGTCCCGCCAGACGCCGCCGAAAAGGCCAGCATGCTCGCCGCACCGCACAGCGTGCAGCTTCCAAAATTAGGCGCATGCCCGTGATGGTCGCAGAACCGTAGCTCCGCCCAAACGAGAAATGGGAAGGAGTTTCCGTACTCCTCTGCGAGATCAAGTAGCTCTTCGAACAGCTCAAACAGCTCCGGACAGGGGGCTTCTTCAGGCGTGTTTTTGTTGAAGAGTGCTGTGATGCAGGAGGCGGTCTGCATGGCGCGCCAGTCGGTGCGGAAGGTCGGGCGGGGATGGAGCAAGGCACACTCCTTTCCGGTGTATAGTGTGCCGGTGCGTTTGGCAAAGTAGAGTAGCTCGCTGGTGCCGAAGAGTTCATATTCGCCGAGGAAGAGGCTTCTTGGCCGGAGGGCTCCCTTCAAAAGCGTGGAGACCTTTCCGTGGTGGCGCGTGAGCCAGTGTACAATGCGCGACGTGCTGGAGTAGGGATAGCAGGCGAGCGGAATGGCGGTGGTTTTAAGGGTCACGGGATCAGGCCAGATGGGTAGCACCGATCATCAGTAGGGTGATGCCGTAGTAGATCAGCAATGCGAAAATATCGTTCGACGCCGTGACGAACGGGCCGGAGGCAACGGCGGGATCGATCTTGGCACGGTTGAGCAACACGGGCACGAGCGCTCCGAACACGGCGGCGAAGGCCATGGCGCTGAACAGCGCAATCCCGACGGTGAGTGCGAGGTAGGAGGGGGCAATGACCGAACTGCCCTCTTTGGCGATGACGAAGCCCGCCCATAGCCCGACCGTGGTGCCGCAAATCAGGCCCATCGTCGCGCCGGCAATGATCTCGTGGGTAATGATTTTCATGATCCGCCGACTGTGGCTCGCGCCGAGCGCGATCCCGCGGATAATCAGCGTGGAGGACTGAATTCCGGTGTTGCCGCCCATGGCCATGATGATTGGAACAAAGAAGCTCAGTGCCACGATTTCCGCGATCGACAGATGGTTCATGAAGCTTTTGAGAATCAGGCTGCTGATAAAACCGGTTCCCAGTGTGATCAACAGCCAGGGCAGGCGAGCCTTACAGGCCTGAAGCGGCGAGGTGTCCTCCAGTTCTGAGTCGCTCGAACCGGCCAGTTTAAAGATATCTTCCGAGGCCTCTTCTTCCATGACATCCATAATGTCGTCCGCCGTTACACGGCCGATCAATCGGTCATTCGCATCGAGTACGGGAAGCGAACTGAGATCGTATTTCGAGGCGATTTTTGCGACTTCCTCCTGATCGGCATCGGTGCGGACAGAGATGGTTTCCTTGTCGGCCAGTTCTTCCAGCGTCATACCGTGGTTGGTCTTTTTAAGGAGTTCCCAAAGCTGGATCCATCCGGTCAAACGGCCTTCGAGGTCGATGACATAAAGATTATAGAGCGGTTCGTCGAGATCGAGTTCCGCAATGTAGTCGATGGCTTCGGAGGCGGTCATGGAAGCCTGCACCGCCACAAAGTCGGAGGTCATGATTCCGCCGGCCGTCTCTTCGTCGTATTGCAGGAGTTCGCGGACTTCTTCCGACTCCTCGGTTTCCATCAGCCCAAGAATGCCTTCGCTACGTTCCTCGAGTTCGCCCAATACGTCGGCAGCGTCGTCGGGTGCCATTTCCTCGACGATGTCGGAAATTTCTTCGTCGGTCAGTTCTTCGAGAATGTCGGCTTCGGCTTGGTCGTCGAGTTCCGCCAATACGTCGGGTTTGATATCGTCGTTGAGCAGTTCAAAGAGGATATTATGTGTGTTAGCAGGGGCGTGGTTGATGGTTTCAGCAATATCGGCCGGGTGCAATTCTTCGAAAAGCTTAGGGATTTGATCCCAAAGCTCGCCCTTGATGCAGAAGGCGACCTGCTCCTTAATGCGATTGCTATCCGACATGATTCTACCTTTTAAAACCTCCGCAGGAGCATAGACTGTGTGCTGGATCGCTCCAAGTGTTTAGTAGTCTGGATAGTGGTCGGGATACTCGCCGTCTGCGCGTTTCCGCCAATGTTTGTAGGACCATAGCCAGTATTCGGGATGCTTATGGATTTCTTCCGAGATAACATTCTGGATTCGCTGTGTCAGCTCGTACGTCACTAGATCGGCATCTGCTGTTTTGTCGAATGCCGGGGGCTGCAAGGTTCCGGGGGAATAGAGTTTGTATTTCCCATTTTTCTGCGGCATGCAGAACCCAAAAAATATTTCTGTTCCCGTGCGGTAGGCCAGCGCGGCCGGTGCCGCCGAAACCGACATCGGCAACCCGAGGAAATCGACCGTGATACCCCCTTCGTGTTCGCTGGTATGTTGGTCGAGTACAAACCCCACCTTGCTCTTTTTGCGCAGGCGTGCGATCAGGGTGCGCAATGCGCCCTTTTGCGGAATAATGGTCTGGCCGGTTTGTTCGCGCATCCGCTGGAACAAGGCGTCGACCTGCTTATTTTTAATGGTTGCAGCGACGCCAACTAGATCCCCGCCACGCAGGGCAATGTTCTGGCCCATCACTTCCCATCCTCCGAAATGAGCCGTAAGGAAAAGATGTGCTTTGTCTTGGAAAAAGGGATCGAAGTTAGGCTCGAAATCGATATAGCGAGGAATCCGCTTGGCCGGGTTTTTTGAAAACCAGAACATGTCAAGCATCGTGAGGCAGAAGGTGGAAAAGGAGGAAGTCAGGATGAAGCGCTTTTCGGCAGGGGGCTTGGTGTCGCCGAATACCGCATCGATATTTTTCAGTCCGATCCGCTTTTCCGGTAGGGGCAGTAACCACATGATCCGACCCGCCAGTCGGGACAATCCAACTACCGCACTGCGCGGCAATAATGGGATAAACCATTGCAAGAATCTGAAGCCGACCGTTTCGAACGGTCGACGCAGGGCTCTTCGGCGGATTTTGCTAGGGTTCGGCATAGGTCTTCCTTAAATGAATCGCAAACTTTATCGACAACCGTCGCTAAGACCAATATTTTTCTGGCTTGGCTAAATCAATAAAAGGAATTTTCTATGAAGAGAAGAATGCTCATAGTTGCCATGCTGTCCGGCCTTCTTGCCGGATGCGCGCCCCATCAGATAGATGTAGTTAAACCTGTTGAAGAGACTAAGCCCGTTGAAATAGTTGAACCCGAAAAAGAAAGGACCACCCTCATGATTTTAATAAAAACATCCAAAGGGGACATTACCCTCGAACTTAATAAAGAAAAGGCTCCTAAAACCGTCGAGAACTTTATGAAATATGTCGAGTCCGGCCACTACACCGAAACCATCTTCCACCGCGTCATTGACAACTTTATGATTCAGGGTGGTGGTTTTGATGAAGGCATGAACCAAAAGTCTGCCCCGCACACCGTCGAGAACGAGGCCGATAATGGACTTCCCAACGACCTGGGCACCGTCGCCATGGCACGAACCAACGATCCGCATAGTGGCGGCGCACAGTTCTTCATTAACGTCAAAGACAACGACTTCTTGAACCACAGCTCCAAAACCTCGCAAGGGTGGGGCTACTGTGTATTCGGTAAAGTTGTGGCCGGCATGGACGTGGTCGAGGCCATCAAAGGGGTTCCGACCGCGGCACAGGATGTACCAAAAGAAACCGTCACGATTCTCGAAGTTAGTGTGATTGAGTAGATATGAGGCGTGAAAAACTTTTCCGATAGTCTGATCGAAGGCATCCATGCTTCGGGCTTCAAGGCTGCGCTAGTAGTTACGGGGGGCGGTAGCGAGGCGGTTCATGCTCTGTTGTCGCGCTCTGGCGCTTCCCGCTTCGTACTCGAAGCCCAGATTCCCTACAGCCCCGAAGCCCTTTCCGACTATCTCGGGGAAGCTCCCGCCCAATCCTGTTCGGAAGAAACAGCACGGTGTCTTGCCGTCCGTGCTCTTGAGAAAGCGTCGCATCTCACCCCATCCTCATCACTCCCTGTAGGCATCGCCTGCACTGCCGCCCTGCATACGAACCGCGAGCGAAAAGGGAGCGACCGAGCGTTTATTTGTATTCGATCTGCAGAAAAAGAAATACGTCATATGCTGGATCTTTCTCCCGGAAGCCGGATGGAACAAGAAGGGGTTGTGAGCGAGATGTTGCTGGGGCTGATTGCCGGATTTGTTGGAGTCGAGCGCTGATGCAAGCCGCCTTGGAGCAGTTGATTTCCGGCAAGCTACCGTACATTCTCATTGGACGCAACGAACTGCCCGCTAACGCCATCCTCCTGCCGGGATCATTTAACCCACTCCACCGTGGCCACGCAGCGTTGTTGCTGGCAGCGGAAAAGGCAACTGGCCGAGAAGGGGTGCTCGAACTCTCAATCTCCAACGTCGATAAACCGCCGCTCTCCCTCGCCGAGGTCGAGCGGCGACTGCTACAGTTCAAGGATATCCACTCGGTGGTACTGACCTGCGCCCCCACCTTTTCCGAAAAGGTCAAGCTGTTCCCCGAGGCATGGTTTGCTCTTGGCTACGATACCGCCATCCGCTTGCTCGACCCCGCCTATCCCGCCGAGATCCCCGCCATGCTTACACGCTTTCAATCTCTGGGAACCCGCTTTGTTGTCGGTGGTCGGATGCAAGAGGGCGCCTTCCTGATCTTGGAAAATCTGCCCGTCCCCGCTGGCTTCGCAGAGCTATTTATCCCGCTTCCCGAAAGTGCCTTCCACGAAAGCATCAGTTCCACCGAACTGCGGACTCAATAGGGAGTGCTTCTAAGAAGCACCGCTACCACCTGGACGGTGTAGTGGCGGTTCTGAGAACCGCTTTTCGGCAGTACCTGCATGGAGGACTTATGCCGCTGTGCTCTGTACAAAAAATGAGTAGCCCGATCTGTTTTTGAAAAGGCTGCTACCTATTGGAAAAGTTCTTCAAAATTTCGGATGACGGTGGTGAGTCGCTGGTCGTCTTCGAGATTGACGAGAGTATTTTTTTCCAGATCAAAGTTTTGATAAAAGTTGCCCATGCTAAAAGAGGCGTGAACCACTGATGCTCCCCAGTGCGGGATCACATTTTTCATATTTTCAAGATTAATCGCCGCACCGCGGGGACCGGGCGATGCGCTCATGAGTAATACCGGTTTTTTCTGGAAAATTAGACCTTCGATTCGGGAGAGCCAATCCATTGTATTTTTAAAGAAGGCGGGCATCATGCCGTTGTGTTCTGGGGAGGCGATCATGAAACCATCGTGTTCATCAAACAACGCGCGCAGTCGTTTTACTTCGGAGGGGATGCCGGTGTCTTTTTCAATGTCGATGCTGTAAATCGGCAGTGAAAACTCGCGGAGATCGATCAATGTCGATCCCAACGTTTCCAGTTTGGAATGAGCAAGTTCGACCAGTTTCCGGTTTAGGGATGCCGAGCTATTACTGCCGCTGAAGGTCAGGATCTTTTTCATGGTATGCCTCTCGTATGGGGTTATTTTATTCGAAATATAAGGCGTATGGATTTAATCCTGCCGGGTTAGAAACAACCCAGCGTATTGCGGCGTATGTTTGCCGTCTTTCAGTGTGTGAATGCCGTTCACGATAAGATGAAGGATGCCGTCGGAGAGCTGGTGCGGGTCGGCGTAAGTGGTGTTTTCTTTGAGGGCGTCAGGATTGAAGATGGCGATGTCGGCGGCGTAACCTTCTTTGAGCAATCCGCGTTTGGGAAGGTTGAATTGTGCGGCGGGCAGGCCGGTCATTTTATGGATGGCTTCGGCAAGGGGGACGGTGCGGCCGTCGAGTGCGGCGCGCAGAAATTTGGTATGGCTACCATAAGCGCGCGGGTGGGGGTGGTCGTGGCTAAGCGGGCCCCAGGGAGCCCGTAAAGAACCATCGGAGCCGAGCGAAACATAAGGCTCGGCCAGAACTCGCCACATGTTTTCCTCAGACATACTGAAGAAGATACCGCCGGTTTTGAGGTCGTCGGAATCAATAAGGTGGAGCAGGGCATCGACAGCGTGCAACCCAAGTGTCTCAGCGACTTCGTTCAGATATTTGCCTTTAAACGCTTCAAACTGGGTAGATCCGACCATGACGTTGTCCCAGTGGTCGCTCGGTTTATCCATAAGCTCGCGGCGAATTCGTGCGCCGGTTTCGGGATCGCGCAGGCGAGCGAGGATGGCATCGCGCCCGCCGTACGTGGCCCATAAGGGGAGGACAATGTCGAGGTCGGTGCACCCGGCGGTGTAGGGATAGCGGTCGGAGCCGAGCTGAATACGCTTCTTGGCGGATTGGATTTTTTCGAAGGCCGTATCGAGCTTATTCCAGTTGGATTCGCCTGAGGCTTTGAGGTGGGAAATTTGCAGGCGCGCGCCGGAGCGTTCGGCAATGTCGATCGCCTCGTCGATCGATTCGAGTAGCTGGTTGGATTCGGAGCGCATGTGGGTGGTGTATAGCCCGCCGTGCTGGGCAACGA
>QIHI01000072.1 GCA_003230915.1 Kiritimatiellales bacterium | reverse complement strand
CCGATGGCACCACGAGCAGCCTCTTGCGCGACCGTGGTTGCCGCAAAGGCCGTGCTCTTGCGCGATCCCTTAAAGTTGCAACGCCCCGCACTGCTCCAGGAGACCACGTTGCCGCGCATATCGGTAATAGAAACGATCGTGTTGTTGAATGTGGTCTTAACGAAGGCAATCCCGAACGGAACGTTCTTGGACCCTTTGCGCTTCTTGATCGGCTCAATTGTCGCATCAGCCAGCAGCTCAGCAGCAGTGGCTAATTTGGGACGCTTGTCCTCAGCAACCTCTTCCTTCGCTTTCGGCTCCTCTTTTTTCAGAGCGGTGGCCTTGGCCGGTTTTTTCTCGGCGACGGGAGCGACCTCAACAGCTGCTTTTTCTTCTACTTCAACTTTTTCTTCTGCCATGGGAATATTCCTTATATTAAGTCACTGGCCAAGCCTACTTGCCGGCGGCCTTCACAGCGGAACGGGCATCCTTACCTCGAACCACACCGACGGTGCGCTTAGCGCCCTTGCGGGTACGGGCATTGGTTTTGGTGCGCTGTCCACGAACCGGTAACCCACGACGATGGCGCAACCCCCGGTAGGAGCCGATCGAAATCAGCCGGCGAATATTGGAGGAGATCTCCCGGCGAAGGTCGCCCTCAATGTTGTAGTCCGACTGGAGAACCGCAACGAGACGCTGAATGTCTTCGTCCGACAGGTCGTCCGCTTTTACAACGGATTCGAGCTTGGCCTTAACAATCACCTCTTTGGCAAGCGTCGAGCCGATTCCATAAATATACTGCAAGGCGTATTCCAACCTTTTTCTTCCGGGGATGTCTATACCGAGTACACGTGGCATTGATAAACTCCTTGATTATCCTTGGCGCTGCTTATGGCGCGGGTTTGTGCACACGATGCGAACCACACCTTTGCGCCTAATGACTTTACACTGTTCACACATACGTTTAACCGAAGCTCTTACTTTCATATCATTGTTCCTGGTTTATAACCAAACGCCCTTTGGACATGTCGTAGGGCGACATTTCAACCGTAACTAAAGCATCGATTTCCGGCACCGGCTCACCCGCATCGACACCCTTTAAAAACGCTACGAAACGGTGTCCATTTCGCAGTTCTGCCCCAAAAGCGTTGTTGTCTATCACAGATATCAAACGAGCGTCTAGTAAAATTGTCTCTTTTTTATCCATTCATCCCACCCCTCAACTTTTAGCGGGAGGGGAGAGGGAACCTACAAAGAGAAGGCTGCCGAAGCAATCTCTGTTTCCCCCTTTTTATACCCATCGTTCCTCACCCAGACTCGCGGGTTGGCATCGATGCCAACACCGGCGATGGAAACCACCAAAAAAGGTGGTCTCCTGCCGGAAAAGATGGTGAAGAATAGCCTGTCCAAAAGGTCTTTCTAAAAATGAGTCAGCCAATAAATTTTAAAATCGGGTAATCTCGGCTCAATCCATGTCGGTTCTTGAGAGAATCACGGTCTTGAGTTCATGATAGGCGGTTTCGAGATCGTCGTTGATAATCTGGAAGGAATATTCCTTGGCACACCCCATTTCGATCTTGGCATTATCCAGCCGTTCTTGGATCACTTTTTCTTCATCCGTTCCGCGCCCACGCAGACGTTTCTCCAGCTCTTCGTGCGAGGGGGGCGAAATGAAGATATCGGTAAACCCACGGCGAATCGGATGCCGCAGATTCAGACGAATGAGTGATTTCCGAATCTGCGCAACACCTTGGACATCGATATCGAGCAGGACATGATTACCCTCGTCCATCGCGTAGAGTACGGTATCTTCGAGCGTACCGTACAAGTTGCCATGCACCTTGGCATACTCAAGGAATTCCCCATTCTTGATGCGCTCCTTAAATTCCTTCTTCGAGAGAAAATAATAGTGTTCCCCGTCTTTCTCTTCTCCGCGTGGTGCGCGAGTAGTGCAGGAAACCGAATAGACCACCTCGAAAAACTCATCCACTAACCGATTGCACAGCGTACTCTTGCCTGCCCCAGATGGAGCCGAAACGACAATCATCAGCGGACGCAACGAACGCGGTGGAGCCGGGGTTTCTTCGATTAGTTCGTTATCGTTCGACTCCACAGTACGATCCCCTCTCTAAATTATTCAACATTTTGAACTTGTTCGCGAATACGTTCGAGTTCGGTTTTAAAAGCCACCACCTGGCGGGTAATCTCCACCTCGTTGGCCTTGGATCCCACGGTATTGATTTCGCGGAACAGTTCCTGGCAGAGAAAGTCGAGTGTGCGGCCTACTGGCTCGGTCGAACGCAGCAACTTGCGCGCCTGCATCAGGTGGCTCTTGAGGCGGGTTAGTTCTTCGCTGATATCGCAACGGTCGGCAAAAAGAGCAATCTCTTTGACGATGCGCTCGTCGGCGGCGAGATCGTCCAGCCCGGCCTCTTTCAAGCGTTGGAATAGTTTTGCGCGATAGCTTCCCACCACACTGACCGAGCGGATTTTGATTTCCTTCATTCCCTCTTCGAGCAATGCCAATCGTTCACGTAGATCTGTAGCCAGTGCCTTACCTTCGGCAACCCTCATCTTAGCGAGGCCGCGTAGCGCCTTGTCCATCGCCTCATCGACCACGGTCGATACATGGTCGGCATCGAGATCGTCCTGCTCTACCGAAACCAGCCCCGGTAAACGAGCGAGCGTAGTCGCTCCAAGATCATCGACTAGCTTTAGTTTTTTGGCGACCGCACGAATTCCGTCGACATACTGCGCGGCCAGTTTGGAATCAATCTTCACGGTTCCCACGGAGCCGTCTGCCGTCTCGACCCGGACGATGCCGGAAATGCGTCCACGTGAGAATTCTTGCCGCACGAGACCCTGCACCCGAGCATCGAGCGCACCGAGGGTGCGCGGCAGGGAAATATTTATATCGAGTTGTTTACGGTTGACGGAGCTGATCTCGATCGCCACGCGGGTTCCACCGACAGTGGCCGTCCCGTCTCCAAACCCAGTCATGCTTTTTAATGCCATTACTGCTCCTTCTTCCATTCGGCGATTTGCTGCACATCCTTGTCACCGCGGCCGGAAACGTTGATGATTAACAGATCCTCTTTGGAGAATTGATCGGCATTCTTGATCATCCAGGCGATGGCATGCGAACTTTCGAGCGCGGGCAAGATGCCTTCCCACTGCGCGAGCTTATCAAAACCATCCACGGCTTCGAAATCGGTGGCGGAGGAGTATTCCGCGCGGCCAAGATCGCGCAATAGGCTGTGTTCGGGGCCGACGGCGGCATAGTCGAGCCCGGCACTAATAGAATGGGTTAGGGCAATCTGGCCATCGTCGTCTTGCAAGACAAAAGTCTTGGTTCCTTGCAGAATGCCTACCTTATTCTGGGCAAAACGTGCGGCATGCATGCCGCCTTCGATTCCGAATCCGCCGGCCTCGACACCGATCATGCGGACACCTTCGTCCTTGATGAAAGGATGGAATAGGCCGATCGCATTGCTGCCGCCACCCACGCAGGCAACGAGCGCATTGGGTAGCCGCCCTTCCGCCTTGAGGATCTGCTTGCGCGCCTCGCGGCCAATCACGCTCTGGAAATCGCGCACCATCATCGGGTACGGGTGTGAACCGAGCGCGGAACCGAGGATGTAGTGCGTGGTATGGATATTGGAAACCCAATCGCGCATCGCCTCGTTCACGGCCTCTTTGAGGGTTCGTTGACCAATGGTCACCGGCACGACCGTCGCGCCGAGGCTCTCCATGCGAAAGACATTAAGAGCCTGCCGTTCCATATCGACTTCGCCCATGTAGATCACGCACTCCATCTCAAACATGGCGCAGACCGTCGCTGTTGCCACACCGTGCTGCCCGGCACCGGTCTCGGCAATAATGCGTTTCTTGCCCATGCGCTTGGCCAGCAGAATCTGCCCCATGGAGTTATTGATCTTGTGCGCACCAGTGTGGCAAAGATCCTCGCGCTTGAGGTAGATCTTCGCCGTACCAAGTTGCCTGCTCATGCGTTCGGCGAAATAGAGCGGTGTCGGCCGGCCAACATATTCGCGCAGGTAGTATTGTAGCTCCTGCTTGAATTCGGGATCTTTGCGGATTTTCTTGTAGACACGCGTCAGTTCGTTCAACGGCTCCATTAGTGTTTCCGGAACAAACATTCCGCCATAGGGGCCATAGTGGCCATGCAAATCGGGCTGGGTTACTTTCATGATTAAATCCTTTGCAAAAACGAGTTCGGATATTCATCCCCGAAGCCCTACATTTCAAGGCAAATCGCTGGCTGCGCCTAGTCGGAAGGTCTACTGAAATAATACTGCTTGCTGGTGGCCGCTTCTAAAACCTTGCTGTAGCCGAGAATGATGTCAAGTGCGATGTCGCGGCGAGCGGATGGCAAAGTTGCGAGCCATGCATCGATATCGATATGCTGTTGGCCGGTACCGCTCTCATTTTCTGCCGTGTAGCGGATAATCAACGGGTATTCCTCGGGAAATTCTTCTTGTAGCTCAAGCATCATACGATAGGAGAGGCCATAGGGTTCGCGGCGCGTTCGCATGAAATGCCGTTGCCAGTCGCCCCACGCGCGCCCTGTTTCATCGCACATTTGCTCGGAAAATCGCGTAGCGAGGCCTTCCATATACCAATCGAATATGTAGGGGTTCAGCAGGTGGGCGCATTCATGGCCGAGCAACGGGAAATAATTCCGGTGTCCTGGATCGACCGCCAGATAAATCACGAATATCCCATTGGTGGAATCCACGCATTCGGTAAGCGAGAAGTCCTCGCCAATCCGGTAACGACGAGCCTCGGGTGTTTTTTTCGACCGGCGGAGCAGTACCTTGTTCACTGGAATGACGGGTTCACCGAACTCGGTGATCGCCCGCTCCAAGGCTCGGGAGACATAGGCTTCGGAGGCTGGGTCGGTGATAGGCTGATAGGCTTCGTGCCATGGGCCGGACGGCTGACTGTCGGAAAGTCGCAAACAACCGGTCGTGGTGACGAGCAAAAGAACGCTGGACAGCAAGCCTGCAGCAACCGTCGGGGAAAACGGCAGAATGATTTGACGGCAAAGTGATGCTTTCACGGGATCAGAATGGAAAATTATGTTGCAGGTCTATTCCTCGCTCAGCAGTGCATCGTCGGCAACGTGCTTGGAGGGTTCGCCAACGATTTCCTGTACTTTGATGGTAATATTCCGGATTTCATCGAGGCCGAGCGACTCTCGAACGCTTTCGCGAACGCGTTGCTGCAGGACGTGGGAGAGTTCGGGAATTTTATTGCCGGAAACGACCTTCACGCCGAGGGAAATATCAATATGCCCCTTTCCTTTGATGATTTTCGAATCGATATGCTTGATGGCGGAAAACTCCTTACCGATACGCTCGATAAAATCGCAGATGGCTCGAACACTAATCCCCACACTTCCGTCGTCGGAATCAAAGTTAATGAAGGCCTCTTTGTGCCTCCTGCAACCACCGATCCAACGCAGGACGACGGAGAGGATCAGGATTGCACCCAGTCCAGCAGCAATGGCCGGAACCTGCAATGCATTGGCGATATGTTGCCCAATCTCCGCATTGATGAAACTGCCGTAGATCAAGCCTACCCCTATCAGCAAGAGCAACAAGGTCATGAAAAAGTTACCGAGATTGCCTGAGTGCGCTTTCATGATTATTCCTCTGTGCTTGTTTTTCCCGAACTGCGAATTCCCTGCACGACAACATTCACGGCATAGACCTGCTTGCCGGTCATCTCTTCGATCGCCTCTTTTACAGCCGACTGAAGCTGCGTGCAGATGGATGGAATGCGTACGCCAAACTCCAGCACAACGTTTAGGTCGATCGTGAGCAGTTCTTCGCCTTCCTTCTCAACGCGAATCCCTTTATCTTTCGACTTCTTTCCAATCATGCTCGCAAGATCATCTGCAAGGGAGCCTTGAAGTTCGACCACGCCGGGAACTTTTTTGGCCGTTTCATGCGCGATGATGGCAATTACGTTGTTGTTGATGCTAATCTGCCCATAGCCCGAACCCGTGGCTTCCGTTACGGAAAGCTCCCGATGATCCCCTACGGCATTACCTGTCTGTTCATTCATCCTTCCACTCCTTGTCGCTGATTACGAATTGAGAAAATTTTCGTGCATGAACTTTTCGAGGTAGGCGGTGTTGTATGTGCCTGCCACAAAACGCCCGTCAACCATCAATGCCTCGCCCAGCGGAACCGACGTATGCGGCCCGTTAATGGTAAACTCCTCAAGGGCGCGGCGCATACGTATAAGCGCCTCGTCGCGGTCTTTTCCAACCGCGATGATCTTACCAATCATGCTGTCGTAGTAGGGCGAAATCGTATAGCCGGAATACACGTGCGAATCAATCCGAATCCCTGGGCCGCCGGGAAAATGAACGGCCTCCACCAAGCCGGGCGACGGGGTGAAGTTGTTGTATGGATCCTCGGCATTCACGCGGTATTCGATGGCGTGACCCGTGATTTTCATCTCAGCCTGCGTGAAGGACAGCTTTTCGCCAGCCGCCACGCGGATTTGCTCCTTCACCAGATCAATGCCGCTCACCTCTTCGGAAATGGTGTGCTCTACTTGGATGCGGGTATTCATTTCCATGAAGTAGAATTTTTTTGCCTCTTCGTCGTAGAGAAACTCCAACGTTCCGGCGCTGTCGTAGTTGACCGCCTTGGCGGCCTTGACGGCGGCATCGCCGAGGGCCTTGCGCTCCTTGTTGGAAAGCGTCGGGCAGGGAGCCTCTTCCACCAGCTTTTGATGGCGGCGTTGGATGGAGCAGTCGCGTTCGCCCACATGGCAAACATGACCGTGCTTGTCGCCGATAATCTGAACTTCGACGTGCCGGGCAGACTCGATATATTTCTCCATGAACAGATCTGAATTGCCGAAGTTGCTCTCCCCCTCGGCGGCGGCCGCCATGAAACCTTGAACGAGGCTAACGTCGTTGCGCGCCACGCGCATGCCCTTTCCGCCACCGCCCGCCACCGCCTTGAGCAGTACGGGGTAACCCATCTCCTGTGCCAAGGCAAGCGCATCGTCAGACGTCGGAAGAATTCCCTCGGAACCTGGGGTGATCGGCACACCAGCCGCCTTCATTGTGTCACGCGCAATGGCCTTGTCGCCCATATTGCGAATGCAGTCCGGCGAGGGTCCGATGAAGGTGATGTTACAATTTGCGCAGACTTCGGCGAAATGTGCGTTTTCGGCGAGGAAACCATAACCCGGGTGGATGGCATCCACATCCGCAACTTCCGCCGCACTGATGATGTTGGAGATTTTTAGATAGCTTTCGCTAGCCGCTGCCGGCCCAATACAAATGGCTTCATCTGCCATTTGAACATGCAATGAATCCGCATCGACATCGGAATAGACCGCAACGGAAGAAACTCCCAGCTCTTTGCAGGCGCGGATAATACGCAGGGCAATTTCGCCGCGATTGGCAATCAATACCTTTTTAAACATGGGCAACTCCCTTATTTCGGTTCAACGAGGAAGAGCGGCTGCCCGTATTGCACAGGCGAGGCATCATCGACGAGCACCTTTTTGATGATCCCTTTAACCTCGGCCTTAATTTCGTTCATCACCTTCATCGCCTCAATAATGCAAACCACGGTATCTTCCGAAACTTCCATTCCCACCTGTGCAAAATCATCCGCGTCAGGGGCGGCCTTGCGATAGAATGTGCCGACGATTGGGGAAGGGACCTCGATCAACCCATCGTCCTCATCTATCGCCGGATCCGCCGTCGGAGCCGCTACCGCGACAGGGGGTGCTCCGGCTACTGGAGCCGCATAGACCACCTGTTGCTGTTCGCCGCCACGTTTCAGTGCCAATTCAAAGTTGTCGTCTTTCATCGCGAATTCGGTCAAGTCGTTAACCTTCATCAACTCCACGATGCGTTTAATCTCCCTGATTTCCATAATCACCCTCTCCCTATTCAAACAAATGTGATACCGCTCCCGAAACTAAACAATATTTCCCCCTCCTTGCCCAGAACTAATCCAAAACTAGTTATTCGTCACAGAGGTCGCAGGGAAACACAGAGAAAAATATGTATTCTGAGGAAACGGAAAAAGCACGACCCTCAAACCCCTTAACAGCAATCTATAATCACCTACATAGGCTCATGTATGGCTTAATTCATGAGCCGAATAATCCCCCTATTCGGCTCAACCTACCTTCTAAACCTGAACTTATTTAGCCCAAAACCTGCCCGCTAGGAACGGCCCCATCGCTATACCAAAAGATAGAGGGTATCGCGCGAATGATCTTGGAGGCCGAAACGCCATAGCGCGTTTCCGATTTGATGTTGCTAATGGTTTCCCTCAATGAAGTGAGATCCGTTAGCACACTCTGGGCATCCTGTATAATGTTCCTCCAACCACGATTCACAAGCGTGGCAGGCTGAATTAAGGGCATTGCAATGCGGACATAACTCCAGAGAGTTATGTGGATAAAACTGTACTCCACATTTAAAGCATACTTCGATTACTTCGGATGAAAGCCTTATCCGTTTTCCCAACATGGCTCGCTTCAAAATCACTATATCTTCTCGCGATGCTTTTCCAGAAACTCCTGCTCGGGCAAAAACCGTTTTGGCAGAGAAATTTGTTTTCCTTCAAAGGCCATAAACTGAGTCTTAAACGCCTCGTTGCTGTAATATCCTTTGAGCGAAGGACTAAGAATCATCCGGTAATTTTCATCGAAGGAAATCAGATGACGATCAAACGCGGCATCGTAGGTTGCGGAAAGACAAAGCCCGTTCGTCGGGTTCAGGCGATTTTTCGCATCATCCTTCCACGCAACAATATGGCTAGCTCGTAGCACTTCGGGAATATTTAGTCCCGTCACGCAACACTGTGCGTGATAGGTTGAGAGCACTAACCGACGGAAGAACCCTTGATTCACTCGTGTTTTAACTTCGCGCAACTTCTCTTTTCCTTCCTTCGTGGAAAAATCAACCTTGTGCTCAGAAATCCAATCATCAATAGAGCTAATTCGCTTTTTGTTTAAACGCTTCAACAATTCAGAAGGCGTTATATTTGTTTGCTCAACCAAATCCAAAAGATGATTTTCATGGTGATAGAGAATCAGGAACTTCTTATAGCTTTTTAGCGCGGCAG
>QIHI01000067.1 GCA_003230915.1 Kiritimatiellales bacterium | reverse complement strand
CCTCATCTTCACGACCGGCCAGCAACTCCGCCACCTGCAGGAAATGGGCGTCGATGGCTGTATCCTCCAACCCTTCACCGTCGAGTTCATGAAGCAGGAACCCACGGATTTTTTCGACGACCTCTGTACAAACATACCTAGGCTCACTGGCCTCTCCGTCGGCGCAGACTGGTCGTTTGGAAAAAACCGCTCTGGAACCCCGACCTTACTCACCAAACTATGCGCCGAACAAAGCATCTTTTTCTCCGCCCATCCCGCCGTCTGCTGGAAAGGCACGCGCATATCGAGCACCCGCATCCGCGAGGCCATCAAACTCGGCCACTCTGCCGATGTGATCGGCATGCTTGGCCAACCCGCCTCCACCATTGGCACCGTCGTGCATGGGAAACAGATCGGTCGCGGCCTTGGCTATCCCACCGCCAATATTGACCCCGAAAATGACATGCTTCCACCGCGTGGAATCTATGCCGCCCGCCTGCGCGTTGGCCACCGCCTGCACAACGCCGCCGCCTACATCGGCCACCGCGGCACCTTCCACGAAAACGAGCCACAGGTACTCGAAGTCCACCTCATTGACGAGCAGGATATCGATCTTTACGGCCAACAAGTCGAAGTCAGCTATCTCGAATACATCCGCAGCGACCGCGTCTTCGATGATGCCGAACAGCTCAAAAGTCAGATCAAGGCCGACCTCACCGCCATCCGTTCCATCCTTGGATAAATGAAAAAAGGCGCACCGTAATGCGGAGCGCCTTTGGTCGACCTACCGAGATCCCTTACTTACTTTTCGTGAAGCAGAGCGTGGCATTGTGTCCGCCGAAACCGAGCGAATTGCTCAGCGCAACGTTGATTTCCATCTCCCGCGCAACGTTTGGAACGTAGTCGAGGTCGCAATCAGGGTCGGGCGTGGTGTAGTTGATCGTTGGCGGCGCAATGCTGTCGCGGATCGCAAGAGCGCAGATGGCCGCTTCCACTCCACCGGCCGCACCGAGCATGTGCCCGGTCATCGATTTGGTGGAACTAACGGCGACCTTGTAGGCCAGCTCTTCACCCAATGCGCGCTTGATGGCGATGGTTTCGCCTTTGTCGTTATACGGCGTGGAGGTGCCGTGCGCATTGATGTAGTCGATATCTTCGGGGTTTAGCCCAGCATCGGAAATCGCGAGCGACATACCACGGCCGGCCTCAACCGCCTCTTCGGATGGAGCCGTAATATGGTAGGCATCGCAGGTGCGGCCATAGCCGGCCGCATCGCAATAAATTCTTGCGCCACGCTTGAGAGCGTGTTCTTTCTCTTCAAGCACAACAATACCTGCACCTTCGGACATAACAAAACCGTCGCGCTCCTTATCGAATGGGCGGGAAGCGCCTTGTGGGTCGTCGTTCCGACGACTGGTGGCGCGCATTGCGGCAAATCCGCCGATTCCGAGCATAGCGACGGAGGCTTCAGCCCCGCCGGCAATCATGACGTCGGCATCGCCATACTGGATCATGCGCATGGATTCACCGATGGAGTGCGAGCCGGATGCACAAGCACTGGTGACGCTAAAATTTGGGCCTTTAAACCCATACTTAATGGCCACATATCCAGAAAGGATATTGACGATCATTTGAGGAATGAGTTGTGGAGAGATCCGGCGTGGGCCGCCCGCAATCGCGCGAGCCGACTGAGTCTGCATGTACTGCATGCCGCCGATGCCAGAGCTGGCAATGACGCCGACCCGCTGAAGATCGACCGCATTAAGGTCGAGGCCGGAATCCTCAACCGCCATCGCGGCGGCGGCCACGCCCCAGATGGAAAAGGGATCCATTTTGCGAACCTCTTTTTTATCGATATATTTTTCTATATTAAGGTCGCGGATTTCGCCGCCGATGGTGACGGGATACTGGTCGATATCCTCCACGTTTTCAACGCGGGAAATCCCAGACTGCCCATTCTTGATGCCTTCCCAGAATCGGTCGAGCTCGCTCGCAACAGGCGAAACAATCCCTAATCCTGTGACTACAACTTCACGCCGTCCCATGACCTGCTCCTCAATATAAATAAAAAGCTGAAAAGGCCGAGACGCCCACAGGGCGGCTCCGGCCATTTAAAACTTGTCCCACAGATTACTCGCCAAACCCTTTTTCGGTCAGATAACTAATCACTCCGCCAACGGAAGTCATTTTTTCAGCATCTTCGTCCGGGATTTCAGCCCCGAACTCTTCTTCGAAAGCCATCACCAGTTCCACGGTATCCAGTGAATCCGCTCCGAGGTCTTCGATGAAGGATGCTTCGAGTTTAACCTGATCCGCATTCACACCGAGCTGTTCAACAATAATATCTTTTACTTTATCTTCGAGTCCCATGATTTCTATCTCCTTCTACTAGGTTTATATTTATGAGTACTACATTACCATTCCGCCGCATGTCGAGATCACTTGACCTGTAACATACGCCGAGGCATCACTTGCCAAAAACAATACAACATTGGCCACATCTTCCGGCTCGCCGAAGCGGTTGAGCGGGATGAGCTCTTTCATTTTATTCTGAACCTCTTCGTCCAACGCCTCGGTCATTGCGGTGCGGATGAACCCTGGGGCAACTGCATTGCAGCGGACGTTCCGAGAAGCGAGTTCCTTGCCCACCGTTTTGCTGAAGGAAATTACACCGCCCTTGGAGGCCGCATAGTTCGCTTGTCCAGCATTGCCCATCAGGCCAATCACCGAAGCAATGTTGACGATGGTTCCTGAGCGCTTCTTCATCATACCGCGTGTAACGGCCTTGGTGCAGAGAAACGTACCCTTGAGGTTAACGTTCAGCACGGCGTCCCAATCGTCCTCGCTCATACGCATGAGCAAACCATCCTTGGTGATGCCCGCGTTGTTGACAAGGATGTCGATCTTTCCAAAATCTTTTTCGATGGCCTTTACGCCAGCGGTGACGCTCTCGCCTTCGGCCACGTTCACGCCGTAGCATTCTGCACGGCGACCCATCGCCTTGACTTTTTCGGCGGTTTCTTCCAGCCACTCGGCGTTCAGATCGCACAGTGCGAGATCAGCACCGGCTTCCGCCAGCTTAAGGGCAATCGCCTGCCCCAATCCGCGAGCCGAACCCGTTACCAAAGCCACTTTATCGTTTAGTTCAAACATAGATAATCCCTATTTATTTTCCACATCTGTGAGTTGGCCGATGTTACGGACTGCGTAGGTCTTGTCAATGCGCTTTATAAGCCCCGCCAGCACTTTGCCTGGGCCGCATTCAACCCCCTCTTTCACCCCGTTGGCCGCCATCCATTGGATGATCGAAACCCATCGTACCGGAGAGATAATCTGCTTCACCATATGGTCCTTCACGGATGCATTTCCATGCAGCTGGGCGGTCACATTTGAAAGTACGGGAACTTTTGCTTCCGCAAAATCAATATGAGCGAGAAATGCGGCCATGCTATCTGCGGCAGGCTGCATCAGTGGTGAATGGAACCCTCCAGCCACCGGAAGGCGAATGGCGCGCTTGGCTCCCGCTTCTTTCACCAAACCTTCCGCTGTGTCGATCGACTCCGCCGTACCCGAAAGCACCGTCTGCGCCAGCGAATTAAAGTTGGCCACATAACATCCAGTCTCGGTGGCCACTTTGACTAGGTCGTCGCCATCGATGCCCATCACAGCGAGCATGGCTCCCGGATTTTCCTCGCAAGCGGCCTGCATCGCTTCGCCACGAGCGCGGAGAATCTTGATCGTATCCGTAAAGTCAACCACACCCGAAACATAGAGTGCAGTCCATTCGCCGAGGCTGTGACCTGCGAGAAGATCGTATTCGAAATCCGGTTGCCGGAGCTCCAGTGCTCGGAAGGCTACCGCACTAGCCACGAACAGCCCGAGCTGTGCGTGGTTGGATTTATTGAGTTTATCTTGCGGCCCTTCGAAACAGATAGTGGAGAGATCGTAGCCGAGGATTTCGTTGGCTTGGTCAAACAGAGCCTTGCACTCTGGGACCGCCTCCGCAAAGTCCTGTCCCATGCCTACAATCTGCGATCCCTGTCCGGGGAATAGGATGGCTCTTTTCATGACTTGCTCCACTCTAATACGTTGGCTCCCCAGGTGAACCCACCGCCGAACACCGTCAGCGCAACGAGATCGCCCGCCTGAATGGTTCCATCCCGCGCCGCTTCGTCTAGGGCAATCGCCAGCGCAGCCGATGAGGTGTTGGCATATTTTTCAACATTCGTATAAACTCGTCCGGCAATGCCCAGACGCTTGACGATGGCATCGATGATGCGGATGTTCGCCTGGTGCGGAATAAAACATTTGATTTCGTCTGCGGTAACGCCGTTCTTTTCCAAAGCCTGTCCTACCGCCTCGGCCATGCGGACGACGGCGTGTTTAAATACTTCGCGCCCCTGCATCTTCAGATAGTGCTGTCGCTGGTCGATCATTTCGTGTGAGACGGGATTTCGGCTTCCGCCGCCCGGCGTCCAGAGCAGATCCGCGAGCGAGCCATCGGAACCCATCGCCGATTGCATAATACCGCGACCTTCCCCGCCAGCCTGTAACACCGCCGCACCCGCACCATCGCCAAAAAGAATGCAGGTTGAGCGGTCTTCCCAGTCGATGAAGGTACTCATTTTTTCTGCACCGATCACGAGGGCGGTTTTTGCCGCACCACAGGCAATCTGGTTCTTGGCCGCATCGAGGGCAAACAGGAATCCTGAGCACGCTGCGCCGAGGTCGTAGCAAAAGGCATTTTTGGCTCCGATCTTGTCCTGCACGAAACAAGCGGTGCTGGGGAAAAACATATCGGGAGAAAGGGTGGCAACAATCAGCAAATCGACTTCTTCGGCAGTAATTCCGGCATCCGCCAGCGCCGCTTTGGCGGCCTCTATACCAAGATCGGACGTCGCCTGATCTTCGGCGGCAATATGCCGCTCGCGCATGCCGGTGCGGGAATAGATCCATTCGTCGGAGGTTTCGACGATTTTTGCGAGGTCTTGGTTCGTAAGCACCTTTTCAGGCACATACGATCCAGTTCCAATGATTGAAACTGTGCGGGTCGGCTCCATAGTCAGGTCTCGTGAAGGGCTAGATCCCGTCGTTTATACGTTTTAGTTCCGCTTCAATCAAATGGTTTACATCGTGATCAATCGATTCGGAAGCCACCCGGATTGCGTTGAAAGTGGCAAGGGCGTTTGAGGATCCATGGCCGATGATCACCACGCCGTTCGCGCCAAGCAACGGTGCGCCACCATAACTGGCAGGGTCGGCCTTCAATTTCATCTCTTTGAAGACGCCGCGTGCAAATAGATAGCCGAGCATGCGGAGTGGGGTTTTCCGAAACAGCTCCTTGAGTCCGTTGGAAATCATTCGAGCAACGGATTCGCTGGTTTTCAGCACCACGTTGCCGACAAATCCGTCGCATACCGCCACGCTGACTTTGCCGGCGAAGAGGTCGCGGCTTTCCACGTTTCCGACGAAATTAAGGTTGGCTTGTTCGAGAAGGCTAAAGGATTTCTTAGTGGTCTCGTTGCCTTTGGCGGCCTCCTCGCCGATACTTAGCAAGCCGATGCTTGGGTTTTCGGTTCCAAGAATTTCTCGCGAATAGATACTTCCCATCACCGCGTATTGCTGGAGCATTTCCGGGGTACTGTCGGGATTAGCCCCCGCATCGAGCAAGACAAAGGGGGCATCGCTGGACGTGGGCATGACAGTGGCAATTGCTGGGCGGCTGACGCCTTCCAGCGTGCGAAGCTTGAGCGTGGCAGCGGCGACGGCGGCACCGGTATTCCCAGCGGAAAAGATCGCATCGGCCTTACCGTCTTTCACGAGTTCGATCGAGCGGGCAATCGATGAGTCTTTCTTTCGGCGGATGGCCACAGCAGGGGATTCGCCCATGCCCACGACTTCGGAGGCATGGATGATCTCGATGCATTCGGGGATCGGTCCCTTGTGCTTCTGGAGCTGTTTTTTGATGGCGGTTTCATCGCCAACAAGAAACAGCTTTTCAAGCCCCTTTAGGCTTTTAGCCGCCTGCAAGGTACCTGCAACAATTTCTCGAGGGGCAAAATCGCCGCCCATCGCATCGATTGAGATACGCATGGGTGCTACTCGTCGGAAGCAACCGTCAGAACTTGACGGCCGCTATAGTAGCCGCAGCTAGGGCAGGCGTGGTGGGATTGCTGCGGGGCACCGCACTGTGCGCAGCTTGAAGCACGGGTGACCGGCTTCTTCGTATTCTGAGCCTTGCGGCTCGCGGTTCTACTCTTCGAGGCTTTTCTTTTTGGAACTGCCATGGCAATCCTCCTTCACATTCTATAAATTCAAACTATCCAGTCCCGACCACGGGTTTGGCCGCTCCTGCTTTTCGCACGCGCAGGATCTCTTGTTCAGATCCGCTCCACACTGCGCGCACAATCCCTTGCATCCTTCTCCACACACCGGAAATGCCGAGATATGCAGTAAAAGGTCTTCTCGCATATCTATCGTAATATCTACCGATTCGGTGTCCTTAGATACGGGATAGGCGCGTACAAAATCGGAATCGGCCACGGTTGTCGAGAAAAATTGGGTACATCTTGCACACTTCAAATCGAGGTCAAGCAGCAACATTCCGTGCACCATCAATTCCTCTGAAACTTGTTGGATATGCAGTTCATATCGCACATCGCCGACCGCTCGGATGGACGGGATGCCCTCCAACTCCATAATCGTTCCAGGGTCGTCCCCCTCTAGATACGAACCCCCCTCTGGAATCCGCGCCACCATGATTTTCATAACCGCTACCTCGTTGTTGAGCCGATGAAAGCCGAATGGCCTATTCCAACGCGAGCGCAAACTTGACTGGGGATTTTCCGCGCACATCGAAAACCCGCTTGACCTGCTGCGGCACAGCGGCACATCGACCGATGGTTGCTCCGGGGTCGGCCGCATCGAGTGCATAGCAGGGCCAGCCTTCGACCAGCAGGTACGGGGTGGCAGAAAACGGCGGCTCTTTCTGGCTAAACCGGACCAAGGCAAACACATGGTCATCGGTAAATGCAATATAGGTTTTCACGCCGACGCTCTCGAGCATGGAGCAAAGGAGCAGGGTCTGATCTTCGCAATCGCCCCCGCCGGCAATGAGCGTGGTGATGGGATATTTGGCATGCTCGATCCCATCGTCCGGGTCGGAGACATAGTGGATTTGGTTGCTCACAAAATCAAGGATGGCGGTCGTCTTCCGAACTTCGTCGTCCTCGCACCCAGCCACCGTGCGAACGGCTAGAATATTGATTTGCTCGTCGCGATAGTCGATGCGGGAGAGATAACCCATGTAGTTTCCGGCCAGCAAAAGATTCACAATATCTTGGATCGGGCCGATCCTCAGGACCAGCTGCCCGCATTGCCGTACCGTATCTTGGAAGCTCATGTGCCCGGCCAGCACTGCATTCCGATTGCTGACGGCAATGAACAAAAAAACAATGACCAGCAAGGCCGTGACCACCTGCACCAAGGCCTTGCGGAAAATCACCAAGGCCACCAGCCCGCCTCCGTAGGCGACTCCCAGTGCCACCATCGTGTTTCCAATAATCCCTGCCACAAACCGAATGGCAAACAGAACCAACAGCGTAATGAATATACTGAAGAGGTAGGAGCGTATGGGGTGGACAGAATTACCCCTCTCTGGAGCCTCGGTATTGAAAAAGGCCGCCGTGAACAGAAAAATTCCCGCCACCGCAGAGGTCACGCCAAGAATCCTCAGCACCAGCGACTCCCAAAACAGAAACGTACAAATACAAAAAACCGCCATATAGAGCGACAGGATCACAAACGACGCTCGCTCGTCGGTAGTGAGCGGACGCACCTCCGCACCCTTCTGCCCAGATGCTGCCGCACTCTTCATTGTTCCAGCCTTTTTCATGCGTTCATTCCGCAGAGGGCATCCTGGTTGGAGACACCGAGAAACCAGTGGGTCGTGGCATTGTTCCACATCTCACGCCCCATAAAATCAACCCCGCAAAACTCCATTGAACCTTCATCAATCCTCTCCTTTTCCGATATCCAATCCCCTAACCCTAAGCATAGCCAAATTTCTTGAGCATCCAGAAGTTCTTGCGCCAGTTTTTTTCAACCTTCACCCAGAGCTTAACTTTGAAACGCACGCCGTACATTTCGTGCAGCTCCTTCTCGGCCTGCTCCCGCACCCACTTAAGCTGGCGTCCCTTCTCGCCGATCACAATCCCCTTCTGGGAGTGGCGCTCAACATAAATGATTGCATCGACCGTCCACTTCTTTTCCTGCTCGTCGATGTTCTCGATCCAGACCGCGACCGCGTGCGGCAACTCACTATGCAACCGGTGGAAGAGCTTTTCACGAATCACATCCGCCATGTTGAGCTTGCGCGGATAGTCGGTCAGGATGTCGTCGGGAAAAAGCGCCGGTCCCTCCGGCGTATGCGCAAAGAGCGTATTCAGCAAGCCATCCATGCCATCCCCATGCAGGGCAGAAACATCCACCCAGATCGGCTCCAAATCACTCTCCTTCTCCGCCTTAATCTCGTCCCACAAGGTTTTATAATCGGCCGAGCGATCGTAATGCACATCGCACTTATTCAGCGCAATAATGCACGGCCCCGTTTCACGGGCGATCCGCCGGAACCAACCATCGTCCTCCAACGCCGGCTTCTTCGAGCGATCCAGCACCAGCAGCACCGCATCCACACCCTCAACCGCTGAACGCGCGGCCTTATTGAGATTCTTGCCCAGTTCGCCCGTCGCCTTGTGTACGCCCGGCGTATCGAGAAATACAATCTGCCCACGCGGCTCGGTGAGGATCGCGCGGATTAGGTTACGCGTCGTCTGCACCGTATCGCTCACAATACTCACCTTCTCGCCCAACAAGTGGTTCGCCAGCGTCGACTTGCCCACATTCGTGCGCCCGACGATCGACACGATGCCTGCTTTTTCCGCGACTTGGGGATCTTTCATTGCTTCATCCATAGGATCGGTTTCTACCACAGCCGCCCCCCCGAAACATAAAGAATATTCACGCATTCGCTTTTCGTGATCCATCTCAAAAAAAGCAGCGCACGCATCTCGCTGGCGTACGGGTAATCCCAACATTCAGTTTCTGGATCTGGAATACGCTCTGCGGTCTCTGTAGCTCTGCGAGGAACAAATTCGCTGATTATAGATCCGGCGGATAAATAGTGAGGATTTGACCGTAAAAGAGCGCAAAGAATTGCAGAGAAATACCTGCCCAGATTTTGAGTTTTCTGCGCTCTTTCACGGCCAACGATCCCGCCGCACGAAACCCCAATAATTAACCGCCGGAGCCCTTGAAGAAGC
>QIHI01000070.1 GCA_003230915.1 Kiritimatiellales bacterium | reverse complement strand
CATCGCATGAATCCGATAACCAATCCGTTTGCACCGGGTGCAGGAACGCCTCCTCCCGAATTGGCAGGTCGTGATGAGCTGTTGGAAGCCATCCGTATCGCCACCGAACGAGCCCGCCTGGGTTATCCGGCAAAGAGTGTCCTTATGGTTGGATTGCGCGGGGTCGGCAAGACGGTTCTATTGGATCGTATGCGCGATAACGCAGAAGCGGCGGGGCTTCAGACCTTGCGTATCGAGGCTCCGGAAATCCGGTCTTTACCGGCGTTACTGGCTCCCCAGCTTCGATTGTCCCTGCTCCGGCTTTCTCGGAACGAGAAAGCAAAAGAACTTGCACAGCGCGCATTGCGTGGTTTGGCGGGATTTGCGAAGGCGTTAAAAGTTAAGTATGACGATATTGAGGTTGGATTTGATTTTGAGCCTGAACCGGGGCTGGCCGACAACGGTGATTTGGAACATGATCTTCAAGCGTTATTGGAATTGGTGGGCTCTGCTGCAAAAAGTGCGGGCACAGCACTCATCTTATTTATTGATGAACTTCAGTACGTTCAGGAGGGCGAGTTGGAAGCATTGATTATGGCATTGCACCGCGTATCTCAGCGCCAGTTGCCCGTGATGCTCGTTGGTGCGGGATTGCCGCAGCTGCGGGGTCGAATGGGTCGGGCGAAATCCTATGCAGAACGCTTGTTTGATTTTCCCGAAATCGGTCCGCTCGACTCGGTGGCTGCGAAGCTTGCGATTAGCAAGCCCGCCACCGATCAGGGTGTGGTGGTAGAGTCCGATGCGTTGGATCGAATTGTTGATGAAACAGAACGATATCCCTATTTTATTCAGGAGTGGGGGAAGCATGCCTGGGATGCCGCTCCGGCATCTCCTATTACGTTGGCTGATGTTGAGCGGATTTCCGAGGAAGCAATTGCTGCTCTTGATGAAAGTTTTTTTCGTGTTCGATTCGACCGTTTGACTCCTTCGGAAAGGCGATATCTACGGGCTATGGCAGAACTCGGCGCCGGTCCGCACCGCTCCGGCGATATTGCAGAACTTCTTAAGCGGAAAGTTAGCTCACTAGGACCGACACGGGCTCAACTTATCTATAAAGGCATGATATGGAGCCCGAACCATGGGGATACGGCATTCACGGTTCCTTTGTTTGGTGGGTTTATGCATCGTATAATGCCGAAAGATGAGTGGAAAGAGTGTTTATAACCACCAGCAGAATCCTCCAATGGCTCGAAGGAAAAACCATAAGAAAAGTCATCGTCGTCCCCGGCCGCCTCGTGAATATTGCGGTTTCGTAAAGGGAGACGATGCTTCCAGTTTCATGGTTGGAAGGGGAGGGTATAACATGACGAGAAAAACGATTTGATTTTTTTTGTACGTATTCATCACGCTGATCTATGGCTATAAATTGCTCTGATCAGTGACGCTTACCGCATCGGATGCGGCACAACATAACGGAGGAAGCATCATGGGCGAAAAAGGAAAAAAGGACAAAGGCGGCAAGGAAAAAAAGAAAGAGCCGAAAATGACTCTGAAGGAAAAACGACAGGTCAAAAAGGATAACGCCAAAAAGAAGAGTCAGGCAGGGTAGTCCAACCCATTCGTCATCTCAGGGCACGGCTGGATGATGGGTGGCTTGCCTGCCTCCTGAGTTGGTCGAAGGGCTCAACGTGACCTGATCCCACAAGCCTAGAGGGTATTAAATGAGAATTCCTGCCATTTTCAGGGATAGGGGTCAGTCTGAAGTAACCTCAGTTTGACGGACACTCGGAAAGGAACTAAAAAGTTCCGATGACTAGAGCTCTAGCCTGAGAGAATAGGTCGCCGCCCTGCCAATCCTGTACATGGAATCGAACGAATGAATGAGCAGAGATATCTGCCTGAAATTTCCTTCCCTCGCGCCCCCATCGCTAGAACCGATCCCATGTTTTCGGTTTTCATCGAATTTAAATACCTCAATCATTGAGTTTACCCCTTTATTGGAACTCTCGTATACTGCGCGTTTGTTTCTACCCTCCAACAGGATTTTCATGACCTACAACACACAGTCGCTTTTACCGCATGTACTCGCTGGAGAAATAGAGAATCCTCAGTTAACGATTATCTGGATGCATGGGTTGGGTGCCGATGGGCATGATTTCGCCCCGATCGTTCCTCAACTGGAAAGGCAGCTGAAAGCGGGCGTAAAGTTTATCTTTCCCCATGCCCCAGTACGACCCGTTACACTGAACAACGGAATGTCGATGCCTGCCTGGTATGACATCAAAAGTATCGGCACCACGCGTGAGGTCTCCATGGACGATATGGAGGAAAGTCGGAAACAAATCGAAGCCTTTATCGGTGCGGAACGGGAAAGGGGCATGCGGGACGATCAAATTCTCCTCGTGGGCTTTTCTCAAGGAGGAGCCGTCGCCTTCCATACCGGCCTGCGCCATCCTAGGCCACTCGCTGGAATCATCTCCCTTTCCGGATATATCCCCGTGCCCTGCGAAACTGGAAGTGAATACCCAGTAGCTAATGCTGGCCTGCCCATCTTAGTCTGTCACGGCACGCGGGATCAAGTCGTACCTCCCATTCTCGCCGATAGAGCCCTTGAGCATCTCAAGAAACAAGGCTTCTCCTACACGTTTTCAACATACGAGATGGAACACTCCGTATGCCCAGAAGAAATTGACGACATCGCGATCTTCATAAACCGACTCCTCTAAAAAAACAGCCGAGCCGGAACCCAAGGAATTTAACATAATAATGCCAGTCCACGGCTCTTCGCATATTTTATGGGAAATGGAGGTTTTCGACCGGATAACAAGATCCGATCCACTGCTAATACTCATCATTTTGTAGAAAAACCATGCCAAGGAGCACTATGTCTAATCCCATCCCCTTTGATAACACCTACGCGCGTTTACCGGAGCGTTTTTATTCCAAACAAAATGCCTCAGCCGTGCCGGCCCCAAAATTACTCCGTGTAAATACTGCACTGGCTGATGAGTTGGGCATCGATCCCGCTTGGTTAGACACTACGGAGGCCCTTCATGTATTTTCGGGAAACCGCACCGCGGATAGATCCGAGCCCTTGGCACAGGCCTACGCCGGGCATCAGTTTGGCGGCTTTTCCCCGCAGCTGGGTGATGGCCGAGCGCTCTTACTGGGCGAAGTCGTTGATCAACACGGAACGAGGCGAGACATCCAACTTAAGGGCTCTGGGCGCACGCCGTTCTCACGGGGCGGCGATGGGAAATCAGCACTGGGTCCGGTGCTGCGTGAATACATGGTCAGTGAGGCGATGCATGCGCTCGGTGTGCCTACCACACGCGCACTGGCAGCGGTAATGACGGGAGAAAATGTTCTGCGGCAGGAGGGACATCTGGCGGGTGGCGTGTTTACGCGGGTGGCATCCAGCCATATCCGGGTCGGCACCTTCCAATATTTCTTTGCTCGCAACGATACTGATGCCCTACGCGAACTGGCGGACTACACCATCGCTCGCCACTATCCAGATGCGGCCGATACCGAGGAGCCCTATTTTACCTTGTTAGAGCGTGTGATCGAAGTGCAGGCGAAACTCATTGCGCAGTGGATGGCTCTAGGGTTCATTCATGGCGTGATGAACACCGACAATACGGCGATCTCAGGAGAAACTATCGACTACGGCCCGTGCGCCTTCATGGATGACTTTCACCCAAAACGTGTATTCAGTTCGATTGATCGAGACGGACGTTATGCTTGGGGTAGCCAACCGGGCATTGCACGTTGGAACCTCACACGATTCGCTGAGACGCTGCTCCCGCTACTCTCCGGGGATAGTGATGTGGCCCTTAAAAAAGTCGAAAACGCACTCGGCACCTACAATGGGCGATTCCGCACCGAATATGATAATCGGTTTCGCGCGAAATTCGGACTGGCCGATGAGTCCCCGCTAGACATCGTCAAGAGTGGGCTTGCACTTCTCGCTAAGCAGGAGGTCGATTACACCTTGTTTTTTCGCCACCTAACCCATGGGAATCGTAGCGAATTAAGCGCGCTGTTCAAAGATCCCACTTTATTGGAAAACTGGTATGCATCATGGAAAGCAGCAACCCAATCGGTTCCGAACCTTACAGCGATGCGGAAATCTAATCCCATTCTCATTCCCCGCAATCACCGCGTTGAACAAGTCATCCAAGCCGCTTATGGGAATAACTATGCCCCTTTCCATCAATTCGTTGATGCGCTCGCTAAGCCCTATGAAGAGCGGAATGAATTTTCAGAATACGAGCAGGCCCCGAAGCCGAACGAGATTGTTCATCAGACCTTCTGTGGAACGTAGAACAACAAACCGAACGGTGATTGGTAAAGGTGCCAGCCCGGAATGGCACTAAGCTAAGGACTCTCCAGAAATTCCTTCAAGGTGAAGGGATCCAACGATGGCTCGCCAGCAAAGCCATCCGCAAGGTGATTGTGGTGCCGGAAAGGCTAGTGAATATTGCGGTTTGGTGAAATGACCGATGAGCTGCTGTTCGGTAGCACCCGCGTTGCTCCGAAAAAACGAGTCGATGCCGACTATGAATTCTGCCACGCTGATCTGCAATCGGCATTGGAGGAACTGCTACAGATGAAAAAAACCGACGCACTCGACCAGATGTACCGCGATTTGGCGGAGAAGGAAAACAGCTACCGTACCCGCGCGCTAAAAATGTACCCGCATGTCTGCGGTAGCTGCGGCCGCGAGTTTTCGGGAAAAGGGCTCAAGGAGCTAACCGTCCACCACAAGGATCACAACCACGACAATAATCCGCCTGACGGGAGCAACTGGGAATTGCTCTGCATTTACTGCCACGACAACGAGCATGAAAAACATAAAATGAAGGGATACAGCAGTGCTGAAAAAGGATTTGAGGCCGGTAAATTTTCCACCTTCGAAGGGCTCGATGCGCTGTTGGGGAACGCGGCCGACAAAAAGAAGTGACTTTAAAACTCTAAGCCCCCTTCATTCAGGTCGTGACACGGCTTGGAGTCTGCGGTTCGCATTAGGGCGGATACTGTGGTGCCGGTCAGGCTGGTGAATATTGCGGTTTCGTAGTCAGCCGATTATTTCATGATTAATCGACATGTTATTTTGGTATGTCCATCGAATCGACATATCCGACTAATATGTCGATGAATTGAGCTAATTTGAATTCATCACTCTCTACAATTCTATTTGATGTGAAATCCTCCCGGTGAGCCACTTATTGGCCATGCGTAACATGGACTCTTCGAGGGTAAACTGGTTCAGACTTTTAACTTCCACCCAGGCGAGATCGTGGGATTCGTCGCTCACCACATATTCCTCCGAACCGGTCACTTGGATGGCGAAGCGAATATCGTAGTGATAGTGGGCAGGGTTTCCTTTTCGTTTCGGGATCAGGTGGATATCAATATCGAAGATGTCGGTGGACACGGGTTCAAAGGCGGTGAGTCCGGATTCCTCCCGCACCTCCCGCAGGGCGGTGCGGAGAATGTTCGAGTCGCCGTCGGCATGCCCGCCGAGCTGAAGCCATTTCCCGAGCTTTTTGTGATGCGTGAGCAATACATGCGTCCCGGCCTGATTAATCACCCAGGCCGATCCGGTAACGTGTCCTACCGCGAGGCTCCGCTCAAAGCAGCCCGCGTGCTGTTCCACAAAGCCGATCAGTTTCTGTGTGGTGGCACGTTCCTCGGGCCACGTCGCGGGGTAGGTCGCTAATTTTTCAAGGAGATCGTTCCGGTGCATAGACCACGGATACTAGCGAAGGAAGCCCGTTTTCCAAGCCTGGTATGTAGAACTTGCTTCCCGTCGTCAGGGAGTTTAGCTTGATCCATCGCAAAGAAAGGAGGGCTGGCTATGCAGGAGATCAGATGGGGGATCATGGGGTGCGGCGGTATTGCGCATATGTTTGCGACGAGCCTCCAGGCATTGGAGCGCGGCACGTTGCTGGCGGGGGCATCACGCACGCCGAAACGCGCGGCGGAGTTTGCCAAAAAGTACGGTATGGCACGGGTTTATACCGACTATGAAGCACTCGTGGCCGATCCCGATGTGGATGCCGTCTATATTGCCACCACGCATAATTTCCACTTCGAGAACGTCCGGCTCTGCCTTGAAAACGGCAAGCATGTACTCTGCGAAAAACCGTTCACCGTCAATGCGGTGCAAACCGAGGAATTGATCAAACTAGCGGGAGCCAAGAAACTTTTTATGATGGAAGCCGTCTGGACGCGTTTTCTTCCAGCCATCGACAAGCTTCGCGAACTGCTGGCCGGTGGTGCGATTGGCGATGTACTCACTGTCAGAGCCGACTTCAGCCTTATGGGCGACTTTGGCGCGGAGCACCGATTGAAAAACAAGGCGCTGGCCGGCGGAGCCTTGCTCGATCTCGGCATCTACCCGATCACTTTCGCGGCTCTCGTTTTTGACGAACCACCCATTCGGATTCAAAGCTCGGTGGTGCTTGGCGATACCGGTGTAGACGAGCGCTCGTTCTGTCTCTTCGACTATTCGAACGGCCGATGCGCCATGCTCTCCTCCTCATTCACGCACGATGCACCGACCGAAGCGGTGGTCTGCGGAACCAAGGGTCATATTCGCATGCCGTGGTTCCTTGGCGGATCGGAATTGATTATTCATCGCCATGATGAGGAACCCCCTGAAATTCTCAAATTCCCCTATGGCGAAGGCGAAAATTTCAAGTTTGAGATCACCCATGCCATGGACTGCATTGCCGAAGGAAAAACCGAGAGCCCCATCCTACCGCTCGCCGAAACCCTCGTCATCCTGCAAACCATGGACGCCCTTCGCGCCCAGTGGGGACTGAAGTACGATGGAGAGTAGCGGACGCGTTAGACGAACCACACCAGTCTGAGTGTGCCGATGCAACTCTTCTCGTTTGTGGTGAATTGAAGAACGGTTCATTGCCGCTTCGCTATCGAGGCGGTGAAGCCAGCCTCACTACCTGTCTAGCAAGGACACTAATTCCTCCAAGTGAGCCTTTTAATTTCCAGTCTACCCAGCTGCCGCAGCTTTAAGCGCCCAGCTTGACGGATTCATTGTCCCATACTAAACTGCCCATCGGAAGGAAGGAGTACGCGAGGAGTTTTCAAGATATGGGGGCTATATTTTATTGGAATTTTTAAAAAATAAGAGAGGGAGCATGGTCGAAAAAATACTGTATGGCCCCGTGGAGTTTCTACCGCCGGTAGGTGTTAACGAGGCCATACTCGAAATCAAGGGTATCAAAATGCCAAGTATCCCATACACCACGTATGCTTTTGGATGAAATGCATGGGGAGGAAATCGAGGCGTTGATGGAGGCGTGCAATTATGCCGGCTGTTTTTCCGAGGCGGAAATTTCGTTGAAGACGGTGCGGTTGGATATCACGAGGGCACTGAACCATGCGCTGAACACCATGCCTAATTTCCATATTGCATTTTTGACCCGGTGCGAGGGCGTGCATAGGAACGGGCTCGATGGCCTCGTATTTAGGTTTGAGCACCTCGATATCCTTCATGAGTATCCGGATCATACCGATTTTAAGGGTCCAACAGGTGTGTTTCACCACTAACCGATGTGCGCCCGGCACACAAAAAGACCCAGCCTGCGAGGGCAGGGTAGAGAGGACAAAGATGAAAGCGACCATTACATGTGAATATGATGTCAAGGGAGCAACCTACGACGGAAAGAAAAGTTCAAATTCCGGCGAGCTGCTACATACTATGGATGTTGAAGAGCCACTGGAGGAGCTGGAGGTCTTTACCGTTATGCTTGAGATGGCCTTTTCCAATTTCTGGTCACGCGAAGGGGAAAAGCAGTGCCATAATCCATTTCGCGATATATCCATTTCACTACGGAATATCCGGCTCGAATAGGGAGACCCCTTGGGGATTATGCCCCGCCCTGAACCTCTTCGGGTAACTACGAAGAGTGGGGACTAAAACCGGCGCCCTTTTTGTGCATTTCCACGCACCCGTTGCTGTTTTGGGGTCGGTGGATTTTCCAGATAGAGGCCATACCATTCCTCTCCCAGCCCCGCGTTGGAGAAGTTTTTTATTTTATGGTTGGAAAGCCGTTCCCAGTTTTGAGCGAAGGTTTCGTTGCCTGTGGTGTCCTTTGCTTTGCTCAGCAGTTGGCGTGCTTTTTCGAATTCGCCTTCTTTCATGAAAATCCACGACATCAGGCCGTAAAGCAGGGTTCCGCGATCTCCCCTGAACCACTTTATACGGCGCTTGAAGGTTTTTTCAGCACTCGCCACGTCTTTGTTTTTATACTGTCGTGCCATTTTCATGGCCACCGCCATCGGTTCCATCAGCATCGGACCCTTAAACCATCCTCCGGCGGAAAAAATTGCATCCACCTTCTCGAAATCCTTGAGTTGATAGAGAAACTGCATGCGCATGGTCGCAATCTGCCGACCCATTAACATCGACCATTTTTTGAAAGGCTCCAGCCGCGGGGTGAAATCAAGCCCTTGTTGATAAAGGGTTTTTTGATCCGCCTCGAGCTGGCGCTGGATCAGCTTAATATTTCCGCCTGGTTTGCTCTGGAACTGCTGAACCTTCCGGTTCATCCGCCGCTGGCCACCGAGCATAATTTCCTGAAGCTCGTTCTGAATCTTTGCGATTTTTTTCCGGACAAGAAACCCGATCAAATAAAATGCAGCGATGAACCCAATAATGCCGAAGAAAACCGTGGTTGGCGTATTTACACCCGAAGCCCTTAAGGCACCTACTAATGCGATAGAAGCCAAGATTGAAAGTAGAAGTGAAAGCATGCTCTGCCCTTTTTGTTTGAAATGTGTTAATCCATCTTTATACAGCATGCAAACAGGCCTAACAGGAGGTGTAGCATCGTTTCACCCCGCAGGGGAAAACGATATCCCCACGTGCGAAAACGCTTTCCCTCCCGTTGGCCAGGTGAAGCGTTGCTACATCGGCTTCTGTTGTTCTTTTGCATACCGGATTAATGATGCGTGAAAACGGGGAACATGCCGCAATTCACCGAAAATGTCACGGCAGAGATGCCTTGATTTTGCGCGCGAAGAGAACTTCGGTTTGAGAAGGAGCCATCTAGCAAACAGAACTGCTTCTTAAATGTAGATGCGGCATCTTGCCGCATTGCGGAGGAAGGGGCGTCAATTGAGTGGAAAAGGTGAGGGTATGCGGAGAGTACTTCAGGACAAAACGCTACAATTCACGGGCTGACCCCTCGCCTCTCCGCCTTTTCCCGCCCCTCATCGCAGACGTTCTTCGGACGCGGCCTACGGCGCGTCCGAAGAACGGGGTGCGCGTCGACTCCGTCCACCGTGTCGCCCTGCGGCTCCGCCGCAGAA
>QIHI01000095.1 GCA_003230915.1 Kiritimatiellales bacterium | reverse complement strand
AAAACAAGGAGTCCAGACGTGGATCAAGCAGTTAAAGCTGAAATTAAAAACGAGTTTAAACGTAGCGAACAGGACACAGGATCTGCTGATGTTCAGGTGGCTCTGCTTACCTCGCGCATCAAAGAACTGACCGAGCATCTTAAAATTCACAAGAAAGATCAGAGTTCACGCCGCGGCCTCATCATGATGGTCAACAAACGCCGGAAGCTACTGAGCTACGTGCAGAAGGAAGATGATGCGCGCTATAAAGAGCTGATTGCAAAACTCGGCTTGCGTAGATAATTGTATTTTTGGATGCAAAAGTCCTTATTGCGCTCGCAAGCCCTTTATTTTTAAAGGGCTTGCGTCGTTTCTGTAAATATCCAGAAACTACAGTATGTAAGGAAAGGTTCCGGTCGGAAATTCCGCCGGAAAATATGAACAACAAAAAGGAAAGGTGCGCTCTTCTGAAATTGATAAGGGCGCAATATTAATTATGAAGGGTACAACTAAAGTTGAATTCGAAGTCGGCGGAAAGTCGATGGTTTTTGAAACCGGATTACTGGCCATGCAGGCCGGTGGATCCGTAACATGCGGAATCGGTGAAAATATTATTTTCTCCGCAGTGACCGCCGCGAAAGAGCCGCGTGAAGGATGTGATTTTTTCCCGCTGCAGGTTGAATATCGCGAAAAATTCTATGCTGCCGGCCGCTTTCCAGGTGGCTACATCAAGCGTGAGGCACGTCCTTCCGAAAAGGAAATCCTCACTATGCGCGTTACTGACCGCCCGATCCGTACACTCTTCCCCGATGGATTCCATCGTGAGGTGCAGATCAATAACATGCTAATGAGTTGCGACGGAACGCTGGATACGGATGTTCTTAGTGTGAACGCCGCTTCGGCTGCACTTACGCTGACCGACCTGCCGTTTGACGGGCCGATCGGTGCTGTACGGATTGTTCGTAACGATGGCGAGTGGATCATCAACCCGAACCACGATCAGCTGGCCGCCAGCGATATCGACCTGACCTACTGCGGTTCGCGCGATAAGGTTATGATGATCGAAGGCAGCGCCCAGGAGATTCCCGAGGTCGATTTCATCGAAGCCATGAAAACCGCGCACGCGGAAGTCGTAAAGATTATCGACGGCCAGCTTGAGCTGCGCAAGGCGTTGGGATTGCCGGAAAAAACCTATGAGGTTCCCGCCCGCGATACCACCTATCTCGATAAGGCTCGTGAGCTTATTGGTGAAAAGTTCAAGGAACTGATGAAAATCGGTCCCAAGCTTGAGCGCCAGAATGCTGTTTCCAAGTTGAAGGAAGAGCTAAAATCGCAATTGCAAGGGCTCTTCGAGGAAATGACGGAAGACGAATATTTCCATACCTTTCACGACCTCGAAGTGGAAACCGTCCGCAAGAATATTTCCGAAGACGGAACCCGCATCGGCGGGCGTGGCATGTTGGAGCTTCGCGCGCTCGATGCACAAGTGGGCGTACTGCCCCGAACGCATGGATCGGCGATCTTCGGTCGCGGTGAAACGCAGACCATTTGCACCGTTACACTGGGCACCAAGAAAGAGGCGCAACGCTTTGACGCCGTCACGGGCGGGGTCGATGAAAAATCCTTCATCCTGCACTATAACTTCCCGCCATACAGCGTGGGAGAGGTCGGCCGTCTAGGTATGACCAGCCGCCGCGAAATTGGCCACGGAAACCTGGCCGAGCGTTCGATCGTTCCGGTTCTTCCGGACGACTTCCCGTATACCGTCCGTGTAGTGTCTGAAGTGATGGGTTCCAACGGATCTTCCTCCATGGCCTCCGCTTGCGGGGGTTGCATGGCGCTGATGGATGCGGGTATCCCGCTCAAGGCTCCTGTGGCCGGTATTTCCGTCGGACTATTTACCGACGAGAACGCTGATGATGTTCAGGTGATCGATATCCTCGGAGTGGAAGACCACTGCGGCGATATGGACTTCAAGGTGGTTGGAACCCGTACGGGCATTACCGGCTTCCAGGTTGACCTCAAGGTGCATGGCCTCGACTGGAATCAAGTTACCGAAGCGTTGGAAATTGCACGCAAGGGCCGCAACGACATCCTCGACTATATGGAAAGCGTACTTCCGGAATCACGTGCCGAACTGGCCGCGACCGCTCCGCGTATTACGACCATCAAGATTGATCCCGAGAAGATTGGTGCATTGATCGGGCCGGGCGGAAAGAATATCCGTGCGATCACCGATGGCACCGGAGCACAGATTGACATCGAAGAGGACGGAACCGTCAATATCTTCGCTGTCGATGCCGAGGCCATGGATGCTGCGGTTCGTGGAGTTAACGCCTGCACTGCAGAGATTGAGATCGGAACGATCTACGAAGGCAAGGTTATCACCGTGAAGGACTTTGGTGCCTTCGTGGAGTGCATGCCGGGCAAAGAAGGTCTTGTGCATATCTCTGAGATGGCTAACGAGCGGATCGACAGTGTTGATTCCATCTGCAAGCCGGGCGATGTGATGCGTGTGAAGTGTATCGATATCGACAATCAGGGTCGCGTTCGCCTCAGCCGTAAGGCTGCATTGAACGACGAAGCCGTTGCTGCCGGATAACGGTTCCAGTTAGTGGAAATCAAAAAGGTTCATGCCTGCTTTGGGTATGGGCCTTTTTTGTGTTCGGGATGGCTGTATAATAAAAAAGCCCTCGGAATCGAAGTTCCAAAGGTTAGAGAGAAGTGGACTCGGTTAAAAGCGACTGAGGGAGAAGATGGTGGACGATAAAGGACTTGAACCTTCGACCCCCGCCATGTCAAGGCGGTGCTCTAGCCAGCTTACCAATATATCTTTAAAAAGACTATAAAATATAGGGTTTATTCTGCGATTCGTTATGTTTTGTTATGTTATTGAGGGTGATAAATGACTATAAATGACGGTCTAAAATGAGTTGTGGTAGATGTCGTCGAGGATCATGTTTTGCTGGTGAATGAGGTAGTTCTGCTCGTCGAGTAACATGAGGTTTTGTTCGGCTAGGGAGGGCGGTAGTGGTTCTTCGGGGGGTGGAGTGGTGGCTGGTATGTTGGCGACGTCGCGCCAGTGGTTGCGCTGTCGGGTGAGTGTTTTATTTTCTTCAATGAGTTCTTCGGCTATTCCGATTACCCTGTTTTTGCTCTCAACCAATTCATTGTATTCTTGTAGTAGTTCGTTGTATTGGGTGGTTTGAAAATCAAATTCTACTGCATCATTCTCACCAAATGAAAGAGGTGGTTTATCAAAAGGATCATTGAAATCCGCAAATCCATCCGCAGCTAATAGCTCGTTAAATGTGGTTTTCGGGTGGACGGTTTTGTGAGCGAAGAAACCGGCGACCATGGCGGTGATGATGAGGGGGATGATGAGGGGGATGGTGATTCGTTTTTTCATGGTTGCGCGTCCTATTAGTTAATTATTCCATTCGGGCGGGTTTCCAAATGCGATTGTTGGGGTGGGAAGTATGCGCCGTTCGGTTAGGTGGTGTCGGTAGCGATCGCATTTAAACTCATTTATGAGTAAGAAAATCCAAAGTGGGGGAAGGAATAGGTAGAGGAAGATGTATTTATCATCACGGTGCTCTTTAGCGTAGATCGTTTGAAGCATGCGTAATTCGTGTTCGGTTATTTTTTCAAGGCTTGCTTCATGGATTTTAAAGTAATCCGCCATGGTTTTTTTGTTCATGTTGTTATCCCTCGTAGCCGGAGATTTCGGCGATGTTGTAGATGGTGTCGATGGCTTTGGGGGTTGCGCCGGATCGGAGCCATTGGGCGAGGCGGTCGTGGCGGTCGGTGTAGGCTGGGGCTTCAGCCTTCGCCATATTGCCCATGGAAATGATCGTGTCCAGGAACCTTTCATAACTCGAACAATGGGTTGTGAAGCCAAGATACGTCGAAACCCACTCTCTTGCCTCCGCTTCCTTAGAGGTTTCACAGCAAACCTTTTTCCTTCGTCCATCGACCGTGAACTCGAAATAGATTGTCGCTGTCGGATCTCCATGGAGAGGAATATATTTTCCCTTCCCCATCCGCGAAAAGTGCCCCGTCCGTTTTTTTGCCATGGTGCTCTACCCGTTCGATTATGCTTTGTTATGTGATTCTTTTATAAATGACAGTACGTGACACTACAATCTCGAAAGTTTAAAAAATTCGTATTTCCCCTATAAACACAAAAAAACACTGTATAAACAGGGTTAAAAGGATGGTGGACGATAAAGGACTTGAACCTTCGACCCCCGCCATGTCAAGGCGGTGCTCTAGCCAGCTGAGCTAATCGTCCCCAAAAGAGAGTGGTGGTGGGGGATGGATTCGAACCATCGAACTCTAAGAGGGCAGATTTACAGTCTGCTGCGTTTGACCGCTTCGCTACCCCACCGTTTCCAATAAAGGAGCGAGTAACTTACCCGAATTTTTTGGTTTGTCTACTATCATTTTTGGAAAAAAACCCTTACATCTATTCCTCTTATGAGTGATTTATTAAAACCTATTATCTGCTGCGGTTTCGCACCGTGTGTTCAACGTATTATTGAGTTTTCCAAACTCGAAAAAGATAAGGTAAATCGCGTTTTGCGTGTGACCGTCGGCATCGGTGGAAAGGGTGCAAATACGGCGCGGATGGCGACGCAGTTGGGAACGACTCCGAAACTGATCGGTTTTTCCGGCGGCGCGAACGGTCGTTTGCTTGAAAAAATGCTGGTTCGAGAAGGAGTGGCCTTCAGGCATGTGGGTGTGGCTGGTGAAACTCGCATTTGCCAAACGTTGGTGGAGGCAGGGAGTTCGGAGATCACCGAGCTGGTGGAGGAGATGCCGCCGCTTGGTGGTGATGATTGGCCTCGGATGGTTGAACTTTTTCAGTCCTTAGAACTTTCGGGTGCGGTAGTTCCACTCTCTGGGAAGCTACCCGCTGGCGCACCCGTCGATGCCTATGCGCAGATCGCTAAGATGGTGGACGAACGGGGCGGACGCATTATTCTCGATGCGCCGAACGAGCCGCTCCTGTTGGCGCTGGAGTACAAACCGTTTCTCGTGAAGATCAACGATAGTGAACTGCTGGCAACCTTTGGGGGCGACGATCTACTGTTGGCCTGCCAAGAGATGATCCGACGAGGGGCGCAGTCGGTACTGATTACGCGGGGAAGTCGAAGTGCATTCTACGTTGATGAAGTCCAAGCCGTGGAAATCTTTCCGCCAAAGATCGAGGCGATTAATCCGGTCGGTAGTGGCGATGCGGTGACGGCCGGAATAGCGGTGGAATTGAGCCGGGGTAAGGACATATTTGAGGCGATCATTACCGGGATAGCCTGCGGTGCGGCGAATGCACTGAACCTGCTCTCTGGTTTTCTTAAGCTCGAAGATGTCAAGCGGTTACATAGTTGTGTTCGGGTAAAATCTGACTAACCAGTCCTTTCTTCTACCTGTTTTTTTGCGGGACTGGCACCAACCCATGCTGCGATATCAGCGCCACTGGGTTGTTGATAGACACGTAGGCCAAACTCGGGAATGGCGGCAAGGACGTGGTCGAATATATCAGCCTGAATGGCTTCGTAGTTGGCCCACGCTTTGTCGGAGCTGAAGACGTAGATTTCGATGGGCAGACCTTGCGCCGTGGGCTGAAGATGGCGGACGAGGAAGGTCATACCGGTATGGATTTTTGGATGGCTGCTCAGATATTCAACGAGATAGGCGCGGAAGATGCCGAGGTTGGTTTGGCGGCGACCGTTGACGGTGGTGGCGGAGAGGTCGACGCCTTTTTCATTATTTTCGGAATCGATGGCTTGCTGGGTCTGATCCACATATTTTTTGAGCATTTCCATTTTTCGGAAGCTGGCAAGCATGGCTTCATCGGCAAAGCGGACGGTATTCATGTCGATGCAGATCGCGCGTTTGATGCGTCGACCGGGGGATTCGCTCATGCCGCGCCAGTTCTTAAAGGAGTCGGAGATAAGGGCGTAGGTGGGGATGGTGCTGATGGTTTTGTCCCAGTTGCGGATCTTGACGGTGTTGACGGTGACCTCGATGACGTCTCCGTCGGCTCCGTATTTGGGCATTTCGATCCAGTCGCCTTCGCGAACCATGTCGTAGGCACCGAGCTGGATACCGGCTACAAATCCGAGAATGGTATCTTTGAACACCAACATGGTGATAGCGGTGAGACCACCGAGCAGGGTAATCAGGCTGAGCGGGGATTTGTTGAGTAGGATCGAAATAACAATTATGGAGGCGCAGAGGTAGAGTATGATGATGGCTGACTGGATCAACGGTCTGATCGGTTTGCGGTGACCGCCGGGTTCCGCGCGGTAGATATCGCCTACGGCATTGAAGAACGATTCAATCGCTCGTGCAGCCACAAGGATGATCGCGGCAAAGAGAATGCGTTTGAGCAGGACAAAGCCGTCAGGCATGGAGCGGTCGATAAACACCGAGATAAAGGTAAGGGGAATCAACCGTAGGAAGCGATGGAACACTCGCATTTCCATCAAGGCATCATCCCATCGGGTGGAGGTTTTCTCGGTTACCTTGCGGATGATTTTTAGTAGATAGATCCGCAACACACCATAGACCAGGTAGGCCCCTAGAACGATTAGAACCATCCAAACCATAATCGCTACCTCGTCGGAAGCAGCCTCTGTCACGCCCAATGAAATGAGTATATGTTGAATCATGTCCAGCATGGAAATTTCCTCGTTATTTTATGGTGAATGGTCGTAACATTAATTTATTAAGATAAATTCAGATTAACATGGTCTGTTCTTAAAAGAATATTATTTGCAAGTTGGGACCGATAGGGTGCTAGTTGGGGAGAGGTGCGGATTTATAGATATGGTTAAGCACTAGAGAGCTGATGCCCTGAAGTGCGCCGAGGTGCGGGAGGATGTCGATGCGCATGGTGGGATGGTTGGCTCTTTCCTCTTCGATAATGCGGGGGATATCGTTGACCACGTGTGTGCCGGAGGAGAGGAAGTAGGGGAATATGGTAATTTCCGTGGCACCAGCGACGGCAAGGTCGGTGATGGCGGAGTCGATCTGCGGGTAAGAGATTTCCAGAAAGGCGCACTTCACAAAATCAAACGCCGACTCTGAGTTTTCGCGGATGCGCTCGGTGAGGTGGCGAACCTCGTCGTTTGAATCTTTTCTACGGCTGCCATGGGCAACCATCAGAAGGGCTTTCATGGGATATATTCCTTTATTTAAGCGGTTAATTTAGGTTGTCGATAATAGACACCAAGGGCAGAAACAAGGCAATGATAATTGTGCCGGTGACTATCCCCAGCACTACGATTCAATAGCGGCACAGAAGTCTATAGAGCGGTGAACACGAAATGAACCTGTGTCTACCACCAAGGGTACAAGATCTGGGGTTTTAGGGAAATCTAGATGATAATATCATTCCCGCCACGCAGTTGGTCGGGAGTGACGATTTGGGAGGCTTGCTCCTGCTGCATCTTGATCATGTCTTCCTGTAGCTTCTTCACGGCGGCGTTGATGGCTTCTGGGAACTTTTCCACAGCCTCGGTTAGGTTGGTGGCTTCAATCTCGCCGGAGATCGGTAACGCCCCGTTGGGCGTCATGATGTTGGTGGTGGCGGTGTAGGTCGCGGTGCGCAAATCATCCTCGCTGCCATCGAGTTTGATCGGGGTCAGCTTGCGGATATTGCCGACTTTAAGATCGGTGATCTGTTCTTCTTTCCAGAGATTCTCCCCATCGATATTAATATTTTCGAGTGAGTTTTCTTCAGCCATGAGTTTGCCCTTCGGTTAGTAACGAGTGAGCCGTAATTTTTTGACGAGTTATTCACGCCTCACGTATCACGGCTCAAAATGGTGCGCCCAACAGGAGTCGAACCTGTATCTATGGCTTCGGAGGCCACTATTCTATCCATTGAACTATGGGCGCACGAAATGAAGCGGGTTTATACGGCTATCCGTTGTTGGCTTCAAACTCTTTCATGAACGAAATCAGCGCATCGACGCCTTCGACGGGGAAGGCGTTGTAGATGGAGGCGCGGATGCCGCCGACGGAACGGTGACCCTTCAGTCCCTTGAGGTTTCTTTCAGAAGCCTCGGCAATGAACTTGGACTCCAGTTCTTCGTTGGCAATGCGGAAGGTAATGTTCATGTTGGAGCGATATTCCTTCACTGCGGTTCCGGTGTAGAAATCGGTGCTGTCGATGGCTGTATAAAGTTTGGCCGCTTTTTCCTCGTTCTGCTTCTGCATGCCTTCGAGTCCGCCCTTGGCCAAGAGCCAGCGAGTAACGAGGCAGAGGATGTAAACCGGGAAGGTCGGCACGGTATTGTAGAGCGAGTTGCTCGTAATATGCGTCTTATAGCGCATGATCGTCGGGACGGTATCTGGGCAACGTTCGGCCAGCTCGTCTTTGATGATTACGAGTGTGATGCCAGCTGGGCCGAGATTTTTCTGCGCGCCTGCATAGATCAGTCCAAACTTGGAAACATCGAGCGGACGGGAAAGGATGTCGGACGACATGTCGGCAATCAGGCAGTCGTGTTCGGGAAAATCCTTCCACTGCGCACCGGAGATGGTTTCGTTGGAAGTGATGTGAAGATAGGCCGCATCGTCGATCAGGTCCAATTCATCAATGGATGGAACCCGCGTGGGGATCTCTTTGCCACAGTCGGCGGCCACATGGACGTTGCCGAGTAGCTGTCCCTCTTTAACGGCTTTAGTGGCCCATGCGCCGGAGTCGGTATAGTCGGCCGTCTGGCCTTCGCCGAGTAGGTTCAGCGGGATAAGGGCAAACTGCGAGGAGGCCCCGCCGGTCATGAACAGCACGCTGTAGCCTTCTGGAACATTCAATAGTTGCTTAATATTGGCGATAGTTTCGTCATGGATCGCGGAATATGCTGCGCCGCGGTGGCTCATTTCCATGATGGACATGCCGGTGCCCTGATAATCCAAGAGTTCCGCCTGTGCTTCTTTCAGAACCTCCTCCGGTATGGTGGATGGCCCCGCAGAGAAGTTATATGCTCTCATTTTAAAGGATTCCTAGTTGGTTAAAATTTAGTTAAGCGCGGAACCTATCAATTCACCAAAACGGTTAAAACCACGAAATTGCCATTTCACTTCGTTTTGTTGCCGTTCCTTTGGAACACCCTCGTTTTGCATCATCAAACTCTTGAACAAGGTAGGTTCGATGCCTTCATCGGTCGGGAGATGGAATGTTCGGTGGTGCGAGTGTGTCTTAGATCGAGAGCAGTTCCTGCACGTCGTTCCACCTGAGACCTTGTTCGAAGGCGCCGTCTTTTTCGAGGGTGGCGTCGATGACGCTTTTTTTACGCTGTTGCATTTGAAGTACCTTTTCCTCGACGGTGTTTTTGGTGATGAGCTTGACGCTGTAGACGGTATTTTTCTGGCCGATGCGGTGGGCGCGGTCGGTGGCTTGGTCCTCGACGGCGGGGTTCCACCAGGGGTCGAAGTGGATGACCATGTCAGCCCCGGTGAGATTGAGTCCGGTTCCGCCCGCTTTGAGGCTAATGAGGAAGAGCGGGATGGAGCGGTCGGTGTTGAATTTC
>QIHI01000038.1 GCA_003230915.1 Kiritimatiellales bacterium | reverse complement strand
CGAAGGACGCGGAGCTCTATCATTATACCGCGCAAGTGATCTCGGTTTATGATGGGGATACCTGCCGGGTGGATATTGATCTGGGGATGGGTATTTGGATCCGTAACGAGAAGTTGCGACTAACTCGCATCAATGCCCCGGAGGTTACGGGCGCAACGAAAACACGGGGCATTGCTTCGCGCGATTATTTACGGGGGCAGATTCAGGGCCGGAAAATCATCCTCGAAACGATTAAGGATGCACGGGGTAAATACGGCCGCTACCTCGCCGAAATCTGGCTCGAAGAAAAGGGCGGATTCATCAATATAAACGATGAACTGGTTGCGCAGAGCCATGCGGAATACAAAGCATATTGAGGCCTCTCGCACCAAGACCTCGGCTCGCGAGAATTTCTCATGCAGAGAAAGCAGAGCGAACAGAGATTTTTCTCTGCTGACTCTGCGTGAAAAACCCTATACGGATGGAGCCTGCTCGGGGGGAGGCTCTCACACAAAACTCTACGTGAATTCGATTTTATACTGTATCTCCAAGCCCGCTATAGTCTAAAGTTCCACCCGTTCAAACGGGGCTCTATGACGTATTACGATATGGATCATATTAAGACCTACTTCGGCTCTTTGTCGCAGACGCGGAAGGTTGAAAAGGGAAGCATTCTGTTTCTGCAGGGGCAACCTGTAGACCTGATTTATTTTATTGATTCAGGCAGGGTGGCCGCCGAATCGTATTCGGAGGAAACGGAGGGAAGTCTCGTGCTCTATCATGCGACCGCGGGCATGGCTCTGGCCGAAGAGCATATTTTCCTTGAGCATTATGGCTACTCCGCCACGGTGAAGAAGAATGCGGAGGTTCGCTCCTTAAAAAAATCAGTGATCCAAAAACGCCTCGCGAAGGATCCCGCCTATGCCTCGCACTTCATGTCTTGCCTTGCAACTCGCTATGGTGAGTTACGCATCCTGTGCAACTTCCTAACGATCCGCCGTGCGGAGGATCGTATTTTAGCCTATTTAAAATGGCGCGCTTCTAAAGAAGGATCAACCTTTAACCTGCAAGGCCGTCTTGGCCTGCTCGGGGAAACACTGAACCTGACCAAGGAGTCGATCTACCGAGCCATGAAACGGCTCGAGCAGCACGGCGATATTACGCGGACAGACGGCTTCATCATCCTTCAATAAACCTTATCCCCTTCTTTATGATTATGGTCATATACATGTTTGAGGTTTCTATAATAGAACTCTTCTTATTCAACCCACAACCAAAAGGAAGTGCATCATGAAAACAGGAACACTCAAAGGAACCGACGCCGAGCATCCCGCCAGTGGAGGAGTTGTGATCGACGGAAGCACCCTCAAACTCGAAGCGGTTAACATCACAGAAGCGCCAGACGGGCGTGTACTTCTGGCCAAAAACTATAATGAATCCGGTAGTGTGTCTTGCGGGAATCTGAAGGCCTTTACCGGGAGCCATGAATATGCCATTCCTGCGGGGACAGACATAGCCGCCTTCGATACGGTGATCATCTGGTGCGACCAGTTCTCGGTCCCGATCGGTCAGGCACAACTGGCCTAACTAACCGTTCCATACAACGGGGAATCCACTGGCATGTGGTCGGTGGGTTTCCGCATTGTTCTCAAACAACACCAGTTATGGATATTAGGGTAACCGCATGAATGCACTAGCCGTGGTAGTGGTTTCACTGTTTATCATCGGATATGGATTAATTTCCCGTCGCGCACAACGAACCGTGATTTCAGCCCCCATGGTTTTTGTGCTCTTCGGACTCCTTATCGGGGATGCCGGATTCGGAGTTATTTCCTTTGATATCGAATCGCCAGTCATTCACCTGCTCGCCGAGCTAACCCTCATCACGATTCTCTTCACGGACGCGGCAAGAATCGACCTAAAGCTACTACGCCGAGAGCACACCATTCCGCAACGTCTACTGCTGATTGGGCTACCCCTATGCATTGGCGTCGGAGTCCTCGTGGCAGCAGTCGTCCTCAAAACCTTGAATATTTGGGAAGCCCTCGTGCTCGCCGCCATCCTGGCTCCGACCGATGCGGCGTTGGGGCAAGCCGTCGTTAGCAGCCCAAAGGTTCCCGTCCGCATCCGGCAGGCGCTGAATGTGGAAAGCGGGCTAAACGACGGGATTGCACTCCCGATTATTCTCGTGGCCATTTGCATGGTGGCCTGTTCGCATACCGAGGAAGCCTCCTACTGGATTCGATTTTCCGCCCTGCAAATTACACTCGGTCCGCTCGTTGGGATCGCGGTGGGCTATGTAGGCGGTAAACTGATCGAGGCCGGTCAACGCAAAGAAAGCATGACTCACTCGTTCCGCGACCTCGCGGTTCTCAGCCTCGCTCTTACCGCGTTTGCGCTGGCGGAGATGGTACACGGGAACGGTTTTATCGCTGTATTTTGCGCGGGGCTTCTGGCCGGAAGTACGGCTCGAAATTCCTGTCAATGTCTCTATGAGTTTGCTGAATCGGAAGGTCAATTATTGAGCCTGCTGGTCTTCATGATCTTTGGGGCAGTCATGATTCCTCCTGCGCTTGAACACCTCAACGGAGCCATCGTTCTCTATGCCATACTGAGTCTCACCCTGATCCGGATGATCCCGACGGCGATCAGCCTTTCCGGCATGAAACTTCGCCCCTCCACTCAACTATTCATCGGTTGGTTCGGCCCAAGGGGCATTGCCTCGATTCTGTTTATTTTATTAGTTCTTGAAGAAGCTGATCTTCCCTCTGGCGATCTCATTTTTAGTGTAGTGGTCTTTACCGTTCTGCTCAGCATTGTGGCCCACGGTATGACCGCAATACCTGCCACCCAATGGTATGCCACCCGTATAAAAAAGAAGGAACAATCCGGCATGGCTGAGCAGGAACATGCCCCGGAAATACCGACCCGCCTCAAATGGAATGGGGACTAGCTGTATGTATATAAAAAAAGGAAGTCCACATGAAGAAAATCAGCATCGCCAAATTCTCTGAACTCGAAGACCGCAAGCCGAGCTATGCACTTGTTGCCAACGTAGACCTCGTCATCATTCGCTATGACGACCACGTATCGGTACTCTACGGCCGTTGTGCGCACCGCGGCGCACTTATGTCCGATGGCCATATCGATGGTGAAAATATTATTTGCGGCGTGCATGGCTGGGACTACAAGTTGGATAGCGGAGTCAGCGAATATAGCCATGACGAGAAGCTCAACAAGTTCTCCTCGTGGATCGAGGCCAATGAGGTTCTTGTGGACGAAGACGAGATTTCTGCCTGGGAAAATAAACATCCGCAGGCCTACAACCGCGAAGCCTACCAAGGGCTTTATGCGGATCTGCACGGCGGCCCGGAAGAACCTCATTATAAATTTATTCAGCATCTAGCCGAACACGGGCTCTCCAAACTCGGCCACCACGGGCCGGTAGCCGCTATGGGCGTCCCCCGCCAGAAACTGCCGCAGTGGGACGATATTCAGATCGTCACCGCACAGCTGGCGGCCTTGCCCCAACTCGATGATGTCGTGGTCAGTTCCGAAACCATCATTGGCCCCAACGCCCAAAAACCTCTAAAACTCAATATACCGTTGTTTGTTTCCGACATGAGCTATGGCGCGCTTTCGGAAGAAGCCAAAATCGCGTTGTCCAAAGGGGCCGAATTGGCTGGCACCGGAATCTGCTCGGGCGAAGGCGGCATGCTTCCCGAAGAACAAGCCAGCAATTCGCGCTACTTCTACGAACTCGCATCCGGCCGGTTCGGATACTCCATCGACAAGGTGAAGAAATGCCAAGCCTTCCATTTCAAAGGCGGACAAGGAGCTAAGACCGGAACCGGTGGCCACCTTCCTGGCGCAAAAGTGAAAGGGAAGATTGCCGAGGTGCGCGGTCTGCCCGAAGGGGAAGACGCCGTCTCTCCTCCCCGCTTTCCTGACTGGGATGATCTCAGCTATATCAAAGAATTTGCGGCCATGATCAAAGCAGAGACGGGTGGGATTCCCGTGGGGTACAAACTTTCGGCTCAACACATTGAAAAGGATATTGATGCCGCACTGGAAGTCGGTTGCGACTACATCATCCTCGATGGCCGAGGAGGGGGAACCGGAGCCGCTCCATTAATTTTTCGGGATAATATTTCCGTACCCACCATCCCAGCCCTCGCCCGTGCCCGTAAACATCTGGATGAAACCATCCCCTCCGTCTCGCTCATTGTGACCGGTGGGCTTCGCCTACCCGCAGATTTTGCCAAGGCGCTTGCGCTGGGTGCCGATGCGATAGCCGTGTCGAACTCAGCCTTACAGGCGATTGGTTGTCTGGGTATGCGCGCTTGTCAGAGCAACAATTGTCCGGTCGGCATCGCCACCCAGAAAAAAGACCTTCGGGCGCGATTAATCATCGACGAATCCGCCCAACGGCTGGCCAATTTTTTTGGAGCCTCAGTGGATTTGATGAAAATCCTTGCTCGTGCCTGTGGGCATACCTCGTTGAATGAATTCAATCCAAATGACTTAACGACCTTCAAACACGATATGGCCTATTTGGCCGGAATCGCCTATGGCGGCGTTATGCCACTACAATCCTAAAAGGAGTTCTGCCATGGTCGCCATCATTGGCCTATTGGTTATTCTAATCGTTTCTCTTACGACGGTTCGTATCGGGGCTATCGCACTGGAGCTAACAGGCTTGTCGTATGCAGTGGCCGCCTTTCAAGCGCAGTCGGCGTTTTCGGGAGCCGGGTTCACCACCTCGGAGTCAGAAAAAATTGTTACCCATCCCGTGCGACGAAAGATTATCCGGATTCTAATTCTCATCGGGAATGTGGGATTGGTCTCCACCGGAGCTACCTTGATTGTGGCCTTAACCGGATTCACCAACCAGAATATCGGAGTGCGAGTGCCCCTCCTTATCCTTTCCTTAAGCCTCGTCTATCTGTTTGCGCGCTCAAAAATCGTCTACCGTCTTATGAAAAAGATCATCCTGAAAATTCTGAGCCGCAACAAAAACCTACAACTGCAGGACTATCACGACATACTCGGCATCAGCAACGGCTATTCGATCTCCCGTATGCGTGTGCAGTCTGGAAACTGGCAAATCGGAAAGACCTTAAAAACTCTCGCCATCCAAAAAGAAGGCACCACTATTCTCTCCATCATGCGCACTGTGAAGGGCGAGGAAAGCAGAATCCAGCCCCATGCCGATACCACGATTGAAGAGGGCGATCTAATCACAGTATACGGCCGCGATGCCGCCATGAGTTGTCTATTTAAACGCCCCGCTGGAGTCAAGGGCGATGAAATTCATCAACACCGCATCGATCAACGTAACGCCATCAAACAATTCGACACCACTGAAAATTCTTTAGCTTAAAACAAGGAGTATGCCATGGATCATACAACCCCAGCCCTCAAATGGATCAAGGTGCTTGAACTCGATGAGCTACCGGAAGGCCGTGTTAAAACCGTCGTGGCAGGTCATAAAGGCTTGGCCATGACGAATGTCGATGGAATCATTTCCGCCCTCGATAATAAATGTCCACACCAAGGTGGCCCACTGGGCGAAGGCTGCATTGAAAATGGCCTATTGCGGTGCCCGTGGCATGGCTGGGACTTCGATCCCATTTCGGGAAAATCCCCAGGTAGCTTCGATGATGGCGTCGAAACCTTTCCGGTTGAACTGCGCGATAACGGATTCTATGTCGGACTTCCAGAAGAAGTAGTGCGCATACGCACCATCTCGGATGTCATGGTCGAAACACTTGTAAGCTGGGGTGTGCATTCCGTCTTCGGCATGGTCGGTCACTCGAATCTGGGACTCGCCGATGCCATCCGTATTCAAGAGGAAAAAGGAAACATGACGTTCTATGGCATTCGCCACGAAGGCGCCGCCGCCTTTGCGGTTTCAGCCTATGGCAAATTGACCGGGCGGCTCGCAGCCTGCCTGTCGATTGCCGGCCCCGGCGCAACCAACCTGCTCACTGGTTTGTGGGATGCTAACGTCGACCGTGCCCCGGCACTGGCGCTGACCGGTCAGGTCGATACACAGGTTCTCGGTGCAGGTGCATTTCAGGAGGTGGATCTCGCGGCCGCCTTCGGCAAGGTGGCGCAGTGGGCTCAACCTGTGCTTCACACCAGTAAACCCGCAGAGCTTGCCAACCTTGCCTGTAAAAGCGCCCTACTTAACAACGGGGTATCGCACCTGATTTTTCCAGATGAAGTCCAAACCCTGCCGGCGAAAGAAAACGCTCAACCGGGAAGTCCAGAAGGTCGAATTACAGCCCGCACCATCACTCCACCGACGGATGCGTTGGAAAAAGCCATCGGCCTTTTAGGAGAATCTAAACGCCCGGTAATCATTGTCGGGCATGGGGCGCGTTTTAATATGGATGAAATCATGCACCTAGCTGAACGTTTAAATGCCCCCGTCATCACTACTTTCAAGGCCAAGGGACTGGTCTCGGACCAACATCCACTGGGATGCGGAGTCTTGGGGCGTAGTGGAACCCCGATCGCGAGTTGGTTTATGAACGAAGGCGACTGTCTGCTCGTGCTGGGGGCGAGTTTCAGTAACCATACCGGAATCACGCCGAAGAAACCGACGATACAAGTGGACTACGATGCCATGACACTAGGTAAGTTCCACGCCGTCGATGTGCCGGTCTGGGGCGAGATCGGCGTAACCGTCGGCCTCCTCCGCGAAGCCCTCGACTTTGGCCACACAATCGACCAACGTCCGGAGATTGCCGAACGGTGGAGCATCTGGCGAGCGGAGAAAAAAAATCGGATGAAGGACGATTTAGGAAAAGGGATCAATTCCTCAATTGTTTTCGAAGCGTTGACTCGGAAGCTCCCTGAGGATGCGATCATCGCCGTTGATGTGGGCAATAACACCTATTCTTTCGGCCGCTATTTCGAATGTACGAACCAATCCATTCTGATGTCGGGTTATCTCGGATCCATCGGGTTTTCACTCCCCGCCGCACTGGGAGCATGGGCGGCCACACAAGAGGATGATCCAAAATTTAAGGGTCGCCCGATTATCTCCATTTCAGGGGACGGTGGCTTTGGGCAATACCTAGCCGAAGTAACCACGGCCGTAAAATACGGTATGAATATCACCCATATACTCCTAAACAATCAGGAGCTCGGTAAAATTTCAAAAGAGCAAAAGGCGGGCGAATGGGATGTTTGGCAAACCTCGCTACATAATCCTGACTTTTCAAAATATACAGAAAATTGCGGCGGGCTCGGAATTCGCGTAACTGATTCCAAAAATTTGGATGATGCCCTGACGACTGCGTTAAGCCATAAAGGTTTTTCACTCGTCGAAATCATGGCTGATGCGGAGCTGATTCTTATTTTTAATCCAGATGATCGACGATGTTCTCTGCCATACCAACGTAAGAACTGGGGGTCATTTCGAGCAGACGCTGTTTGTCGGCTTCGTCGAGTTCTAGGGTCTGAACAAATTCGCGGATGGTTTCTTTCGTGATTTTCTGCTGTCCGCGGGTGAGGTCTTTGAGCTTTTCGTAGGGCTTTTCGATGCCCGCTTTGCGCATAATGGTCTGAACGGGTTCGGCCAAAACTTCCCATGCATTGTCGAGGTCGAACGCGAGGTTCTCTTCGCGGAGCTGGAGCTTTCCGAGCCCTTTCATCGTGGACTGATAAGCAATTAGGCTGTAGCCGAAGCCAACGCCCATGTTGCGGAGGACGGTGGAGTCGGTCAAATCGCGCTGGAGGCGCGAGATCGGCAGTTTGGCGGAAAGATGCCCGAAGAGGGCGTTGGCCAACCCGAGGTTTCCCTCAGAGTTCTCGAAGTCGATCGGGTTGACCTTGTGTGGCATGGTGGAGGAACCGACCTCCCCTTTCACAGTTTTTTGGCCGAAATAGCCCATGGAGATGTAGGTCCAGATATCGCGGTCGAAATCAATGAGAATGGTGTTGAAACGGCTGATGGTATCGAATATTTCCGCCATGTAGTCGTGGGGCTCGATCTGGGTGGTAAAGGGGTTTTGCTTGAGTCCAAGTTTCCCTTCGATAATACCCTTAGCGAGTGTCGGCCAGTCGACATCGGGATAGGCCGAAAGGTGCGCGTTGTAGTTGCCGACGGCTCCATTGAGTTTGCCGAGGATATCGGCCGCTTCGGTTTTTTGTTTCTGGCGTTCTAGACGGTCGGAAAATACGGCGAGTTCCTTGCCGATGGTGGTGGGCGATGCGGTCTGTCCATGAGTGCGTGCCAGCATGGATACGGATTTCCATTCCTTGGCGAACGCCTTGAGTTGATCGATGATTTCCTGCTGCTGTGGCAGTAGTGCGGCGAGTCCATCCTTGAGCATGAGGGCATGGGAGAGGTTGTTAATATCCTCAGAGGTGCAAGCAAAGTGCAGAAACTCGGAGAGTTCTTCGACGGAAGTGCCTTCGGTTTTTTGCTTGAGGTAGTATTCAACGGCTTTGACGTCGTGGTTGGTGGTGCGCTCGATGGTTTTGACTTTTTCGGCTTCCTGCGGCGTAAAGTCAGCGACGATACCGGTCAACAGATTTTGCTCTTCGGCCGTCAGCGCACGGCATTCGGGAATGCCCTCTTCGGCGCAGAGCGCCATGAGCCAGAGGACTTCAACGCGCACACGGTTGCGCACGAGGGCGTATTCGGAAAAACATTCGGTGAGTTCGGATACCTTGGGTGCGTAGCGTCCGTCGATCGGGCTGATGGCTGTGATCATTTTTTTCTCCTAAATCTGAAAATGAAGCGCTGAATATAGACGGGTGAGAAAGGTTTGAAAACCGCTAATGAGAAAAGTTTGTAGAGCCGTCTAAAGACGGAACTATGAACCTATTATCCCCGCCCAAGCATCGTGCGCTTTATGCAATGCACGTGCGCGGTGGGAGATGCGATTTTTTACTTCGGTGGATAGTTCGGCAAAAGTTTTGGCATAGCCCTCGGGAACAAAGAGCGGGTCGTAGCCGAACCCATTGGTTCCGCGGAGCTCTTCGATGATTTTCCCAGAGCATTCGCCCGCAACGGTTTTTACATTCCCTTCGGCATCGGAGAGTGCGATGACGGTACGGAATTGTGCGGAGCGGTTGGTTTTTTCGGCCAGTTCTCGGAGTAGCTTTTCGTTGTTGTCGGAATAGGAACTGTGTTCGCCGGCGTAGCGGGCGGAATAAACGCCGGGTGCACCGTCGAGTGCGAGGACTTCAAGGCCAGAGTCGTCAGCCAATGCCCAGCAGTTTGTGGCGACTGCAATTTCGACGGCCTTTTTTATGGCGTTGGCTTCGAGAGTATCTCTATCTTCAACGATGTCGGGAATTTCGGGGAAATCGAATGCGGAGAGGACTTCCAAATTCTTAAAATCAAAGATGGCCTGAATCTCTTTGAGCTTGTGGATATTGCGCGTTGCGATGATGAGTTTCATGGATCCTCCAGTTCCGCTCTAGTGTGAACTGAACTGGGAGTTCCGTCTACATCCAGATACGAAAAAAGACCTCGAATCCGAAGATTCGAGGTCTAAAATAAAACCGGCTACGTGCTACTCTCCCAGGGTCTACCCCCTAGTACCATCGCCGCTGAGGCCCTTCACTTCTGTGTTCGGTATGGGAACAGGTGTTTCCTCCTCGCTATGGTAGCCGGAAAATCGGTCTAAAATAGATAACAATTGTATAATATTGGAATTACTGCAAAGCGCATGTACGCCTATATAACTTGAAATATAAAGATCAAGCCTCACGACTAATTAGTACTGGTTAGCTTCATACATTACTGTACTTTCACGCCCAGCCTATCAACGTCCTAGTCTTGAACGAGTCTTTAGATGATCCGAAGATCAAAGGGAAGTCTTATCTCAGAGGGGGCTTGGCACTTAGATGCCTTCAGCGCTTATCCTTCCCGTGCATAGCTACCCAGCGATGCTCCTGGCGGAACAACTGGCGCACCAGCGGCACGTTAATCCTGGTCCTCTCGTACTAAGGATTAATCTCTTCAAACTTCCTACGCCCACGGCGGATAAGGACCAAGCTCGCGTACCGCTTTAATTGGCGAACAGCCAAACCCTTGGGACCTTCTCCAGCCCCAGGATGCGATGAGCCGACATCGAGGTGCCAAACGATTGCGTCGATGTGGACTCTTGGCAATCATCAGCCTGTTATCCCCGGAGTACCTTTTATCCGTTAAGCGATGGCGCTACCACTAGCTACCACCGGATCACTTAGACCTGCTTTCGCACCTGCTCGACTTGTAGGTCTCGCAGTCAAGCACCCTTATACCTATACGCTCTACGCATGATTGCTGACCATGCTGAGGGTACCTTTGTGCTCCTCCGTTACTCTTTAGGAGGAAACCGCCCCAGTCAAACTGACTCTCAGACACTGTTCCACGCCCTGATTCAAGGGATCGTGGTTAGAATTCCAATATACCGAAACTGGTATTTCACCAATGGCTCCATGCATCCTGACGAATACACTTCAAAGCCTCCCAGCTATCCTACATACGAAATAGCGAAATCCAATGTCAGATCACAGTAAAGGTTCACGGGGTCTTTCCGTCCTGCCGCGGGTATCCGGCATTTTCACCGGAACTACAACTTCACCGAGATTACTGTTGAGACAGTGCGAAGTTACACGATTCGTGCAGGTCGGAACTTACCCGACAAGGAATTTCGCTACCTTAGGACCGTTATAGTTACGGCCGACATTCACCAGGGCTTCAGTTCAGAGCTTCGCTTCAAGAGCTAACCCCTTGCCTTAACCTTTTGGCATTGGTCACGTGTCACACCATATACTTCCTCTTGCGAGTTCGCATAGTGCTATGTTTTTGATAAACAGTCGCCTTCGCCTCTTCACTGCGCCTCAAATCAACATCGTAAGTAAATTACTAGCCGATTTGAGGACCCCTTCTTCCGAAGATACGGGGTTAATTTGCCGAGTTCCTTAACAGTATTTCTCTCGCGCGCCTTGGTATACTCTACCCTCCCACCTGTGTCGGTTTTGGTACGGTCGCTTTATGTTCAACGTTTAGAAGCTTTTCTTGGCAGCATGGTATCGGCCAATCCGGTTCATCCGAAGAATTCCCGTCCCATCGTGTCTCAGGCAAACATGAACGGATTTTCCTATTCAATGCCCTACGCACTTAGACTGCCATTTCCAATCGGCAGCTGACCTAACCTCCTGCGTCCCTCCATCACTCACATACAGCGGTACGGGAATATTAAACCCGTTTCCCATCGACTACGCTTTTCAGCCTTGCCTTAGGGGCCGACTAACCCTGGGCGGACGAACCTTCCCCAGGAAACCTTAGGATTTCGGCGGACAGGATTCTCACCTGTCTTATCGTTACTCATGTCTGCATAATCACTTGTATACAGTCCAGGTTCAGTTCCCCGTTCCCTTCATCCCAGTATACAACGCTCCCCTACTGCTTTGAAATACATCAAAACCCGCAGCTTCGGCAGATAGTTTAAGCCCCGATCATTTTCGGCGCCAAACCACTCGACCAGTCAGCTATTACGCTTTGTTTAAATGGTGGCTGCTTCTAAGCCAACATCCTGGCTGTCTTCGCAATCTGACATCCTTCTCCACTTAACTATCATTTAGGGGCCTTAGCTGGCGGTCTGGGCTGTTTCCCTCTCGACTACGGAGCTTATCCCCCGCAGTCTGACTCCCGATGTGACGTTCACGGTATTCGGAGTTTGATAACTCTCAGTACCCCGGGAGGGGCCATTAAGTAATCAGTGCTCTACCTCCGTGAATTGCATTCATCGAGGCTATCCCTCAAGGTATTTCGGGGAGAACCAGCTATCACCTGGTTTGGTTAGCCTTTCACTCCAACCCACAGGTCATCCAAGCGTTTTTCAACACGCAATGGTTCGGTCTTCCACTTCATTTTACTGAAGCTTCATCCTGCCCATGGGTAGCTCACCAGGTTTCGGGTCCACCGCAGGCGACTAAAACGCGCTATTAACACTCGCTTTCGCTTCGGCTCCACATCGTAGATGCTTAACCTTGCCACATACGGTAACTCGCAGACTCATTATGCAAAAGGCATGCGGCCACCCCGAAGGGCTACCACAGTTTGTAAGTGTACGGTTTCAGGTTCTATTTCACTCCCCTAAAAGGGGTTCTTTTCACCTTTCCCTCACGGTACTAGTTCACTATCGGTCATCAGTTAGTATTTAGCCTTAGGAGGTGGGCCTCCTATATTCAGTCAGAGTTTCACGTGTTCCGACCTACTCGGGATACCACTAGGCTCTATCAGGATTTCGCATAAGGGGCTATCACCCGCTATGGCTCGTCTTTCCAAACGATTTTGCTATCCATCAAGATACCACATTGTGGTCCACACCCCACCCTGTAAACAAGGTGGTTTGGGCTGTTCCGCGTTCGCTCGCCACTACTTACGGAATCACTATTGTTTTCTTTTCCTCCGGTTACTGAGATGTTTCACTTCACCGGGTATCGCCTCGATGCACTATTTAATTCATACACCGATAACAGAGCATTACCTCTGCTGGGTTTTCCCATTCGGAAATCTCCGGATCAAAGAGTATTTGCCTCTCCCCGAAGCTTATCGCAGCTTATCACGTCCTTCATCGCCTACTGATGCCAAGGCATTCACCGTACACCCTTAATAACTTGATCAAATTCAAGTTGCTACATAAGTAACATATATAAAGTATACATACGCTTGTTGCAGTTATCCAATATTATACAATTGTCAAAGAACACTCCGCCGAAACGGAAAAATGGTTGAAATACAAGACATGACCAGGGAATGGTGGGCGTGACAGGAGTCGAACCTGTGACCTCATCCTTATCAGGGATGCGCTCTAACCAACTGAGCTACACGCCCGCATTCAAAAATGGTGGAGGTAAACGGGATCGAACCGATGACCTCCTGAATGCAAATCAGGCGCTCTCCCAGCTGAGCTATACCCCCAGAGTGGTGTATGTCTTATTGAACGACTCATAAATGACTTCGCTCCAGAAATGGTGCGGTTTGTTAGCCAAAAACTTTTGGGCAGGGATTTCTCCCAGCCCCGTCCCGAAGGACGTTACCCTAGGTCTAATCTTACGATTAGCCTTCTCCTTAGAAAGGAGGTGATCCAGCCGCTGGTTCCCCAACGGCTACCTTGTTACGACTTCATCCCAGTTATCTATCACACCTTAGGCGCCTTCCTCCGCAAGCGGTTGGATCAGCGACTTCGGGTGCAACAAACTTCCATGATGTGACGGGCGGTGTGTACAAGACCCGGGAACGTATTCAAGGTGTCGTAGCTGATACACCTTTACTAGCGATTCCAACTTCATGGAGTCGAGTTTCAGACTCCAATCCGAACTGGGGGTGATTTTGAGGATTTGCTCCACCTCGCGGCTTGGCTTCCTATTGTATCACCCATTGTAGCACGTGTGCAGCCCTGGACATAAGGACCATACTGACTTGACGTCATCCCCACCTTCCTCTGGTTTTCACCAGCAGTCTGTTTAGAGTTCCCACCATTACGTGCTGGCAACTAAACACAGGGGTTGCGCTCGTTGCGGGACTTAACCCAACACCTCACGGCACGAGCTGACGACAGCCATGCAGCACCTGTATAGCACCCTCGAAGGCTATGTCTCTTTCGAGTCATATGCAGCTATATGTCAAGTCCAGGTAAGGTTCTTCGCGTTGCATCGAATTAAGCCACATGCTCCACCGCTTGTGCGGGTCCCCGTCAATTCCTTTGAGTTTTAATCTTGCGACCGTACTCCCCAGGCGGTGCACTTAATGCGTTAGCTCAGACACGGATGGGGGTAAATCCACCCACGCCTAGTGCACACCGTTTACGGTTAGGACTACAGGGGTATCTAATCCCTTTCGCTACCCTAACTTTCGTCCATGAGCGTCAGTATCTGTCCAGAGAAGCGCCTTCGCCTCCGGTGTTCCACTTGATATCTACGCATTTCACCGCTACACCAAGTGTTCCCTTCTCCCCTCCAGTACTCTAGTCCGGTAGTTTCGAATGCAATTCCACAGTTAAGCTGTGGGCTTTCACATCCGACACACCGGACCGCCTGCGGACCCTTTACGCCCAGTAAATCCGAACAACGTTCGCCACCTCTGTATTACCGCGGCTGCTGGCACAGAGTTAGCCGTGACTTCCTCTGCAGGTACTATCAAATAACACCCCTATTAGGAATGCTACCCTTACTCCCTGCTGACAGGAGTTTACAACCCAAAGGCCGTCTTCCTCCACGCGGCGTCGCATGTTCACACTTTCGTGCATTGACAATGATTCTCGACTGCAGCCTCCCGTAGGAGTCTGGACCGTGTCTCAGTTCCAGTGTGGCTGATCATCCTCTCAGACCAGCTACCCGTAAGCCTTGGTGAGCCGTTACCTCACCAACTAGCTGATAGGATATGGGCTCATCTCTTTGCGACAGGATCCGAAGATTCCCCGCCTTTAAATAATCTACCATGCGGTAGACGATCACATCCGGCATTACTCACCGTTTCCGATGGCTATTCCGAACAAAGAGGCAAATTGCCCATATATTACTCACCCGTGCGCCGCTCTCATAGCAATTTTCTTTTCCGAAGAATTGAATAAAGCTAATCCCGCTCGACTTGCATGCCTAATCCACGCCGCCAACGTTCGTTCTGAGCCAGGATCAAACTCTCCATCAAATTAAAAATGGTTGATCCTATATGTGTCTCAATTTTAAAACTCGGTTCCATAGCTGGAACCGGAATGCTTTTAACAGTTTAAAAGCAATTGGCTTTAACAAACCGCACCACTTCTGATTCGAAGATGATGCTTGTTAATTTATGAGTCATTCAGTTTTCAAAGAACAAAAATGCTTCAACTTTCGGCCCGTTGTTTCCAGCGGCTTTTCCGTTGAAGCGGCGGACAAATTACCAAACAGATGGGTAATGTCAACCGCCTTTTGTAAAAAAAAATTTAAGATCAAATTGTCTGAATCGGCCACCGCTCGAAGCGCTTGGTTTGTTTCAAACAAGGCGGGCTATAGTAGCGATCCACTTTAATCGCGCAACCCGAAAATCAAATTATTTTTAGTACCCTAAAAAGAACAAAAAATCAGTGCCGCTCTCTCAGCGACGGGCTGTTGGACGATCGCCTTAAATACGGCTTATTCGTTGTGAACAGGCGGCGTATAGTACGCATATTGATTTTTCCCGCAACCGTTTTCTTTGGTTTATTTTTCCCCGAACTCGCAACCTCCTAATAAACGGTAGTTTGCAGGATTAAAAAAAGGGAGAGAAGTGGACTCGGTTTCTAAGCCTAAGATCGTCGAACTCAAAAAATGGGTTGAGGGCGGTGCGATTCGAAGAATGCAGGTTGCCCTCAATACTATTGAACGCCCCACCGCGAATCGCACGGCTCTCCGCCATGTTGTCAAGTATGCCATCGAAGGTGCTCTCGTTCCATTCCCAGACGTTACCGTTCATATCGAACATGCCGGTGTTCGGCATTGCCGGTTCCCACATTCCATGTCGTTGAATACGTTCCGCTCGGCCCGCCATAGTTGGCACCGATCCCCACTCTGGGAATTAAATCACCACTGGCATAGAGTGTGTGGGCATTTGCCCCGAGCCAAAACTATCCGCCTGCACTCCAACGGCCACCAGTGCCGGAGCCAGTGCTACGGTTCCGATCTTTAGTTTCATCTACTCTGCTCCTTGGTTTGAAAAGGTCTCAAAGTGCTGGGCAATACTCCCCCCTTTTAATCAAGGATCGTTTTACTCATGTTTTTGATATGTAAATTACTTCTGCTCTGCCAACTTTCGAGCGCGGCGCACAGCGGTAAAACTTTTGATAAAAGCGGCCAATGCAACGACCGTCGTCAGGAGCATCACCGATACCCGCATGATCGCCATGCCGTCCCCATGCCCGATCGCCGCCGTCAGCGGTTTCACTAAACCACCCAGAATCAGCAGCGTTAAAAGCACTGCAATATGGCTCCCGATTTTATCCTCTTTTTTAATTCTCTTATATAAAAAGAGAATCAGTGCTCCGAAAACCACCGGAATTAACGCTGTTTTCGATGGCGTTTCCGATCCCAAATAACCCCACAAACCAAACCCAATCAAAACCACCGAGTTCACTAAACTTGCCACATAAGCCTTCATATCCATTCCTCCTATAAATATTTCTGATTGAACACACTATTCCAATTACAGCATACAAACCGATCTAATCAGAAAACAAGCTCTATCCACAAACGTAACCTTTCGAGCCATGAAGTAACCCCAGCTTGACGGACACTCGGAAAGGAACTAAAAGTTCCGGTAGGAGAGCCCAATGAGCAGAAAGCCCCATACCAAACCCTGAATTCAACTTCCGAATACAACCTCACGGGTTGACTTGAAGAGCCCGCTACCCACACCCTGTCAAGTTAACTACAACACGAAAAGATGCATATGGGACAGCCAACCAAGGAAGAACGCTACCAGATCCATGCGTTGGTGAAAGCCGGAAGTTCCTCTCGGCAGGAGCAGATCCCCAACTGAATCGGTATCGAGCATTGTCTCCTCGGGCAGCCAACGGACAAGCACCCGCTCAACTCCGTGCTCAAAAATATTCCCGCCGTCGCCAACCTGAAAAGCGTCTTGGCCGACACCGGCTACTGCGGCGACAAAGCCACCAAAAAAGCGAACAGAAACCGAACAGTGATAAAAAATTGGTGGGCCTGGAGGGACTTGAACCCCCGACCAAGAGATTATGAGTCTCCTGCTCTGACCGACTGAGCTACAGGCCCGTTTGAATAAAAAACGGATAGTGAGAATGTCGGAATCCCCTGTGCGAAGGCAAGAGGCATTTGGGTTTTTGTATTTCCTGGTAGGCTGTAAATTAAAATGACCTCTCCCTCAAAAATGGGCATGGACGGTTTTCCATCCACCACATATTACCATTACTCATACCCGGTCATTCGTGAAATTCTTAAACCAATATGCTCTGCGCTGGATTATTTCCATCTTCGTATGGAACCCACTCAATACCGCCCTTGGTTCGTAATGCCTTTGAGATGCAGCCCCGGAAACATACAGAGCCGACGTATTCAGCCTCTATAATTTGAAGGAGAGCCGGGCCGAATCTTTTTTATTTTAAATTCAATCCGAGGTGGGTGCGGTAGAAGGAAAGTTCGGCTATGGAAGCCTTGATGTCGAAGAGTGCGTCGTGCGCATTGGCCGCTTCGATCCCGCCGCCAGGAAAGTATCGGTTCAATACATCAACATTTTCTTTATCAAACGGAAATTGTTCCACCCAATCCTGCCATTGGATTTTGATCGTGGAGACATCGAGCAGGCGATAGTGCAAACGGTGGCCAAACTCAGGTAGAAACTTTCGCATAAGGAACCAGTCGTTATGCACACTGTTGCCGGCGAGGATCGGGCGGTCGTCCATTTCAGGGCAAGGTGTTCTGCAGTATTGATCGAGTAACGCGGCGATTTGACGGTCGGCCTCCCCCATCGAAACCGCTTCGGAGGAGCGGCACTGCTGAACCAGCCTAGGTAGATTCCCCGCTACCCACGGACTGACCACCTCTCCCTCTTCCAATCGAATGCAGAGATTGAGGTCAGCTACGGGCGGTGCGATGCGCTGAAGGTCCGTGTCGGTAATGATTACGGCGACTTGTAGTAGGCGCGCTTGATCGAGTTCAAGCGAAGTAAACTCGGCATCGAACCAGATATAGGCACTTGATTTCTTTTTCGTTTCGCACATAAGAGAGAAATAAAAAACCATTAATCTTCACTAATCAATACTAATCAAAGGCCGTTTGAATCGGACTAGAGTATTGAACGTTTTTCTATCCGTTGCAAAGCTGGGTTTAACGTACAAGCCTCATTCCAACGGACTGGCAACTCCGTCTACGATTACCCGCAGATCCAGGCCTTGATTTCGCTGGAGAGCGGGAGGATAGCCTTGAGCTCACATTCGCCAGCGGGAATTTCCACCGTCTCCCCTACCGTATGGCCAAGGAGCGCCTTGGCAAGGCGGGTTTCGTTGGAGATGATGGATAATTCATCGTTTTGATCCCATGCGCCAAGAATGTAGTATGTTTCGGTTGCGCCGCTGGCATAGGCCAGTTCGACGCCGGTTCCCATGACAACAGCATCGGTCTGCGCATCGGAAAAATCGCTCGGCTTGACCTTCTCAAGATCTTCGGCCAGTTGCGCACCCTGCGCCATGAGTAGCCCTTGGCGCTCTTTGGCATACTTGAACTCGGCATTTTCGCGAAGATCGCCATAACTGCGTGCCACCTCGATCTCCTTCGAGTTTTCGGGGATATCGACGGTCATGATTTTTTCGAGCTGCTTCTGCCGGTTGGTATAGCTACGGGTGGAGGTGAACGGACATGCTTTTTTCGACGCGATGGAATTCTTCGACGGCAGGATAATGTCCTGCAGCTCCGGGTACTTGCGTAGTACCTTGGCGATAACTGATTTTCGGTCTAGCATATCCCAGCCGTGACCTTCGTTGATGCGACGAAGGAAATCGCGGCGCTGCTGCGCGGTCATTGCATCCATGACGGCGTGCAACCATTCCTCCTGCTGGAAGCGTTCACGTAGCTGGTTTTGCGCACGGAGCATAGCTCCGGCAGCATTGGCTTCGAGGACTTCCTGGATTCGGAAGGCGAGATCGCCCTTGGAAATGAGCTTCCATTTTTCGATGAGTTCGGTCGAGCGTTGGCACCAGAGTAGCATCGGCGCGCTGGCTTTACGGCGAGCTACGGCGGAGGCCATGATGCCCCGGACATCATCCTCGGCCCCATGAGCGATCAGGGCGGACATGATTTCGTTAAGGACCGGGTGGCTGACTACTGGAATCACCTCGCTGAGCGTGGTGATCACAGCTTCTTTATCGTTTTCGATCAGGATGGCCAGCAGGGTCTGCAGTTGCCGTGACGGCAGGCGATCTAGGGTGGTTACCAGATTTCTTCCAATAAGATCGCGAATGAGTTCGGCAGTTTCGAGGCCGGCCGGTTCAATATTCAAAAGGCGGGCGTAAATAAATCCTTCAGCCTTCCATTCGGGTCGAGCGGATGGTGCGCCTTTGATGATGAAGGCCAGTCGGTTCGCCAGCGCTTTGTTGGCGGCGACAGAAGAGAAATCGATCTTCTTTTCGAGGATTTCCTTGAAGCGGTCGAACAGTCCTTCGATATCGCGGACTTCTACAATACGACCAAACCAATCGTCGTCGTAGGCCATCGCTGTCTTATGGATGACAATATTTTCTGACCGTTTTTTAGGAATTTCAACGGAGGCGTCGGTCTTGAGTTCACGCCGTGCGCCTTCCCATAATTTTTTCCAGCCGGCTTCTGGCAAGATGGAAGGGGTCAGCGTGGCTTGCAGGCGAGCGACGGGCATCGGGCCATAGCTGCGGAGGGTAATGCGAACGACTTCGGCGGGATCCTCCTTGATCATCCGTTCAAGCTCGGCGGCCTGATTGTGCTTGATGGCTAGGATATGTTCGTCGTTAAGAACTTCCAGCGCCTCGGCCGCGTAGCTGAAGGCCATCTCATGTTCGCCTTTACGTTCAAAGTCGACTTCGAGTTGCTGATAAAAATAGTCGATGTGCTCGATGATGCCGAACCCCCAAGTTGAGTTGTAGCAGAGCATCCCAACCTTAAGTGCGCGCAGGTGGCTCAGCCGGCGGAAGCATTCCGCCGTTGGCGTTCTTCCGCCAAATCCGGCAGGTTCAATCATTTTCAGCGCATTACGATCCTTCGAGAGTAGTTTCTCAACAGCTTCCTGGACATTGCCGCTCCAGCCGCGTACGCCGGACAACCAGGCAAGAACATCCAGCGCGGGATCCACCTTGCCGGCATCGGCTAGCTGCTGGAAAAGCATCTGTGCACCGGCATCGGCTTTGGCACTGCGCTCGGCGGCCACTAATCCGTTCAATACTTCGACCACCTCGGCCATGTCGATTTCTGCCTCACTGGCCAGCCCTGTAAACCACTCATCGTTCACCGTATCCAAATCCATCGAAAATCTCCTCTCCTGAAATAAGCGCGGAACATAGCGGTTTTCCTGTGGACTGGAAAATGTTTTCCGGGGGTTTATCGCACACGGGTAGACTGTAAATTAAAATTCCCAACTTTTCTGAGGTAGATATATCTCATGCTGGCAGGCTGTAAATCAAACGGTTCGTTTTGATGCTCCAAGTCGAGGAGAACCCTTTGGAAAAACGATCTATTAAAACGTACCCGTTGGCTGTACAGAAAACTTACCTACACCGATTGGGGATCAGGGTTCTCCATTTAGATCGGCCATCGGATCGAAATCCTCTGAGCCGAGGCCGAGGTGAAGGTGGCGGATCCAGCCTTCGGCATACTCGTATGTGCCGGATTGCGTTC
>QIHI01000079.1 GCA_003230915.1 Kiritimatiellales bacterium | reverse complement strand
AAGTCTAAGTTCGATAACCTCTATGGGTGCCGTCACTCACTCGTCGACAGCATCATGCGCGCGACCGATGTCATGCTTTCGGGCAAAGTGGCCATCGTGGCGGGCTACGGCGATGTGGGCAAGGGCTGTTCCCAGTCGCTCATCGGGCAAGGAGCCCGTGTAATCGTTACCGAGATTGATCCAATCTGTGCACTGCAAGCGGCGATGGAGGGTTTTGAGGTCATGAACATGGACGATGCCTGCCAAATCGGCGATGTCTTTGTGACGACCACCGGCTGCGCCGATGTCATTACCGAGCGCCACATGAAGAAAATGAAGGACATGGCGATCGTCTGTAACATTGGCCACTTCGATTCCGAGATTCAGGTAGAGAAGATGAAGAAATATAAGTGGATGAATATTAAGCCGCAGGTCGATAAGATTACCTACCCGAATGGCAGTAGCATCATCATGCTAGCGGAAGGCCGTCTGGTGAACCTAGGTTGTGCCACGGGACACCCGAGCTTCGTGATGAGCAACAGCTTTACGAACCAGGTGCTCGCGCAGATGGAGCTTTATTGTAACCCAGGGAAATATGAGATCGGTGTCTACACTCTACCGAAAATCCTCGACGAAGAAGTCGCCCGTCTGCACCTCGAAAAAATCGGTGTCAAGCTCGATACGCTGACGAAGAAGCAGGCCAAATACCTCGGCATTCCGCAATATGGTCCGTTCAAGCCGGAGCACTACCGATATTAGAGGCATGAACATGGAAAAAGCGGCCGAGGGGCCGTTTTCCCATCGAATCGTCTGCGAGGTTTAGCCTGCGGTAATAGCTTCGACCGGGCAGGAATCAACGCACGCCCCGCAATCGGTGCAGGTGGCGGCATCGATGTTGAACTGGTCATCGCCGAGGCTGATGGCTTCTACGGGGCAGGTGGATTCGCAGGCACCGCAGGAAATACATTCGCTTGAAATAATATGAGCCATGGTGGTTCTCCTTATCGATGGATGAGGTCTGGCCGTTGCTTGTGGATTCTTAAAAAATAGGCAAGTTCGTGTGACTCAAACCACGCCAGATTGTTCTAACTGTAGGTGTTTTTCCGCATGGTGGTGTTTGGAACATGCGGGAAGTGTCGGGAAAAATAAGGGGGGAGGCCTAGATCAACCGCAGTTGACTAAGGCTGCTCTTTCTAACTTCTTGGCGGCGATTTCCGCCTTGAGTTCGCGGAGGTCGCATGAGGGGCAGGTGACCCGCTCGCCCTTGTAGACCACACAATCGTGGCTTCCAGAACAGCCGGGTTGTTGCTTGCGTAGGGCATTGATTAGCCCAAGAACACCCAGTGGAATACCGACAAGAATCAGTGCTGTGGTAAATAGTGTGATGAATGTTGTCATATTTGCTGCCTGTTGATTTAGCCCACCTTATGGGAGCGACACTTGACACTTACCCCCCTGCGAATGATACTGCAACCTTTTGTTGATGGAATGATGTTCCCAATGGAGAGGCCACAACCCCAACTACCGTTCAAACCTATGAGTAAAAAAAATAAACACCCACGGCATGGACGCGCAACGGGCGGCTTCGACCGCCTCTCATCGAATTCCGATTTCTATTCAGCCAGTCCAGGTGAACAGCCGCTGAACGATGAAAGTGGAGCCTCTGATGCCCGCCGTGTGCGCAAAACGGGACGCCATCTGGCTGTTGAAGGCCGTCGGTTGGAGAGGATGGATCCTCGGGAAAAACTAGCCCTAATGGCCATTCTTAAATCAGCGATACTGCTTGTATTGTTGCTCATAGGGTTTTTTATGCTGTGGAAAGGGATTGGTCTCTACGAGGAGAGTATCTGGCTAGAACACGAAGCGGCTCCTGAAAAATCCCCGATACTACAGGAAGTGGTAGCACTTGAAGAGTTCGACCTGCAGGATCAAGACGCACGCGATCAATTTGGTACGAGGATCGAGCGCTGGAAAGAGGCGGATCGATTGGTACGGTCGGCGGATGCATTATTGCAACGCAATATCTACGACCAAGCGATCGAGCAGTGTCAGGATGCCCTGCGCAAGAATCCCTTGCATCGTGGCGCGCTGGAGCGGCTGGGAACGCTGTACTATGCGAAAGCGAACTATGTCGAGGCAGTCAATGCCTACATCCGTTTGTTAAGCGGCGATCCTTCCGAAAAAAAGATCCAGAAGAGGCTGATCCAGTCGCTGGATGCGCTGAACGACCACCGAGCGGTCAAATACATGGCCGAGTGGTATCTCGACCAAAATATGAGCGATACCGATGTTCAGCGCTATCTAGCCAATGCACTCTATGCTCAGGAAGAGTTTGAAGCGGCAGTGGAAACGTATGGGCGAGTGCTACTCGGAGACCCAAAGGATTTTAAGGCGCTGGAGTCGCAAGCTGCCGCCTACATGCATCTTCAACAATACGAGAAGGCGCTGGCCGCGCTGGAAAAACTTCGGAAGTATGACCACAGGAATCCTGACTACTATAAGAAAATCGTGATCTGCCATGCACAACTTCGCCGGGGACAAGAAACCGTTCAGGCTCTCGGACAAGCGGCACACCTGTTCGGGGATAAAATAATAATCGGTTGGATTCAGGATCCACAGCTTGATCCCATACGTGATGATCGATCCTTTCAGGCGTTTACCGATCGGGTCGGGGGCGAGAAGTTTAGGCAGTGGATCGAAAAAATGGCAGACAGTATGGAAGTAGAGGAGGAAAAATCAGATCTCAGAGCCCAACTGGAAATTCCTGTAGCTGATTTGAAGGAAAGAGAATTGTTGAAGTTGCAGAACCGGTAGTCTCTTTCCTCTCGCTGATGATGAATATTCTATTCCTATCGTACGCTACAATATCGCTGTCGAAAAAGAGCGGAACTCGGCAGTCAGCCATGTTGCGTGCACTGGCGGATGCCGGCCACCGGGTCGATTTAGCGGCTCCTTCCTGCGACCTGCCGAGTCATTCACAGATTCGTCTGTTGATGAAGGGTAAGGCCGGTTTACCAAGCCGCAGTAAACTACGATTGAAATGTTTGCGCGCTACGGGGAGTACCTCCTACGATGCCGTGCATGCGGTGGATGATGCCGTCTTTTTTGCGGCCTACCTCTGCCGCTGGAAAAAAATCCCGCTCATCTACGATGCCGCCCGCTGCTTCGGGGGTAAGGTCGGAACCGGCCGACCCGGCCTTTGGAAATTATTTCCGAGGTCTGTTCTGAAGATGGAGGCTCGGATACTGGAGCAAGCCTCTGCGATCCTCTCCCCTTGTACCGCCCTGACAAACAACCTGAACGAAATCGGCTCGAATGCCAAGGTCGTCCAACTGGAAGATATCCCGCTCCAACCACTCTACACACGGCAGGAGGTCGAGCGAGCCGCACTGCTCGCACCGTTTAATAGTCGGCCGGAATCGGTCGTGGTCTGCAGCACGCTACCCAGCCAAACATTGGGTTTACGTACTTTGCTTATGGCTGCGCGCAAGGTGATCGATGCCGTACCGTCCGCCGCCTTTTTCTTCAGCGGAATTCAGCATGAACAGGCCGAAGAAATGGCATTCAATCTCGATATTTCCGACCACTGTATCTTCCTTGCGGCCGATCAATCCGAAACTTTTCTTTCCGCACTAGATTTTGCCAACGTTTCTCTGTTTGTTCCTCAAACAGGAACCCGCTACATCCAGCCAGAGGTCTACACCTTATTGCATGCCGGAATACCACTGGTGACTCTCCACGAGGAAGCTTACGACGAGGTACTCACCGAAAAAACTTCCATACAAGTATTGCCTAATTCAGATTCCATCGCCGAAGGGCTACTGCGTGTAATTCAGGAGCCGTTGTTTGCGCTGGCCGTTGCACTCGAAGGGCAACAGCTCGTGGCCGACCGCCACACCTACTCCAGCTTTAAGCATAAAATCCGCATGGTCTATCGCCAGCTATCCAAACAAGGGTAGGGGGTATGATCAACGCTCTTGAAACATGCATTGCGCCGCGCCGCCCGTTAGTCGGTCTTGCTCTGGCGGTTGTGTTGGGCATGGTTGCAGGGGCCACGGGTCTATTTTCCTTTGGCTTTCTATTTTTTGGAGCTCTATTTTTCCTGTTTCTCGCCGGATTATTTTACCGAACAAATATCGCTATTCCGTCCGTGTTTGGTGCCGTGGTGTTGGTGGCCGCTTGCCGCTTTGTTGCGGTTTCTGAACCTCTTTCCGCGGCCGAAATGGATCGCCTGCTTCCTCAGCTACCCCTGTCTAACGTGCAGCTCGTTGGCCGGGTGGCTGGTGTGCCGAAATTCCATGCCTACGGCTCTGGAAGCCGCGGAAGCTGGACGCTTCATTTCGACTGCACGGGCGCAAATCATTCGGGCCATTGGGAGAACTATCGCGGTCGTATTCAGATAAGTATTTCCGGCGGCGATTCAGCAAAGGGCTTTCGGCAAGGTGAACGTATTCACTTTTCTGGCGAATTACGAAGGCGCGATTTCCCCGGAGGGGAACCCATCGAACTAGAGCTTCCGGCTTCCCGAGGTTGGGATGTGCTGGACGAGCCTCCGCATTTTTCCCCGGTCATTTGGGGGCAGTGGTTGCGGGAAATCGCCGCGCAAACCTTGTCGAACGGGATGAAGGAGTATCCCGCCCAGCTCGCCGTGTATAAAGCGCTACTACTCGGCTATCGCAAGGCTATTCCGCCCGAAACCCACCAGCGGTTCCGGCGTACGGGAACCTTGCATATCTTCGCCATCTCCGGCCTGCACGTCGGCATCGTCGGAATGCTGATCATTGCCGTACTCCAGACCGTTGGCCTCCCGCGCGATCGTTGGGGGCATTGGTTGCTCCCGTTATTGCTGGCCTACGTGGTGGCGACCGGCATGAAATCCAGTGCGCTGCGAGCTTTCACCATGGCGGCCGTCTACTTTCTTTCGCCGCTCTTCCGCCGCAAACCCGATATACCCACCTCCATCGCATTCGCGGCCATTCTGTTGCTCTTTATCAACCCCTTGGAAATCCGCTCGATCGGGTTTATCTACTCCTTCACCGTCGTTTGTTTCATCGTGATGGTTTTTTCGGCAGTGCCGCAGGGATTTATTTTTCGCGGAAAAGGATGGCGACGGGCAGTGCGCGCCTATCTGTTGTCGCTTGGAGTTACTTCGCTGGCGGCGCTGATTGCGTCGATTCCGTTAACGGCACTTTTATTCGGAACCTATTCAATGGTCTCGCTGCTGGCCAACCTTGTTGTTGTTCCACTGACCTTCTGCATCGTGCTTTCGGGCTGGTTGGCCATCCTTGTTCCTCCGGCTTCCGAAATCTTCAATCATGCGGCCTTGGTATTCATCAATGGACAGCTCAGCACGGTCAGGGTGTTGGGTGGGCTGCCGGGTGCCTATGGATTTATTCCGCCCCCGCCCCTGACGGCGGTGTTGTTTTGGTATGCGGGCTGGATTGCTCTATTCACCGCACGGCAGCGGACTACCGCCTTCGGTTTGATCGTTCTTGCCCTCGTCACGGCGTTCATTTCCACGCGGGTTTAGGCATCCGCTTTAAGCTGCTCTTCGAGCTGCTGCATGGTGTTTAGTTCGGAGTAATAGCCGGTCTGGCGGATGAGCTCGGCATGGGTGCCACGCTGGGTGATGCGGCCATCCTCGATCACAATAATTGCATCGGCATAGCGCAAGGTCGAAATGCGATGGCTGACAAACAGAGTGGTGCGCTCGGCCATGACCGGTTGGAGCTTTCCCATGATCGCCGCCTCCGTCTGTGTGTCGACGGCGGAGAGTACGTCGTCGAGAATGAGGATATCGGGGCGGCGAGCGATGGCGCGGCTGATGGCGGTACGCTGGCGCTGCCCGCCGGAGAGGGTTACGCCGCGCTCGCCGAGCATCGTTTGGTATTGGTCGGGGAAGCTTTCAACATCGCCGCGCAAATGAGCGACCTCCGCCGCCCATCCGATGAGGTTCTTATCGGGTTTCACCACGCCGAAGCCGATGTTGTGCTCCAGCGTCCGGGAAAAAAGAACTGGTTCCTGTTCGGCAAAGCCGATCATGCCGCGCAGGTCGGCGAGCGGGAGGGTACGGATATCCTGACCGCCGACCGAGATGGAACCCTGGGTCGGATCCATCAGCCGCGCAACGAGCGAGACCAGTAAGGTCTTTCCACTGCCTGTTGGTCCGGTGATACCGAGCGTGGTGCCGGGGGGAATCTCGAGATTAATATCGTGGAGGAACGGGCGGCCTTTAATGGATAAGGAAACATTCTGAAAATGGATCGAAGTCGACATCGAATCGCAGAATGTCGAATAAGGAATGTCGGATTTTGAAGGAAGGTTTCCTGCACCATTCTTCGGTTCCATGTTTGAGATTCGACATTCTAGCGCGGGTTCCCGTTCAAGAATTTCCTTGATACGAATCCAGCTGACCTTGCCGCGCTGCATCATGCTCATCGTCCAGCTAAGCGCGAGTAGCGGCCATTGCATGTAGAGTAGGTATTGAATGAATTGTGTCAGTGTGCCGAGTGTTAACTCGCCTTGAATAATTTTACGGCCGCCGAAGTTGAGGATCAGAATCATGCCGAGGCTGAACCAAAAAGCCATGAAAGGCCAGAGGCTCTGGCGCGACACCTGCAACAGCATGTTCTTTGCGACAAGGCCGTCATTCAAATCCTCAAACTGCGCATTGCGCCGTCGCTCCAACGCAAAACCCTTGAGGGTGCGGATGCCCGAAAAGCTCTCTTGGCAAAAGTTCGACACCTCGGAAACATGTTCCTGCAAATCCTTCTGTTGCCGCCGCATTTTGCGCAAGATCAGGAAGAAGATTCCGACCATCGGAAGGTAGAGCGAGAAGACCAAGAGCGCCAGATCGGGGTCGGTAAATGCCATTATGATCGAGGCGAAGAGGAGTACGGCGAAGGTGCGAATACCCTGCAGCAGACCTTGGCCGATGGAATCGCGGATGATGTTGATGTCCGATGACATACGTGTCATTAGGTCACCCGTGCGTTCGCCGCGGTAGTATTCCTGGTCGAGTTTTGTCAGGTGGCTAAACACGTCATTGCGCAGTACATACTCAATCTTGTGCGAAAGCTTGAGCGGGATGCTACGCAGTAGCCGCGAGAAAACCACCGCCACCGTCGCGAGTATAAAGTAGGTCAGCATCAGATACATCAGCGTTGTTCGGTCCAACGTTTTTTCGGTTAGTCCGTCAATCACCAACCGCATGGTGTAGGGGAGGTAGAGGTTGATGCTCACGGCAATCAAGACGCATGCCACCGTCGCAATGATTTCCTTGCGATGGGGGATGAGGTAGCGGCCTAGTTTGACATCGGAATTCTGAATCGGTCTTCTCCAGCTTAGATTGCACCAAGGTAAAGCCTGCCCGCCGAAATACAAGCCTGTGTTCCAAGGATCGGGCTGGGTAGGGAAGGACTGTATACCATGAATAAGCTGGATTTCCACTTAAGGAATAGACCAGTATACCCTCATTAAGTGAGGTTCCACACAACGGCTGAGAAGAGAGACTTTGGATGAGTGAAATACCGATCGTAATCGCCTTCGACGAGCACTATTTACTACCGGCCTGTGTCATGCTGACCTCGCTGTTTGAAAACGCGGATTCCGATACGGAATATAAAGTTTATATTTTTGCTACCGATGAAACCAAGCGAAAGTCGATCCAGAAAATTCAAGAGACCCTAGGTTTGTATGAGCAGCACTCGATTGAATGGATTGATCCGGCTGATAATTTTTCCTCGGCGAAAAACCGAAATCACCTGACTACGCCAAACTACTATCGCTTTCTTATTCCCGATTTCCTGAAAGAGTACGATAAGGCGATCTGGTTGGATGTGGATATGATCGTGAAGCGGGATCTATCGGAACTCTTTGAAACCGATCTGGAAGGTCTCTATCTGGGAGCGGTACGGATCGGCCTGAAAAATTCCGGAATTCAGCACGTCCCGTGGGATCAGTATTTCAATGCCGGATTTCTGCTGCTGAATCTGGAATTGTGGCGTAGGGACGATGTGGCCGGAACGGCAAGACGGCTGATTGAAGAGAATGATTTTTCCTGCCCAACTCAAGATCCGATGAACCTAGTTGGATATCAAAAAACGGTCTTCCTCCCGGTCACCTACAACGTTTATATCAGCCCCAAAAGTATGAAGGGCCAAAAGAAGCGCGACTACCTCGCATTCCATGACCGCAAGTCGTTTGCCGAACTAATCGACGATGCCGCTATTCTCCACTTTGTTGAAAACATTAAGCCGTGGAACGATAAAGATTATCCTGAACGCGAGGAATGGCTTCAGTATTACCGGAAATCAGCATTCAAGAATGAGCCGCTGAACTATACCGAGCGCCCTTCCGCCTTGTGGAAATGGACGATTAAGACGATCAGCATGTTTATCCTGAATAAAAAGAAGCGCCGCAAATTTCGGGAGAGAATTTGGACGAATAAAGAATCGTGAAATCGGCAGAGTGACATAGGATTAGAGTTGATTATGAACTTAAGTAAAAAAAGAATTTTAGTTACGGGTGCAGATGGATTCATTGGTTCGCATTTGACAGAAATATTGCTGGAGCTGGGGTGCGGGGTACGAGCTTTGTCGCAGTATAACTCATTCAACTACTGGGGCTGGCTCGATGATGTGGGGCCGCACGAAAATCTGGATGTAGTATGCGGCGATGTGCGTGATCCCAACTATTGCCGAGAAATAACCAAGGATATCGATGTGGTGTTCCATTTGGCTGCACTGATTGCGATTCCTTATTCCTATGTTGCCCCAAATAGCTATGTGGATACCAACATCCAGGGAACCCTAAATATTTGTCAGGCTGCTAAGGATAATGGCTGTGAGCGGGTGGTGCATACGTCGACCAGTGAGGTTTATGGCACTGCGAAATATGTGCCGATTGATGAAAAACATCCCATTCAGCCGCAATCGCCTTATAGCGCCAGCAAGATCGGGGCGGATGCCATGGCCACGAGTTTCCATAATGCATTCGACCTGCCGCTGACCATTGCCCGCCCATTTAATACGTACGGGCCTCGGCAATCCCTGCGAGCTGTAATCCCGACCATCATTGCGCAGATCGCAAATGGCAAGAAAGAGATTAAATTGGGTGATGTTTCCCCGACGCGTGATTTTAACTATGTGCTGGATACATGCCGCGGCTTCATTGCTTTGGCGGAGTGCGAAAAGGCAGTGGGTGAGACGGTAAATATTGGGTCTAATTTTGAGATTACGGTGGGTGATACGTTGAACTTAATTAAGGAATTGATGAAGAGCGATGTAGAGTTCGTCACCGATGAAGCTCGCCTGAGACCGGGGAAGTCGGAGGTATTCCGCCTTTGGTGCGACAATTCAAAAATTGAAGAGTTAACGGGATTCAAACCCGAATATGACATTCGCTCCGGACTTCAAAAAACCATCGATTGGTTTGTGCAAGAGGAGAATTTAAAAAAATTCAAGGCCAACATCTATAATGTATGATGCTCTTTTTCAGCTAATCCGATCTCATTTTGGCACAGCCGATTTTATCCCGTTGCATGAGCCACGTTTCTCGGGTTTAGAAAAGGAGTATGTTGCGGATGCCATCGATTCCACCTTTGTGTCGAGCGTCGGAGCTTATGTAGATCGATTTGAAAATGAGCTTGCCGATTATCTTGGCGCAAAACGGGCGATTGCAACGGTGAATGGAACCAGCGCGCTGCAGGTGGCTTTAAGATTGGTCGATGTTCAAGCTGGCGATGAGGTATTGACTCAAGCACTGACCTTTGTAGCCACAGCCAACTCCATAGCCTACAACGGGGCACATCCGGTTTTTTTGGATGTAGATCGCGATAC
>QIHI01000064.1 GCA_003230915.1 Kiritimatiellales bacterium | reverse complement strand
GACGTCCATATGGTATTATTTCCATTGAACTATTCCGGTTTAAAATCAGGATCGACGAAGGTCTTAATTTTTTCGCGCAGACTCTCAACCGTATCCCAGGCCTCATTGGTACCCGAATTATAGGCAAAGCCCTCTTCGACCTTTTCTCCATTATGGTGTTTCAAAAAACTCTCTTCCGGATGCTTAGAAACAGTGGGCAAAATTACATAATACGGCCCGATATCGATCGTGCTTAGAGAATCCGTTGGAGTAATCATCTCTTCATGTAGCTTTTCACCAGGGCGTATGCCTACCACTTTGGTTTCACAGCTCGGGGCAATTGCCGTAGCCACATCCATAATTCGGTAGGAAGGAATTTTTGGGATAAAGATTTCTCCGCCGAGATGATGGTTCATGGCATAAAGCACCAGATCGGCTCCCTCCTCGAGGGAAATATTGAAACGGGTCATTTGTTCATCGGTAATAGGCAAAACGCCCTCTTTCTTTCTTTCCGCAAAAAATGGAATAACCGAACCACGAGACCCCATAACATTGCCATAACGAACTACACTAAACCGAATATTATATTTCCCGGCTATATTGTTGGCAGCACAGAACAGCTTATCGGAAACCAACTTGGTGGCTCCATACAAATTGATTGGTGCACATGCTTTATCCGTTGATAGGGCCACTACGCCTTTAACCTCTGTATCTAGGCAGGCATTTATCACATTTTGTGCACCATCTACATTTGTCTTGATGCACTCGTCGGGATTATATTCGGCCGTATCAACCTGTTTTACAGCAGCAGCATGAATCACATAATCCACTCCGATCATTGCGCGCTTCATGCGGGCAGCATCCCGCACATCCCCTATAAAGAATCTCAAGCGTTTTTGTTCTTCCTGAGTATACATTGACTTGATCAGAAATTGTTTATACTCGTCACGGCTGTATATAACGATCGTACATACATCGCTTTCTTTGAGCATGATCTCAGTCAATTTCTTACCTAGTGATCCTGTACCACCAGTAATTAGAACACGTTTCCCGTCCAGGTACTCCAGTGAGTTTTTTGCCATCATTATCTTCTCCTGAATTACTTCATTATTAGTTTCATTCACTATGTTAGACCCCAAAGTCGCGCATCAACTAGATCACGAGGTAGTATATTTTATATCGAAGGTCACGCCCTCCTCAGCGTAAAGTTGCCTTATGATTCGCTTCATCTATTTCTGCGAAATTGGTCGTAGGCGACGGCCAAAATGATGCCGGAGAAGTGTGCGGTTAGGCGTTTGTAAAATAGAAGTTTAGAGGGCAGGTGGCCGGAATTGTTTTCACCTCTGTTCAAGAAAGCGGTTCTAAGAACCGCCACTACAACAGTCATGGAAATTAGCGATACGCCTCAGAGAAGTGGACTCAATATTTAAGGCCACGGTAGCACTCGAAGTGTTGAAAGGTATGGATACGGCTAGTGAAATCACTATCGATCCCAAATGACCAGCTGCCTGAAAAAGGCAAGGGCATGACGGAGAGGTATGCCGATAGTACTTTATTATGGGAATCTCAGCGAAATCTCTATTGAGTGATCGCGCGATAGAAGCCGGCGGAGTTGGTGTTGGTTGTTTCAATCTCCCAGGTTGCATTGGATGTAAAAGGAGCCGATACCGTATTCCATCCGTTGGAATCGGCGAGGCCTACCCGGTGTTGCAGAACATAATTGGTGCCACCCGCTCCGCTGAAGGTGGCCGATACGGAAGACGTGCCATTTGATGCCCCCAGCGACAACGTCAGGATTCCCCCAGAGGAAATCTCCATTAGGGTTCCATTGACCACGAGGTCATCGCCGGACAAGTTGCGTAAATAAGTAGCTCCGCTCCCAGATGTACTGTTCCACCCATATAATCGAAAGAAGATCGTACCTGTCAGGCTCTGATATTTGGCTGCACTTAAATCAATAGGCGCTCCAAATCCACTCGCATCGGTATCGAACCCTCCAGTCACATTTGCCGGAAACACGGATGCGATTTCCTGCCCGACCAAAAACCCGTCGATACTCGAAGCCAATACCACGTTGGAACAAGCGGTCGAACTGCCCATTCCATTCATTTCAATGGAGTCGAGGCTTAGCTCATACCCGTCGGAAACAGTCAATGAAAACTCCAGATAGTGGTTCATTGCGATTGCCCCAGCCAAAGAATTGGTTTGATCACTGCCCGCAATCTTAAATCCATACTGGTTGACCGCAGTGCTTGGGTTCACTCCAGCACCGAGCGTTAGCTCGGCTGAAACATGTCCGGTTTCACTGGTGGTTGCCGAAAAAACATAAGGGATGCCTGATATGTCCAGCCCGGTTCCGTCGTTAACATCGACTCCGTTTACATCCCACCCGGCAACAACACCGGCATGCACTCCGCCACCAACTGCAAGAACTCCAAAAACAAATGCTACCTTTTTCATTCCGACTCTCCTTAATTATTAATTAATCCGCACAAATAATAATTTTGGAGATTATCCAACAAAGGAAGTCGTTAAAAACTATTTCTTATATTATTTTTAGTATTTCATACTAGATTAGTATTTCTTACTAATTCATATTCTGATCACTGTAGCGCTTCTTAAAATCCTCATAGGCACGAGCGATACCTTCGCGAAAACCGATTTGCGGCGACCACCCCATGGAAAGGAGTCGAGAGGAGTCCATCAGTTTGCGCGGAGTGCCGTCGGGTTTGGAGTCGTCCCATTCAATTTCGCCCTCAAAACCAACAACCTCTTTCACCGTTTCGGCCAGCTCTTTGATGCTGATTTCCCGACCCGACCCCACGTTGATATGCGACTGCACCGTGCCGGTTTCATCCTCGAATGCCATATCAGCATACGACGAATTTTCAAGCAGGAAGACACAGGCTTCCGCCAAATCATCACTATAGAGAAATTCTCGAAGAGGAGAGCCGCTCCCCCAGCACACCACCTTTTCTAAGCCTTGTTTCTTTGCCTCGTGGAAGCGGCGAATGAAGGCCGGAAGCACGTGGGAGTTTTCGGGGTGGTAGTTGTCGCCGGGCCCATACATATTCGTGGGCATGGCGGAGATGAAGTTGGTACCGTACTGCCGGTTGTAGGCATCGCACAAACGAATACCGGCAATCTTGGCAATGGCATACGGTTCGTTGGTCGCCTCCAGCATGCCGGTCAGTAGGTACTCCTCCTTCATGGGTTGCGGGGCGAGCTTGGGATAGATACAGCTGGAACCGAGGAATAAAAGTTTCTTCACACCGTGCTTGTAGGCCGAATGGATCACGTTGGCCTCAATCATAAGGTTTTCATATAAAAACTGTGCGCGGTAAGTGCTGTTGGCTACAATGCCGCCCACCTTGGCAGCAACAAGCACCACATAGTCCGGCTTCTCGGTCGCAAAAAATTCATCGACCGCCGGTTGATTAATTAAGTCGAGTTCCTTCGAAGGTCGGCCAATGAGATTCGTATACCCACGCCTCTCCAGCGCACGCCATATCCCAGAACCAACGAGGCCTCGATGACCCGCTACGTATATTTTTGAATTTAATTCCATGGAATAGGTTCCTTTATGTATTTTTTGGTAAACCTAAAATCCCAGTTCGTAGTTGGGGTTATCTAATAACCGTAAATCCCCATCGGTCATAATTTTGACGAGTTCCTCGAACTTCACCTGAGGCTCCCAGCCGAGCTGGCGCTTGGCTTTGGCGGGGTCGCCGAGCAGCTGCTCAACTTCGCAGGGGCGGTAGTAGCGCTCGTCCATCCGTACCACGATCTCTCCGGTGGCTTTGTTTTTACCGACTTCATCCACATCATTGCCCTGCCATCCGATTTCGATCCCTACACCTCCAAAAGATTTTTCGATGAATTCGCGGACCGTGTGCATTTCGTTGGTGGCGACAACGTAGTCATCGGGTGTATCCTGCTGTAGCATCATCCACATCATTTCAACATAGTCAGGCGCATAGCCCCAGTCGCGCAAGGCATCGATATTCCCCATATAGAGGCACTCCTGTAGCCCGCGTGAAATTCGAGCCACCGCCATGGTGATCTTGCGAGTCACAAAGGTTTCGCCACGGCGCGGCGACTCGTGGTTGAAGAGAATACCGTTGCTGGCGTGCAGGCCGTAGGACTCGCGATAGTTTTTGACGATCCAGAAGCCATACAGCTTGGCGACGGCATACGGTGACCGCGGATAAAACGGCGTGGTCTCGGTTTGTGGAACCTCCATCACCTGTCCATAAAGCTCCGAAGTCGAAGCCTGATAGAAGCGAGCGTCAACGCCGGTTTCACGAATGGCATCTAGAATGCGTAACACCCCAATTCCATCGGCCTCGGCCGTATATTCAGGCACCTCGAAAGAAACTTGCACGTGCGACTGGGCGGCAAGGTTATAAATTTCGGTGGGTTCAATTTTCTCAATTAAACGGTTAAGATTACTCGAGTCGGTTAAATCGCCGTAGTGCAAAATCATCTGTGGGTGCCCGGCTAACTGATCCTGATAAAGATGATCAATCCGATGTGTATTAAAGGAGCTAGCCCGGCGAATAATCCCGTGGACTTCATATCCTTTTTCCATCAGCAGTTCGGTCAAATACGAACCGTCCTGTCCAGTAATTCCTGTAATTAGCGCCTTTTTCATTTTATACTCCTTGAGTTTATTCAACGGTGACAGATTTTGCTAAATTGCGGGGTTGATCAATCTCGCAGCCACGGGTGGCGGCAATGTGGTAGGCCAGTAGCTGGAGAGCGACGGCGGTTGGAACAGCAGCGATGCACGGAGGACAATCGGGCACCACGATCATATCGTCGAATCCTTCTGCCGTGGCTTCGTCGCCTTCGCTTACTACAGCAATAACCGGAGCCTTGCGCGCCTTGCACTCCTCGGCGTTGCCCATGGTTTTTTCCTTACCGGGGATATTGTTCAGCAATGCCACGACCGGTGTGGATTCTTCGAGTAGCGCAATCGGACCATGCTTGAGTTCCGCGGCGTGGTATCCTTCTGCATGAATATAGCTGATCTCCTTCAGCTTGAGCGCCCCCTCCATCGCCACCGGAAAGAGGTAGCCGCGGCCAATGAAAAATGCATTCTGCTTGTCGGCATATTTTTGCGCCACGGTCTTAATTGCCTCGTTCTGAGCCAGCACTTTTTCGACCAATTCCGGCAGGCGTTCGATCCACCGGCAAAGCTCTTCACCCTCGTGGCGCGGCATACGGCGACCGCGCGCCAGCTTTAGTGCCATCATCAGCATGACCGCCACCTGGCAGGTGAACGCCTTCGTAGAAGCCACTCCGATCTCAGGGCCCGCGTGCAGATAGACACCACGTCCGGTTTCGCGCGCGATGGTGGAACCCACCACGTTGCAGAGTCCGGCCACCACGGCCCCCTTGTGCTTGGCCTCGCGCACGGCCGCCAGCGTGTCGGCCGTTTCGCCCGACTGGCTGATGGCGATCACGAGATCCTGCGGAGTAACGATCGGATTGCGATAACGGAATTCCGCGGCCTGCTCCACTTCGGCAGGAATACCGGCCATCTCTTCAATCGCGTACTCGCCCACCATACCGGCGTTCATTGATGTGCCGCAGCCTACCACCAACACACGGTTAATTTGCGCGGCATCGCGCGGGGAAAAATCGAGGCCGGAAAGGATGGCGGTACCCATATCAAAATCGAGACGGCCGCGGATGGAGTTGCGAATTGCTCCGGGCTGTTCGAACATTTCCTTGAGCATAAAATGGGCGTACTCCCCTTTTTCCGCCGAGCCAGCATCCCAATCCATTTCCGTTACTTCGCGGTTGACCGGGGCGTGTTGCAAATCGAACATCTGAACCCCGGCGGCGGTAATGACGGCCATATCGTAGTCTTCCAAATACATCGCATCGCGGGTGTGCGGAATAATGGCGGAAGCATCGCTGGCAATCAGAGTCTCATCATTTCCCAGTCCAATTACGATCGGACTGCCACAGCGCGCGGCGATCAACTTTTCCGGTTCGTGGTCGGTCATCACCAGAATCCCATAGGTTCCCTTAATCTTTTTTAGAGCCTCGCTTACCGCTTTTTCGAGGTTTCCCTGATAGCAATAGGCGATCAGCTGAACCAGTGCCTCGGAGTCGGTATCGGAAACACACGCAATGCCATGTTGGGCAAGCCCGGCTTTGATCTCTTTATAGTTTTCGATGATGCCGTTATGCACCATTACAAAATGGCCGGAGGCATCGAAGTGCGGATGGGCATTCAGTTCGTTCGGTTCGCCGTGCGTCGCCCAGCGGGTATGGCCCATGCCCAGCATGGCCTGCCGAATAGAGTCCAGCTCCGAGACATCGACCTTTTCACGAAGACCCTTGATCTTGCCAGGACTCTTCACCACTCCGATCACACCGTCGTGCAGACAGGCCACACCGGCCGAGTCGTAGCCGCGGTATTCCATCCGCCGCAACCCATCGACTAAAATCTCCGAAGCCTTCCGCTTTCCAAAATATCCAATAATTCCACACATAATTAACTCCTGAGTCTACGCTGCCGCCCTTGGTCGATCAGCCCTCGGGGCTGAAACCTTCTTCATTTCGCTAAGCTGGTTAGAATACCCAAACATGGGATATTCGGCATTTCGGAACTATTTTTCCGCCGCCATAGGGTGCTTCATCCGATGCTCCAGCGCATCGGAAGGGAACTCGGCTTCCACCAACGTCCCCATCATTTCCATCAAGACCGCCACACGCTCCTGCGCGGGCATCAGCTTGATTATTCTTACTTTCAGGCCCCGCATCGAGCCTTCTAAAATCGTGGTTTCCTCGCCGACTTCCAGCGGCGCAACCGCTTCGGTCACACTCTCGGAATCAAGCTCCGCCTGAAGCGATTCGATCACTGCATCTGGCACGAACACAATGCGATTATCGAACATGGGAATATTGAGTATGCCAGGAGCATAGGATACCGCGCGCTTCATTTCGAACAGATCGAAGCGGGCAAACAGATAGCTGGGGAACATCGCCTCTTGGAACCAGACCGGTCCGCGCACCGTCTTGCGCTGGAAACGGATCTGTGGACAGAATACCTCCAGCCCGTGGAGCGATGCCAAGCTACCGGCGGCCATCCGCTCTTTCTTGGGCTTAGATCGCACGCAGTACCAATGCTCACCCTTTTCAAATTGTGGAGTCCGTTCCATGCGTCTTAGCCACCAATCAATTTCAAAATAAGCGGAAGTATCTTGCCGGCTCGTTTCTGCCAATTTTCTAGCAGGTCGATTTTGTCCTCGATCATTTCCCGTTCTGCGCTCCCATGCTCTTCCAACAGCTCCCGGATTCGTTCGATCCGCTCCTTGCCGCCATCGACGTGGGGGCGGACTTGCTCGCCCGCAAAGCCCGAGGCGATCTTGCGCAGTGAAGTTTCCGCCAAATAGTAGTCCTTGCGATCGCCGGGAATATAGACCGTGCGGATTGCCCCAAACGAACGCAGAATCTTCAAACCTTGACTGGTCGAACCCTTGCTAATATTCAAGCGAATACGGCAATCGTCGAGGCAAAGCGGGGCGGAAGAGATGAAGAGTAATCCATAGATTTCCCCCACCGAACGCGGCAGGTTTAACACGTCGGCCATCCGAATAAACAACTCGATGACCTCTCGCTCAAGTTCGCTTAGTCCTGTGGTGGCTAGGGATTCTCCATTCATAATGTTCATTAATTACTGAACAAAATGGGCTCCTGCAACCTTTTTCTCAAAAAATTATATTTTTTCATAAAAAATCCCACAAACGGGTGTATTCACCTATTACAGAATAATATTTCTCAACTTTTATACTTTACTATTCCGATCATATTTATAATTTATCCGTTCATTCAAATCAAATGGAACAAATATGGGAAAAATAACACCGGAAAATATCGGCGAATTTCAAGCCAAACTCAACGGTTCCACCGCAGAAGAAGTTGTAGCCTTTGCAGCTGCAACCCTGCAATCCCCCGTATTCGCCACCTCCCTCGGCCAAGAGGACCAGGTGATCACCAATCTCATTGCACAAGGAAACCACGGCATTCCGATTTTCACGCTCGATACCGGCCGGCTCTTCCCCGAAACCTACGACCTCATCGCCGCCACCGAGGAAAAAACCAGCCTGAACATCCAGATTGCCTTTCCTGATGCCGCCGAAGTCGAGGAAATGGTGGCCGAGGAAGGCATCAACCTGTTCCGTAAAAGCATCGAGGCACGCAAGCGTTGCTGCGGAGTGCGCAAGATTCATCCGCTCAAGCGATTCCTCAGTAAATCCGACGGCTGGATCTGCGGGCTACGGCGCGACCAATCCCCCACCCGCACCGAAATGCACGCCATCGAATGGGATTCCGGTAACGGTATTCCCAAGTTTAATCCGCTCATCGACTGGACGCTCGAAGAGGTACAACACTACTTAAAGGAAAACAACGTTCCCTACAACCCACTGCACGACCAAGGCTTTGTCAGCATCGGTTGCGCCTGCTGCACCCGCGCCATCAAGCCCGGCGAAGACATCCGCGCCGGTCGCTGGTGGTGGGAGCAACCTGAACAAAAAGAGTGCGGACTCCACTTCAATCCCGACGGAACCATCGCCAAAAAATAGTTGCGCGGTACTCTTCAATTACGCATTACGAGTTACTCAAAGGAACCAACCATGAAACATCAACTAAGCCAGTTAAAACAGTTGGAAGCGGAAAGCATCCGCATCATTCGCGACGCCTACAGCCAGTTCGAAAACCCGGTCATGCTCTACTCGATCGGAAAGGACTCCGGCGTCATGGTGCGCCTCGCACAAAAGGCATTCTATCCGAGCAAAGTGCCTTTCCCCCTTCTGCACATCAACTCCACCTTCAAGTTTAAAGAGATGATCCAGTTCCGCGACCAGTTCTGCAAGGAAGAGGGCTTAGACCTGCTCGTACACTTCAACGAAGAAGGCCGTGCCGCCGGAGCCAACCCATTCGATTTGGGTAGTCGGAAATATACCGACCTCATGAAGACGCAGGCTCTGCTCGCCGCGCTCGACCACCACAAATTTGACTGTGCCTTTGGCGGGGCTCGCCGCGACGAGGAAAAATCGCGCGCCAAGGAACGTATCTTTTCCTTTCGCGATCAACACCACCAATGGGATCCCAAAAACCAACGCCCCGAGCTTTGGGCCAACTACAATGCCCGTGTCAACCCCGGCGAAAGTGTTCGCGTCTTCCCCCTCTCCAACTGGACCGAGCTCGACGTCTGGCAATATATCCGCCTCGAAAACATTCCAATCGTCCCGCTCTACTTTGCCAAAAAACGCCCCGTCGTCGAATACAACGGGATGACGATCATGGTCGACGACGACCGGTTGCCGCTCGATGGGCAGAAACCTCGCGAAGAGATGATCCGTTTCCGTACGCTCGGTTGCTATCCCCTCACGGGTGCCGTTGCATCCGAGGCCGACACCGTCGAAAAGATCGTCGAGGAAATGATGACCACCCGGCTTAGTGAACGCTCCACCCGAGCCATCGATAAAGACTCTGACGCCTCGATGGAACAGAAAAAACGCGAAGGCTATTTTTAGACGAAGCCACTCATTACCCGCTACGAATTTACCAAAGGATACACCCATGGACATTGATCAATTTTTAGACCAACACGAAAATAAGAGCCTACTCCGCCTACTTACCTGCGGTTCGGTGGACGACGGAAAATCGACCTTGATCGGTCGGCTGCTCTACGACAGCAAGCTCATCTTCGATGATCAGCTCAGCGCCCTGCACGCCGATAGCGAAAAGGTCGGCAACGCCGGTGACGGCGAGATCGACTACGCCCTCCTGCTCGACGGCCTCAAGGCCGAGCGCGAACAAGGCATCACCATCGATGTCGCCTACCGCTACTTCGCCACACCCAAGCGCAAGTTTATTATTGCCGACACCCCGGGCCACGAACAGTACACCCGCAACATGGCCACTGGCGCCTCCACCGCCGACCTCGCGCTAATTCTTATCGACGCACGCCTCGGTGTAATCACCCAAACCAAGCGGCATACCTTCCTCGTCTCGCTACTCGGCCTCAAGCACATCGTGGTCGTCGTCAACAAAATGGATCTCAAAGACTACGCCGAAGACATCTTCAACTCCATCAAAGCCGACTTCGAAGCCTTCAGTGCCGAACTCGATATGCCGAAGATCACCTTCATCCCGATCTCCGCACTCAAGGGCGACAACGTCGTTGAACCCTCGAACAACATGGATTGGTATACCGGCGGGCCGCTACTGCCCATCCTCGAAGAGGTGGACGTGGCCGGCGGCATCAACCTCGACGACTTCCGCTTTCCCGTCCAGCTTGTCAGCCGTCCGGATCTCAACTTCCGCGGCTTTGCCGGAACCGTGGCGTCCGGAACCGTGCGCCCCGGCGATCGGATTATAGCACTGCCATCGCTCAAGGAATCAACTATCAAGCGCATCGTTACCGCCGATGGCGATCTCGACGAAGCCTTCGCGCCACAGTCAGTCATGCTTGAACTCAACGACGAGATCGACATTTCCAACGGCGAGATGATCGTGCATGCGGAAAACATGCCCCATATCTCCAACCACCTTGAAGCCTCCATCGTTTGGATGACTGAAAAACCACTCAAAGAAGGCCAGACCTACGTCATCCGACACACCAGCCACACCACCAAGGCCAAGATAAGCGAACTCAAGTTCAACATCGATGTCAACACCCTGCAAAGACATCCCGCCAAGGAACTTCAACTCAACGAAATCGGGCGCATCACTCTGGCCACTCACCAGCCGCTCTTCTTCGACTCCTACACCGAAAATCGTGAAACCGGAAGCTTCATCCTCATCGACCCGATCAGCAATGCCACCGCTGGAGCCGGCATGATTAAACGCCACCTCAGCGTCAACCAAACTGATGCAGGAACCGAACCGCGCAACTTCCAGTGGGAGCAAGGCCGCATCACTCCCGGAAACCGCGCTCAGCGCAACCGGCACAAAGGAAAATGGGTGCTGTTCATTGGCGACGAAGCCCACGCCCCAAAACTGGCCAAGGATCTGGAATACAAGCTCTTTAACAAACGTCTGCAATCCTACTACCTCGGCCTTTCCAATCTGACCAAAGGTCTCGAAGCCGATATTGGCAATAGCTTCTGGGATCGCGAAGAACATATTCGCCGCATCGGCGAGCTCGGGCGCATCCTCACCGATGCCGGGCTGATCTTCATCAACTCGCTCGAGCGTGCCGACGACTACGACCTCACCTGCCTAAAGGCACTCAATGCCCCCAACGAGCTACTCGTTATTGCTATCGGCGAAAGCGGTGTGGACGAAAAACACATTGACCTCCAGCTGGAAATCGACGGCGATACCGCTGAAATGACTAAAACCATCGAGGCCGAGCTCGACCGCCACACCGGCCTTCCTGAATACAACATCTAATGAAACTGTCGACCAAGCCACGCTACGGCCTGCGCATCCTCGCGCAGATAGCCGCCGACGGTGGGGATCAAACCCCCGTCAGTGGCAAAGCTGTTGCCAGCAAGCAAGGGATTTCGATCGCCTACATCGAGCAAATCCTTATCCCCATGCGCAACGCCGGCCTCGTTCGCACCATCCGCGGGCGCAATGGTGGCTACCTGCTCGACCGACCCGCCGCCGACATCACCCTGCTCGAAATCATCGAACTCTTCGAAGGCCGCCTCGA
>QIHI01000059.1 GCA_003230915.1 Kiritimatiellales bacterium | reverse complement strand
CAATCTGTTGGTAGATCGATTCCACCCCCCAAAAGCATCCTGCGGCAAATACAGCCTTTTCCATCCCGGACTCCTTCCTTTCAGCAAATGCCCCGACAGCCAAAGCCATCGATCCTATAATCATCATCTGTTTCGTCATAATTAGCTCCTTGGCGAGATTAGAGTGGAAAGAAGCCGTTGGCGTTCAGAGTTTAGGCCAGATTTATTTCTGGCGCGGGCGCCCAATCCACCCGACCCCCGCAAGCGCTAAAAAAATGCCACTCATGATGCCGGTGAACCTCCAGATTTCCCGCTGTTTTTGAACGAGTTGTGCGGCAGAATAGCGAACGATGGGAATGCCGCCCTCACGCAGATCGTAGATATGCCGTTTCCAAACCTTGGGAAAGCGGCGGACGTATCGCAACTGCACCGGGGTTCCCTGTGGTAGGTTTTTCAAGGAGTTCTCAAAATAGGATTTGTGTTCCATATAGTAGAGTTGCTCGCGATTTTTCACGATAGCATAGATCATCAACTCGTCGCGGATAACGTCGAACTTGCTCCCCTTTTCCCACGTCTTAACCCGATAGCGGGTATACGACCCCACATCCTGACGCAACTGGGCGTCGGATGGAATAACCACATTATCCACAATAACGCCCCAAACGGAGAAGCAGAGAATAAACATGCTCAATAAGTATTTCCTCATTTACGGTCTCCTTCAGTCCTAGTTTTTCAGGCCATGAATCCGTCCGCCGAAGTGCACGAAACTTCCCGACGACCTTTATGTTACGTACAGGTAATATCACGTTTTCGCCAAAAAGTCCGCCAAAAGATGCGAATTCACCCTATTCTGCCCTATCATTCCCCCTTTCTATAAACGGAGGAAACTCTAGACGCGAACATCCAATACTCTAAGCCGCAAGGCTATGGGCGGGCGCCGGCCTGCTTAAGTACCGCGAGGACTTTCTGATTTTCGTCGGCACGGGCACGGCGATAGGCGTTGGAGATTTCGGAGAAGTCGCCAATCCCGTTGTTCAGATTGGGATTCATCTGGGCATTTACCCTCGCTCCAAGATTGATGAGGACTTTTACGGCCTCGAGTTGCCCTTCGCTCACGGCATACATCAGAGGGGTTGCTCCAAAATTTGAACGCGAATTCACACTATCAAATCTTTGCGCTGCGACGTATTTGATCAGCTCTGTATTACCGCTTTGCGCCGCGAAAAAAATGGGGGTAAGCTTTCCCTCTGTGGGTCGTACCCGGCCAAACAGGTTTATTTTTAACTCCTGATAGCCCGTCTGAGCATGAACATCCGCCCCTGTTTTCTCGATGAGATAACGGGCGGCCGCAAGGTTGCCCGCTCGGCAAACATCCATGAGCAGAGTACGGCCTTTCGTGATCTCCACCCATTTCTTCGAGAGGTTATAGTTCTCGACGATATAGAGGCCAGCCTGTTCGTTGTCGGCCGTAAAAGCTGCGTAGATCCGACCGAAGGTCGTTCCATCGGTCTTCGGATGGGAGTCCATGGTGTGGTAGATCTTCTTCATGATTTTTGGTGCATACTGAACAAACAGATCCTGACTTTCGGCCAAGGCCGACAAATCGAGATTAAAGATATCCAGATTCTCGCCATGCTTCAGCACATAGTTAAAGCCTTCCTTGCTTTCGTGCTTAAGGGAGCGGTTGGTCAACTTCATATAGGCTCCTTGGTCGTACGGCTTCTTTTTCGCACGCAACTGGATAAAGCGCAGAGCCCCCTCGCCGTCATTGTGTTTCATGCTGAACTCAATGGCTTCGTCCAGGTATAGCCAAGTCAGCGCATCGAGGGCATCATCCGGCAAGGTCTTTATAAAATCAAAATTCACTTCCGCCATTACCCCCCGCCACTCATCAAGGGCAAGCACCCGAACAGCATACTCGGGGTTGGCGCGAAGGGCGGCGATTAGCTTGCTGCCAATGACCGGATTATCTAAATCTATCCGGTTCAAATCATACCCAAGTTCAACCAGCTTGAAAAACATAGCCTCATCTTCCAACGTTTGAAGGGCATAGTCGCCAAGCTCCCGCATAACCTGCTTTGTCTTTTCATCGATATACACCACCGAAGGAAGCGATGGCATGTTGTCCACCCAAAAGAGCACTTGCTCGTTGTTGCCCTTCTTCATAGCTCGTTCGGCTTCATCGGCGATAAAACGGCAAAGGCGAGAGTTGAATTCTGTGGGAACCATCAGACGGTGCAGTCTGAACCCGCTCGCCTTGAACTCCGCCAGATGTTGCCTGAAAAAAATCCGGTCGTATCCTTTGATCGCCTCGTCCATGAAAATCGGTAAAGCCGTTTCCGAATGTTCGCTAAGGATGCAATCGCGCCACGCCGAACCCAGTTCCCAAAACTTCAGCAGCTCGTTGTAATGGACGTCCACTTTTGCACCATTTTCAAGTGCCCACTCGAAAGCCTCGAACTCCTCCGTCTGCATGGATAAACCGTAGACCTCCCGCGGAATGCCGTCCAGCACCGCCCCATACTGCTGCAAAAACACGTCCAGCTTTTCAGGCGGTGGGGTTGCTTTCTCCATTTTCCGAGTCTGCTCGTAGGCGAGGTGCAGATAGTAGATCTTCGCCTTGGAATCCGACTGTTTGCCCGCCTTCTCCAGGGCAGATTTCACCTGTCGGATAGACGGTTTGGATGCATGGCTCATCGAACAGCCCGTCAAAATCAAAATAAGGCCCAACGAAAAGGCGGCTATGCATCGTAGCAGTAGCCTCATCTTTTATAGCCCCCCTTCAAGACGGGTGCTAGTTTTCAGCCTATAGGCGGGCGGATTCCACAGAACAACGGGTCGGAAACCGAGATAGTTGAGCAAGAAACTCGGCTCGTGGTAGTAGCGGTTTGCCGAGCGGCAGGCCAGAGCCGAATACTGCCAGCTACCGCCCCGCACCACCCGATTCCACGGGCTATGCAAACGGTAGGTGTTCCCTTCCTCATCCATCCGTAAGCGATCCACCTCATACTCGTCGTAAGCATTGCCACGCTGCGAGCCCGCCGTCGGCGCGTTGGAATACGAGGCATACCACTCGTCCGCGCACCATTCCCAGACATTCCCGTGCATGTCGTGCAAGCCCCACGTATTGGGCTTCTTTTGTCCCACGGGATTCGTCCGCTCCGCACTGTTTTTCTTATGCCAGGCCATAGCATCCACGTTCCCTGCATATCCCCCGGTGGTTCCGGCGCGGCAGGCATATTCCCACTCCGCCTCCGTCGGCAGTGCATATTCATAGCCCTCCGGCAAACGTCCGCGGCGACGCTCTTTCTTGGTCAGCCATTTACAAAAATTCCGAGCATCATTCCACGAGACATAGCAAACTGGATAGGCCGCGCCCTTCGGCATCTCCACCTCATTCTTCTCTGGCTTATAGTTCACCTGGCGGAACTGTTCATATTGCTGGTTCGTCACCTCGGTCTTTGCCATCCAAAACGGTCGTTTGAACTCCACTCGGTGTATCGGACGCTCGTCATCTTCCCCCTCGTTCGAGCCCATCATGAAGTGGCCGGCGGGTATCGGCATGAATTCCATTTTAATCCCGTCCTCGAGTTCGGCAAACCACGGTTGGCCTTCTACCGGACCAATGCCCTTTTCCAGTACCACGCTCTTTTTCTTCTCGCCGCGCCACTCTGCCGAGAAGGATTTCCGATAGGGCACATAGCCGGGTTTCGTCACCGAAAGCGCATACCGCTGCCCTTTCTTCAGTTTAATGGGGTTTCCGGCGGCCACGCTATTGCCATCGACCCGAACCTCCACCATCAGAACATTACACACCACTCGTAAGGAAGGAGCCGATGAACCCTTCCGTTGAGCCGAAACTTTGTCCTCCCCGCAAAAAACCAACCCCATCAAAATCAGGCTAAACCACTTTTTCATCCCAGCATCCTCTCTTCTAAAAAATGGATAAAATACACAAAGCAACAGACTAGCGACCAAAGGCCCTGTAAAAAAGACAAAATTCATCTACCATAAGGGCGGGTAGACTCCCGAATTCAGCTTTCGAATGCAACGGTTTCTATTTTAGATACCGATTGATTCAGCCCTCGATCTCTTCCAAGAACGGGGCGGGTGCATTTCGTTAGAGCTCTCTCCTTTAACGAGTTCGTGTTCGACTTCCCGGTTGATGTGGTGCGCTGATCTCTGCTAAGTGGCTTGGCGATAATTAGATTTGCTCATGCCAGTTCGGATCTTCCTATTTTTGCCCGCCATATTCATTGCAGGCTTTTTGGCGCGGTGCTACGTTCTGCGAATCGAACGTTAATTTTAGCCAACTACCCTAAGGAGAAAGAGAATGGCACGTAAAAAAATTGCATTGATCGGCGCCGGACAGATCGGCGGAACCATGGCGTTGCTCGCCGCACAGAAGGAACTCGGTGACGTCGTCACCATCGATATCGCCGAAGGCGTCCCCCAAGGGAAAAGTCTGGATATCACCCACGGCGCAACCATTATTCCCTCTTCAAGCAACCTGACCGGATCCAACGACTATTCCGCCATGAAGGATGCCGACGTCATCATCGTAACGGCCGGCCTGCCCCGAAAACCCGGTATGAGCCGCGACGACCTGCTCGAAGTCAACTGCGGTATTATCAAGACCGTCGGTGAAAATATTAAGGAACAAGCCCCGAATGCGTTCGTGATCGTCGTCACCAACCCGCTCGATGCCATGGTCTACCTGATGCAGAAAGTCACCGGCTTTCCCGCTGAAAAGGTCTGCGGCATGGCCGGCGTGCTCGACAGCTCCCGCTTCTCCTCGCTCATCGCGCTCGAACTTGGCATTGCGGCGGAAGATGTCACCGCCATGGTCATGGGTGGACATGGCGACACCATGGTCCCGCTGACTCGTTACGCCACCGCGGGCGGCGTTCCCGTCACCCAGCTGCTGGATGCTGAAACGCTTGAAGCCATCGCGGCTCGCACCGCGAAGTCCGGCGGCGAAATCGTCGGCCTGCTCAAAACCGGCTCGGCCTTCTACAGCCCGGCCCTCTCCGCCATTAAAATGGCTGAAGCCTTTCTTAAGGATAAAAAGAACGTACTCACCTGTGCGGCAAAACTTTCCGGCGAGTACGGCGTCGACGGCCTCTACTCCGGCGTGCCGGTGGTCATGGGCGCCGGCGGGGTCGAAAAAATCATCGAAGTCGAACTCGATGAAACCGAAAAGGCCGCCTTCGATGTCTCCATCGCCGCTGTGAAAGATCTCACCGAATGGGTTGAAAGCAACGTCAAAGGTTAATCCGCCGCCACCGCCTGCTTTGGCGGGCGGTGGAAAGAAGTACACTGAACGACGGTCTGGCTCCTCCCGCACGTTAGCCAGTACAAATATAAACTCAAAATAAGGAGATATAGATATGATCAAATTCGTCATGTGTTGTTGCCGCCATCCAGATATTTCCCGAGAACAGTTCCAAGATTATTGGCTAAATAAACATGGTCCATTCTTTATGAAAAATGCGGAAATCATGAGGGCAAAGAAATATGTGCAATCCCATACGATCGATACACCCTTAAATGAAGGGCTAAGAGATTCGAGGGGGATGTTACCTGAATATGATGGTGTGGCGGAAGTCTGGTTCGAGTCAGAGCAAGATTTAATGGAAGCTATGAGTTCGCCCGAGGGGCAGGAGCTGGGAACTGCTTTATTGAAAGATGAAGGTAATTTTATCGATCACTCAAAGTCTACAGCATTCATTGTTAAAGAAATTGAATTATAATGGGCTAACCAGCGGTTTGAGCTGACATGAGCTGACATGAGCTGACATGAGCTGACGTACGATTTTTGTGCCACATATTTATTCCCGTGTCAGCTGATCCGTTACTGTTTGATTTAATGAAGGTCAATTGCTGTAAAAGACTCGCGCGATAAATTCCACGGCGTCTAGAATGAGAAATATTATATAGTGTATATGCTATATAAACCCTCCTGTATGAGCCTATTTGGCCAAAAATATAGCGTATATGCTATAAATAATAACTTACATTTGAGGGAATCGGCAAGGCGCGGAGCCAGCAGGGCGCTCCGACCTAAACTCCGAACAGCCAACCCAGTAGCTTGTTGAGACGGGGGATTTCCAGGGACTGAAAGTCGGCAATATCGGATTTTCGCACGAGGCGCAGGATGCGGATAAGCAGAAGGAAGATCAGCAGGTAGGCCAGCCCGATTGCGAAGAGGAGACCGATGTTAAGAAAGTCGCTGTCAAAGCGATCGAATAGCTGAACCTTCCTAGCCATCCAGAAAAAGACGGCGGATTCAAGTACGAGCGTAAGCACGAGGCGCAGGAAAAAACGAACAGGGAAATAAATTCCGCCAATAATGCTACGGGCGATTAATAGGCGGGGCGATATGGTGATGAAAAAGGTGCCGGCGACGGCGACCACACCGCCCCACATGCCCCAGCGCAGATGCACGATCAGGAGCCAGTCGAGGGTCAGGTTGACGGCAATCTGTAGCAGGGTTATCGGCAGCATGTTGTGTACTTTTTCTTTCGCCTTGAGTGCCATTGAGAGTGGGATGGAGATGAGCGGAAATAGCAATACAATGCAGAAGGCGGAGGCGAGTTTCCCCGCTTCATCCATCTGACCCATGTAGATGATGTGATAGGCCGCTGGTGCAAAAAAGGCTCCGAGTATAGCAAGCGGAAGCGAAACCATCATCAGAAGCTTGTAGTAGGAGGTAATCAACCGTCCGAGGCAGTGCGGGTCTTTAACATAGGCCTCGGCAAAGGCGGCGGTGAAGAGCGGCAGCAGAGCCAGCGGAATGAAGGTAACGATCGTGAAGGGCAGACTGTAGCCGAGGTCGTACATACCGGCCACCGTCGTTCCCCCGACCACCGCGAGGAAGAATATTTCGGAATACTTGAACATGACCGTACGAAGAATGGCGCTTGCCATGGCCGTTGCTGAAAACTTCAGCGTGCGGAGCTTTCCGATACCGTAGGGCAGGGTTCGCCATTTGAGTCCACGTACATGACGGCTCAGTAGCCCGGCCCCTACGGCATAAACTAAACCGATAGAGAGCATTTGGATGTAGAAGACGGTGGAAACCTCGGGATGACCCGCGAGCCAGATGCCCAGCGCCGACAGCCAGATCACCCCTTGGGCAATAGAGAGCAACGCCACGGTACGAGTGCAAAATAGGGACGTGAAAACAGTGCCTACAAAATCCTTGAGGAGCAACAGGCCCACTAGCCCGCAGACGAGCATGAGGTAGAAACGGAAGTGTTCTACGTGTTCCGCATTGAAGATCCGCTGAAGCGGTGCAGAAAAATAGATTAGCACTGCAGTAACAACCCCGGTGGCCAGCACCTGAAGCAGAGCCGATTTCCATAGCAGGTGGATCAATCCGCGCCGATTCTTGTGGGTGGAGAGTTCCGGCACGTAGCGCATCAGTGCCGAGCCGAGCCCGAGTCCGCAGAAGACCAACAGGTAGGAGGCAAGATTGGTGGCGAGGCTGTAGAGTCCGAACTTTTCCTTGCCGAGGCCGTTGACGGTCAACACGCTGACCCCGAAGTAGACGAAGAATAACACCAACTTTCCCAGCACCATCCACGGAACCCCGGTGATCGCCTCGCGAGAAAAAAATGTCCTGCCCCCATGGCGCAGATTTTCGTTATGGGAAGAATCGGGCATGATGTTCTAGGGCTTGGTGCTGGGGGCTTGGGTTGCCCGCTTAATACGGCGCGCAATGGAAGGGTGGCTGTCCAGCAGGAGTTCGGCCCAGGCGGACGGCTCCTTGTTGGAGAGGTTTTGGGTGGCCAGCTTTTCGAAGGCTGAGACCAGCGCATCGGGCGAGCCCATCTTACCGATGGAGTAGGCATCGGCTGCGAATTCGCGGCGGCGCGAGTACAGGTTTGCAAACGGCATCGAGGCGAGCGAAAAGACGAACAGGCTGAAAAGGAAGAGCGGTGCGGTGCCGATGTCGTAGATATGGGCAAAGCCAAGCGCCCCGGAGAGTCCGGTTAGACAAAGGTGCGAAATATAGAATCCAACGAGCGCCAGCACCGAGCTCGTCAGCATCAGTCGGAGTGTATCACGGTTTTTATAGTGTCCGACTTCGTGCGCAAGGATAGCGAGTATCTCCTTTTGCGAATAGCTCGAGAGTAGCGTATCGCCGAGGAGGATGCGTTTGCTACGGCCGATGCCGGAAAAGGCGGCACTTGCGGGATGGATTCTGGTCTCCTGCCCTCCTTTAAAAATACCGATCACCTTGATGCCGGCCTCTTTCATCATGGCTCGGACTGCTTCGGTAAGATCGCCCTCGTCGAGGGACTCGAACTTGTGGAAGAGCGGCATGATAACCGCCGGGGCGAGCGTAGAGAACACGACAGCAAAGAGAATGTAGAGCACGGTGGCGAAGAGCCACCACCAGTTGGGCATCCAACGCAGCAGTGCATAGACCACCGAGAAGAGTACTGCACCCAGCGCAAGGTCAATCAGTAGCGACTTAAGGAAGTCGGCAAACCAGTCCCCGAAGGTTTCGTCCGAGAGTTCATAGTGATGCTCAAGTACGTGACTACTGTAGTAGGAGAGTGGAAACATGCAGGCGGCAAAACCGAACACGGCGACGACCGTGTAAACCGCATTCGTGACATACCACAAGTCTTCGCCAAAATACGTGGTCAGGCCATTGGCTAGCGCGGCGGACGCACCAGTAAACTGAAAGGCCGCCAGCAGACCGACCACCAGCAAGATTTGCACAAAGAAAAGGCGGTTATGGATGCCGTCGTACTCCTTCGCTAAAGCCTCGCGCGGATTGGGAGATAATTCGCCCATGATTTAAAGTTCGTTCGAATAGCCAATCAACGTCAACAGGCGGTCGAGCTCGTCGTTGTCGTGGAAATCGACCTCCAACGAGCCTTTGACCTTGCGACCGTTGGTTAGCGTTTTCGAGGGGGTGATGCGTACGCTGGTTCCAAAATACTGGTGTAACTCGTCGGAGAGCGTATGGAGATAGTCGAGTGGAAGATCGGCTCGTTCGGCGCGAGCCTTCTTCGGCGGTTGGCCGAGTTTCTTCACAATCTTTTCCAGCGCACGGACGGAGAGACCCTCCTTAATGGCGCGGCGGGCAAGCAACTCCTTCTCCTTGTCGCTATCCACCGACAGCAACACCTTGGCATGGCCAACGAACAACAACTCTTCGGACACATACTTGCGGATCGTATCGGAGAGTTCCAGCAAGCGTAGACTATTGGCCACCGAAGCACGCGCCTTACCCACCTGCTTCGCCACCATCTCCTGCGTTAGATTAAACTTTTTTTGGAGCAACGCATAGCCCTCAGCCTCCTCGATGGGGTTAAGATCCTCGCGCTGGAGATTTTCAATCAGCGCAATCTCCAACGCCTTTTCGTCGGTCGCCTCGATCACGATCACGGGCACCCTCTTGAGCAGTGCGGCCTGCGCCGCCCGTAGGCGGCGCTCCCCAGCGATCAGCTCAAACTTCTGGCCGACCTCGCGCACTAGGAGCGGCTGGAGCACACCGTGGATCTTGACGGAATCCACCAACTCCATAAGAGCCTCCGCCGCAAAATTACTGCGCGGCTGCCACGGGCTCGCGACCACCTTGTTCACGGGAACCTCCCGCACGCCGCCTTCCGGTGCAGGCGCTGCCTTGGCCGGAACCTTCTTCGCGGTGGCCTGCCGCTTCGCCGTCGTTCCATCCTTAATCAATACATCAAGTCCGCGACCCAATCCGATATGCTTTCCAGCCATAGTTGCTCCTGTCCGTTATTTCGCAGTAAAGTAGCGTGATTCCACCCCTCAGGCCAAAATAAAAGATTAAACTTTCCTTGCCGCGAGTTGCCTCAAATCAACTCATGTATCTGGGATCGGTGGCCGGTAGCAGGTGCTCTCCGGCGGGCTTGGCGACTACGTTGGGTTTGGGGTCAGGGGTTGGATGATTCAAAGCCGTTGAAATCCTCTGCTCCTCGGGGGGTAGATCTAGTCAGAACTCGATTTCTTTCCGATGATTCTATCACCTATTCGAATTCCTCCTATTGCCATTAGATATGGGATGCCGAAAAATACTACAAGGGTAGTCAGAAAGCTTAGTATGGTGACTGTAAGGCCAATCCAGTGATCACATTTCTCTGAATGGAAGTCAGACAGAATGCCGAGTCGTGAAATAAGAAGAACCGCAAATGGTGTAGCGACCAGAATAGCCAATAGTCTTGCATTCAATCCTCGGAAAAAGAGTCGGAATGCCATCGCGACAAACAGCGGCATAAAAATAACTATCGTGGCGACAGCTATACCTATTACAACATTAAGAAAAGCACTCATTATCCAACCCTCTATGATCAATAAATTGGAGTATAACTTCCATCCGGAGGCACCCCATGTATGGCTTCATAAAGTGCTGCATCTGCAGCAGCGTCACCATATTCAGAAAAATCCCCGAGTCCTCCTGATAGATCACCCATAAAATCCGAAGCATCTCCAAACCCTAGCCCACCAAATACATCGCCAATATCGCCCGCTATATCAGCGAAACCATCCATAGTATCACTCCAAACATCAAGATTCCATGCGTCATACGCATCTTTCCCTCGCTTGATTGTATCCCAAAACTTATCCCATTTGCTTCCTTCTTCACACAACCCCAATGGATCAACGAAATTCACCGGATTGTTTCCGCAGAACACATACTGGTTCAGACCACCACTAATGCCGATGGGATCTTTGGAGAGCCAGCGGCCGGTTTCGGGGTCGTACCAGCGGGCGCGGAAGTAGGTTAGGCCGGTGGCCCAGTCGATCTCGCGGCCTTGGAAGGTGT
>QIHI01000087.1 GCA_003230915.1 Kiritimatiellales bacterium | reverse complement strand
GTTCGGAGGTTCCAGGAACCTTCCAAGTCATTGAAGATCCTGTGGATCCCAATAATGCACGGCTCGCCAGGGGCACGGTAACCATAAGAGGGCAGCCCTTAACACGCACGATTCGTATAGAAATCGCCCACGTCGCCGGGCCTTTCGAGGATGTGATTCATGGTGCGAATCGAGATGGAACCCCGTGGGATCTCATGATGAGCGGCAACCAGATAAATGGAGTCGATGGCCCTCCGCTGGCGAGCACATCGGGGAGACGTCCTGGAGGGAATGACATTGGAATCGGTAATATCAATATCAATGGTGGACTCCGGCTGTACGAGCAAAGCCAAGTTAAGGGACTATCTGGAGCAAATACCTACAATATTAACGGCGACGTGGATTATTCCAGCGTGTATGGAAATGGGCTGTTTCAGGAAAATCCGAGTTCCATCGCAGGTTCTAAGACCTCGAATTCGCCCGGTGACTTTGATCCGCCTGACCTAGGGCTCATGGATTATGCAAATAATCATGATTATGATATTGCGGCACTGTTTGATCTTGCAGAGATAGATGGAACGGTGGTGGGGGGACGCTTGCCGGTAGGAACGATCATCAATGGGGTGGATCTACATGATGTCGTGGTTAAAAATCCCTCGGACCGGTCGTCGGAAAATGCTTCGACCCTCGGCGATGATTATTATTTTGAACCCGTTGATACGAGTGATTTCGGGACACCCTCAACGGGAGAGTCGCCCTTGGTTTTGGGGAACGATAGAACGTATTATGTAGATGGTCATGTTTGGTTTCATAATAAGGAGACCTATGGGTTTGAAGTGGATGGGCAGGCGGTGATTGTCTCGACTCGCGATATACATATTAGCGACAACCTCTCTTATAAAGATAAAGGACGGGATAGCGATAGCGATATGCTGGCATTGGTAGCGCTTGGCCAGCTTGATTCCGTGACGGGCGATTATGACAGTGCTGGGGATATCTATTTTGGCGATCCAAGATATGGAACATTGTACACGGGCGATGCCTTTATGTTTGCCAACAACAACTTCTTATATAATACCGATTCCACCGATGGCGATCAGGCACAGCCCGAAAGTGGTTTTAAGATTTTTGGCAACTTTATGGCCATGAATCAAGTGGTGATATTGCGCGATTGGTATTCAAAAAATGGGACGAGGGAGCCCGCCGAATTTGTCTTGGATTTAGTCGATAATGTTTGGAAATGGGTAGACTCGAACGATTGGCGTAATAATCCTTCCTTTACAACGGAGCTTACGGATGTACAAATCGATGGCATACGGCATTATGCCATGCAAGTGGAATACGACGACCGCATTCGCGATATCGCTACCCAAATGAGTGGACTACCGCGCGGCAATGGCAACATCTTTGCTGGCATGGTCGGCTGGGAGGAAATCACTCCATAAAAGGGGTCGCAACCTAGAGAAGGGTTTTCGTTGATCGAGGTGATGGTGTCATCCGTTGTGCTGGCCGCACTCGCGATTGGTGGCTCTGCCTCGACGCGCTATGCCGGAGTTTCCATTCAAAAGCAGCAAAGCCAGCGTTCGAGCATGGCGGTAGCCACAAGCGTGATGGAAAAAACATTCAAATATTGGCATGAAGAGTCTGGAGCAGCAGGCTCGAATCAACGGGAGAGTGCTGGAGATCGATGAACCGGTGCTTCGCCTTGGAGGGGATCGATTTTACCCCCCATAGCCTACGTTCGCAATCTGGCCGATACTATGTCGAGATCATTGTTTCCGTCGAAAATACATTCATCGAGACGCTTTATTTAGGCTATAAGGGTCTCTCAGACTAAGAACTTCCCTATTGCGTGATCAATTCAACCAGCAGGATTCAGTTTGGTCGAGACGATGGTTACGATGCTCGCGTTTAGTATATTGACCCTCACCGTTGGTTTGATGCTGGTTCATGGTCGGCGAGAGGGGCATTTCGGCAAGAGGTCGGTCGCTATGCATCGCGATGCCTCACTGGAGCTTTAAGGTCATTGCCGGCGAAGTTCGAACCTCTTCGATCGATGACATCGCCGCATCCACACCGAACCGCCTGCTCTTTTTAGCGAATCCCGCCGGCGTGCGCTCCAACTATTCGGAAAGCCTTTTCTTATCTGGCGACCAGATTATCTATCAAGGTTCGGGGGAGGTTTTGTTCTGTTGGACGAGGTGATTGGTGGGAATGTATAGTTAGGAGACGTTGCAATGATGAACCCTGCTTCCACCGACCCAGGCGAGGCGATTATCGTAGGCGGGAATCTAGAAGTGTACGGCGATGTGAGTTTACGCGGTGCCATCTATTCAGGGAATGGGAATAAGAAATTTTAAAACGGATGTGACTTTAACCTTGAAGGGGGATTGGTTCTGAAGGATGGAAACTTCGATATGGTGGAGGGCGCAAACTTGCATATAACCCATGACGCAGATGCTATTCCGCAGTACTTTTTCGAGTTCATCGGGGGGATTGAAAAGATCATCACGGCCGAGGCTTGGAACGAAATTGCACCTTAATAAGATCCGTATTTCTACGTTGAAGAGCCGTTTGTAAATTAGGGTGCAGGGGTCGTATTTGGATCAGTTTTTTAGTATTTTATATTCCACCCCTCAACCTGCTCCATGCAGTGGCGGGCGGTGAGGTCGATGTGGATGGGGGTCAGGGCAACATAACCGTCGCGGACAACACGCACGTCGGTGTCAGCGGAATCGTCGAGCAGGTTGAGTTCGCCATCGAGCCAGTAGTAATCGTTGCCGCGCGGGTCGCGGTGCACGGAAAACTTTTCCACGAAGCGCGAACGGCCCATACGGGCGGCCTTCATACCTTTGAGTTCAGCGTAGGGAATGTTGGGCACATTAACATTAAGCAGCGTGCCGTCGGGCAGTGGATTTTTCAGTACTTTGGTAACGATTTCCTCGGCAACTTTTTCGGCGGTGTCCCAATGGGGGTTCTGGTAGGTGCAGAGCGAGATGGCGATACTGGGCACGCCGAGAATAACGGCTTCGCTGGCGGCGGAAACGGTACCGGAATAGAGTACACTGATACCGGTGTTGGAGCCGAGATTGATGCCGCTCACGACGAGATCAGGATGGTTGTCCTTCATCAGTAGGCAGAGCGCGAGCTTGATGCAGTCGGCAGGGGTTCCGCTGACAGCGGTACCGAAAAGCTGGTCGTTTTTCTCGACCGTCGTGGCTTTTATGGGGTCGGTGAGTGTGATGGCGTGGCCGGCGGCGCTCCGCTCGGTATCGGGGGCGACGACGTGGAGCTCGCCCAACCTGCCAAGCGACTTGTGGAGCACGGAAATGCCGGGTGCATGGATTCCGTCGTCATTGCAAAGTAGGATTTTCATGACCGGAATATGCGGCTACGGTACGGAAACATCAATGCGGATAAGTAGAAAACGGCGGGTCGGAGCGGTTTGAACGGGGGGATTGCATCTCTTTTTTTTGCTGGTACAATCCGAGGCTTTAGATCTATAGGACGGTTTTTTACTGGGGGAACCTATGCGGATTGTGATTATTGGTGCCGGCAATGCCGGCCGGCAACTGGCCATGCGGCTGTGTGAAGAACGGCACAGCGTGGTGATGGTGGATGCCGATGCGGGGGCACTGGTACAGGCCGAAGCTGGGCTGGATATCCTGACGATTTGCGGGCAAGGGTCAAACCCCGCTGTACTTGAAGAGGCGGAGGTCGACAAATCGGATTTGCTCATCGCCGTAACCGACAACGACGAAGTGAATATCTTGTCCTGCCTCTTGGCGAACTCGGTGGGTGTGGAGGGTAAGATTGCTCGGGTCACGAATCCCAAATTCATCGATGGCTCGCGACTCTACGATTTACAGGCGATGGGGATTGATCTCGTAATCAACCAAAAGCAGGAGTGCGCCCGTGAGGTGTTTAATATGCTTCAGATGCCTGGCGCACTCGAGGCCTTTGACTTGTTTGCGGGCAAGGTAATGGTGGCTGGATTTTCGGTCAATGCCGTCAGTCCGCTGCTTGACCGTACGCCGGCGGAATGTGACCGACTCGACCTGATCCAGCGCGTCCGGGTAATTGCTATTCGCCGGAATAAAGAACTGGTGGTGCCGCACGGAAATACGGTCTTCAAGCAAAACGATTTGGTCTATCTCGTAGGACAGCGCCCTGATATTACCGGGTTCTTCGATTGGGTCTGCCCGGAGATCAAGCCATTTGAAAAGGTGATCATTGCCGGGGGCGGCGATCTGGGGCTGATGCTCGCCAAGCTGATTGAAAACGAGGTTGATTGTGTATTGCTGGAGCAGGATGAGGAGCGAGCACGCTTCTGTTCGGCGGAACTGGACAAGACGTTGATCCTGCGTGCCGATGCCTTGACCGAAAGCGCGTTGGAGGAATCCGGTCTGCACGATCGTACGGCTTTTGTGGCCCTGACAGGCGACGATGAAAGCAATATCATGAATTGCCTGATGGCGCAGAAGAAGGGAGCCTCGTTCACCGCTACGCAGATTGCGCGCACCGATTTCATTCCGGTGGTCGAGCAGCTCTACCTCGTCAACCGTATCGTGAGTCCCTATCTTTCGACCACAAACGCCATCCTTCACTACCTGCGCTCCAAACGGGTGCGCGCGGCCTCGTTATTGCATAACTTGCCCGGCGAGTTGCTTGATATGGTCGTCGGCACTGATACCAAGATCGAAGGAAAGTTAATTTGTGAAATCAAAATTCCCAAAACCGCCATCATCGCGACCGTGATGCGTCAAGGCGAGGTCGTGACCGCCACCGGCGATCTGCAGTTGATGGCTGACGACCGGGTCTTGGTTTTCTGCCATCCAGATGCCGTCAGGAAAATTCACTCCATGTTCAGGTAGCAATGAAGAACCACTCCTCCACTCTCTTATGAACAAACGTGCTGTATTTCATCTTGTTGCCTACATGACGCTCGTCATTGGGGTGGCCATGGTCGGTTGTGCTGGGGTTTCGTTCTATTATAACGAACCACTTAAGATTCAATTAAGTTTGGCCTACTCGGGTAGCTTCACGATCCTCTGTGCCGTCGTAGTGGGCTTTCTGACGCGTGGCGATATTAACCTTTCGCGGCGTGATGGGTTTGGCATCGTGGTTTTTGGTTGGCTTGCCGCAACGCTCTTTGGTTCGTTGCCCTACATCTTTTCCGAGGTCATTCCGCATCCGGTTTCGGCCATGTTCGAGACGATGTCCGGCTTCACAACCACGGGCGCTTCGGTGCTTACGGATCTGGAGGCTGTTCCGCGTGGTATCCATTTTTGGCGTGCACTGACGCACTGGTTCGGTGGTATGGGCGTACTGGTGCTGTGCGTCGCGATCCTCCCGTTTCTCGGGGTGGGCGGCATGCAGATCTACCGCGCTGAAATGCCTGGTCCTTCCAAAGATCGCCTCACTCCGCGCATCACCACGACCGCTAAATTGCTGTGGGGTGTCTATGCACTACTCACACTCATCGAAGCGGTATTACTCAAATTTGTTGGAAAAATGGGCTGGTTCGACTCGTTATGCCACACGTTCGGAACTATGGCCACTGGCGGCTTCTCCACCCGCACCGCCAGTGTTGGTGCGTTCGATAGCGCCGTCATCGACACCATCCTTATCGTCTTCATGTTCCTCGCTGGCATTAACTTTTCACTCCACTATCATGCACTCACCGGCAAGCCCGGACGCTACTTTCGCGATCCTGAATTTCGTTTCTACTTCATCTTTCTCGCCTGCGCCTCGCTCTTCATCACCTTTAATGTGTGGTTCGATAGCACCGCTTCGTTGGGACGTTGCTTTCGCGATGCCACCTTCACCGCCACCTCCATCATAACCACCACCGGATTCGCCACGGTCGACTTCGACCAATGGCCCAACGCCTCGCGCCTGCTGCTCGTTGTAATGATGTTTATGGGTGGGTGCGCGGGGTCGACCGGCGGCGGCATGAAAATTGTGCGCGTTTTCATCATGTTCAAGAAAATGCTCCGGGAACTAAAGCTGTTCATGCGCCCGTCCGCCGTGATTCAGGTGAAGCTCGGCGGCAAGCCGGTCGAGCAAGAAATCGTTTCCCACATCTCCGCATTCTTCGCCATCTTTATCCTAATCTTCGCGATCGGTTCCTTCATTATGACGTTCTTCACACCCGACCTCGAAACGGCTGTCACCTCCGTCATCGCCACGCTCGGTAACATTGGTCCCGGCTTGAGCGCGGTGGGCGTCACCCAGAACTATGCCGCCATCTCCCCGTTGGGACAGGGTATTCTAACCGTCTTCATGCTGCTCGGCCGTCTGGAACTCTACACCGTTCTTATCCTTTTCCTTCCCAGCTTCTGGAAAAGATAGTTTTTCTCTCCGATTGCGTGGAAAACCGCTAGGCTCATTTTATCTCGGTTCCTTCGTGATCTTCCGGTCTACGTGGTTAACAATCCGCGCCATGGAAAAACAACGACTCTCAAAAATCATGGCATCGCGTGGAATGTGTTCGCGTCGCGAGGCCGATCGCTATATCGAACGTGGTTTGGTTTATGTCGATGGGAAACCCATCTCGGAACTCGGAACCAAAATTTTCCCCGACCAGGAAATTGAAATGAGCGAGGAGGGTCTCAAGCGGCAATCGACGCAGGTTACCATCCTGCTCAACAAGCCCGTCGGCTATGTCTCCAGCGAGCCGGAACATAACCATAAGGAAGCGATCGATCTGATCGAAAAATCAACCCGCTGGCGGACCGATCGCTCGCCCCGCCGCTTCCTTTCCAATCAGCTCAAGGGGCTGGTGCCCGCCGGGCGGCTCGACATTGACTCCACCGGCCTATTGGTGCTTACGCAGGATGGCCGCGTTGCCCGTCGCATCATTGGCGAAAATTCCGAGGTCGACAAGGAATACCTCGTGCGGGTTACCGGTCAGATTTCCGACACCGGGTTGCAACAGCTTAACCACGGGCTAAGCCTCGACGAAAAACCACTTAAGCCCGCGCAAGTCGTTTGGCAAAATGAAGACCAGCTACGCTTTATTTTACACGAAGGCAAGAAACGCCAGATCCGCCGCATGTGTGAACTCGTCGATCTTAAAGTAGTCGGCCTCAAGCGTATTCGTGTCGGTCGCGTTATGCTCGGTAACCTCCCCTCCGGCCAGTGGCGTTACCTGCGCGACGACGAGTCATTTTAGCTTCCTCCAGAAACCGTAAAATCATGAAATATTTTTTATTCGATATAGGGAATGTCTTGGCCAATTATGACTTTCAGATGTTGCTGGAGGCGTATGCGAACGGGGGCGAAGTACTCCCGCTCACGGAGCGTGACCTAGATATATACCATCAGGTGGAACGGGGAGAAGTGAGCGACGAGCAGTATGTGGTCTACCTTAATGAAACCAAAGGGCTTGCGTGGACGGTGGATGAGATGACCGCACTTTGGTGCCGAATGTTTTCGATCAACAAGATGGGGCAGTCCCTGTTCGAACAGGCTACGATGGCGGGGACTTCCGTCTACACACTCAGCAATATTTCAAAATTTCATATGGATGCCATCGACAGGAATTGGAGTGGGTTTTTCGATGATGCCACCGGTTTATTTCTTTCCTACCAAATTGGGGTCAGAAAGCCCCACCCCGAAATCTACCGGCATGTACTCGACGATCTGGATGCAAAGGGCGAACAGTGTTTCTTTATCGATGACTTGCCTGAAAATATCGAAGCCGCCCGAGCAGCGGGCATCCACGCGCACCAGTTCATTCCCGAAAATTATGCCGCCATCCGCGAAGCCGCGATGGAATTTTTTGATTGGGCTTAACCTCTTTTCAAAGCATGTAGTGGCAGCTCTCGGAGCCGCTGACGGAGATTCAGGAAGCGTTTCTAAGAAACGCCATTACAGCAGCCTAGAATTACTATGGCGGCGTTTGCTTTTCTTACGGTTTAGCCCACCAGCACCGCGTTGAGGCGGGCAGTGAAGCCGGCCGGATCGTCGAGCTTGGCTCCGGAGGCGATAACGGCCTGATCGTGCAGTAACTGTGTTAGCGTTCCTGCCTTTGGATCGTTAGCGTCGGCATCGTAGAGTGCCTGAACCTTTTTGACGACGGCATGCTCGGGGTTGAGTTCAAGTACACTTTCGTGTTTTGGAACATCCTGCCCCATGCGGCGCATCATCTCCTCGATGTGCGGACTCATGGAATGTTCGTCGCCGACAATTACGGCGGCGGAATCTTTGAGGCGGGTGGTCAGTTTGACCTCCTTCACACCGTTAAGCAGGTCTTTGGCAAAGCCGAGGAAGCCTTCAAAGGTTTTCTCTTCATCCTTCAACTCATCCTTGTCGTCGAGGTTGCCCTTGTTGACGGCCTTGAGTTTTTTGCCTTTGTATTCCATCAGTTGCGGAAGGACGAAGTCGTCGATCGGATCGATCATCAGCAGTACTTCCTTACCGTCGGCCTTGAAGGCTTCAAGGTAAGGTGAATTTTCGATGGAGGTGCGGTTCTCACCGGCGAGGTAGAGGATCTCCTCCTGACCGTCGGCCATATTTTCAACATAGTCGGAGAAACTGGTTTTTTCTCCGGCTTCTTTGGCGGTGGTTTCGAAGAGCAATAGGTCGGCGATCTTTTCCTTGTTTTCCCAGTCGGATTGTAGGCCTTCCTTGAGGATGGTACTGAAGTTTTCATGGAATTTCAGGAACTTATCGTAGTCCTTGGTTTTCATGGCCTTGAGTGTCTTGAGAATGCGCCCGACGAGGTTTTTACGGATTTTATCGAGCATCGGATTTTCCTGCAGGATCTCGCGTGAAACGTTCAGCGGCAGGTCGGAGGAATCGACCACACCTTTGACGAAGCGGAGGTAGCTCGGTAGCAGGTTGTCGAACTCATTGGAAATGAAGACGCGCTGGACGTAGAGGTTGAGGTGCGCTTTGGGATCATTGTTCATCATCATATCGAAGGGCTTGGCTTCGGGGATGAAGAGTAGAGCTTTGAACTCGATGGCACCTTCGGCGTTATAGTGGATGGTTTCGGCCGGGTCTGCCATGTCGTGCGAGACATGTTTGTAGAACTCGGCATACTCCTCGGTAGTGATTTCGCTCTTTTGCCGTAGCCAGATGGCCTTTTGGGTATTGATCTGTTCTTCTTTCTCCTCTTCAACCTCCGTCTCCTCGTCTTTCTTGGTGGTAAGGAGAACGACGGGATGTTCGAGGAAGTCGGAGAACTTCTTGACGGTGGAGCGGATAGTCCATTCTTCGAGATATTCGGCGGCCTCATCCTTGAGGTGCAGGACAATATCGGTGCCGCGATGCACCTTGTCGGAATCTGAAAGGGTGAAGGAACCGGTGCCGGTGGAGTTCCATTTGATGGCCTCTTCACCATGCGCTTTGGTTTCAACCGTCACATCGTCGGCGACCATGAACGAGGCGTAGAAACCGACACCAAACTGACCGATCAATTCGGGGTTATCCTGTTCGCCCATTTCCTTGGCTTTCGCGAGGAAAGCTTTGGTTCCGGAGTGGGCGATGGTGCCGAGATTTTCAATCACTTGATCCTTCGACATGCCGATCCCGTTATCGGAGATCGTTAGTGTCTTGGCTTCCTGATCGGCGCGGATGGAAATCTTCCAGTCGGACTCGCCGTCGAGCAAATTGGGGTTGTTTAGCCCTTCGAAGCGTACCTTGTCGATGGCATCGCAGGCATTAGAAATCAGCTCGCGCAGGAAGACTTCACGATGGGAGTAAAGTGAGTGGGTAATGAGGTGCAGCAGCTGTGTAAGCTCGGTTTTAAATTCCATTGTTTTTTCGGCCATTGGGGTTCTCCTTATTATTTCCTGATAAAAACAGGCGCGAACGTACGAAAGGGGAGATGGGTTTTCAAGCATTAAGAGGGATGGAATTTGAAAGGCTGCGCCTTCTTTTTTTGCGTGTATTCGCTCGACTACCCCTGTAGATTGCGCGCTCAATTTTCAGGAGAATAATCTATGGCTAAGCAGAAAAAGACGGCGATCACGCCGACCCGTAGTGAAAACTATCCAGAGTGGTATCAGCAGGTAGTGCGAGCGGCGGAGCTGGCGGAAAACTCCGATGTGCGCGGCTGCATGGTGATCAAGCCGTGGGGCTACGCCCTCTGGGAAAATATCCAGCGCGGACTCGATAAAATGTTCAAGGAAACCGGGCACGTGAATGCCTACTTCCCGCTTTTTATCCCGCTTAGCTATTTGGAAAAAGAAGCTGAGCACGTGGATGGCTTTGCCAAGGAATGCGCCGTCGTGACGCACCACCGCTTAGAGCAGGGGCCGGATGGAAAGCTGATTCCGGCCGGCGAACTGGAGGAACCGTTGATCGTGCGGCCGACCTCTGAAACGATTATCGGTGCCACCTACGCCAAATGGGTACAGAGCTATCGTGATCTACCCATTCTGATCAATCAATGGGCGAACGTGGTGCGCTGGGAAATGCGCACACGTCTGTTCCTGCGCACGACCGAGTTTTTGTGGCAGGAGGGGCATACCGCTCACGAGACCGAGGCGGAGGCGTGGGAGGAAACACGGAAGATGCTAGAAGTCTATAAAATCTTTGCGGAGGAATACATGGCGATGCCAGTACTGACCGGTGAAAAGACTCCGAGCGAACGCTTCCCCGGCGCGGTCAGTACGTTGTGTATCGAGGCAATGATGCAGGATCGCAAGGCACTACAGGCCGGAACCAGCCACTTCCTGGGCCAGAACTTTGCCAAGGCCTCTGGAATTCAATACAGCAGCCGCGCGGGCGGAAAAGAATTTGCTTGGACCACCTCTTGGGGGGTTTCAACGCGCTTGATTGGGGGAATGATTATGACACACGGCGACGATGATGGAATGGTGATGCCACCACGCCTTGCACCGAGCCATGTGGTCATCCTGCCGATCATCCGGAACGAAGAGGATCGCGATGCGATCATGAAGTACTGCAA
>QIHI01000091.1 GCA_003230915.1 Kiritimatiellales bacterium | reverse complement strand
CTCCCCATTTTGAAGAATGCGCGGGCTATGAACGATCTGCTCTATAAAGGCCATTTTAAGGGGCTCGATATTGCCTTTACTTATGCTGTCACGACGCGGGCGGTGAATGAGGCCATCGTACGCCACGACTGCGATCCTGCCGCCGCGCATATTCTTGGTCGTGCCATGACCTCTGCCACACTCGCCACTGCGCTACTGCCAGAAGAATATCGGCTGAATGTCTGCTGGAAATATCAAGGCGAACTAAAAACCATCGTGGTGGATGCGGGGCAAGATGGAACGCTCCGTGGCCTTATCTCACCGCCGCACCTGAGCGATTTTGACGATGCGCAAGACTCCCTCTATGGCGAGCTCGGCGAGCTCCAGCTGGTGGTCTCTAAAGCAGGCGTCATGGTCAGTTCAGGAACTACGCCGATCTCGCTACACGATGCCGTGAACGATCTGGCCTATCACTACTGCATTTCGGATCAAGTAGAAACCGGCATGAGCGCGATGATCGGTTTTCAGCCCGACCCCAAATCCCCCGTTCAACTTTGTCAGGGTTGGATGATCCAAGCATTGCCCAATACCGACCTAGAGCGCGTCGACCGCATTCGCCGCAAGATGGATGAAAAAGGATTTCGCAACCTACTCAGCCACGGTAGCACTTCAGAAGCCTATTTTGAAGAGTTGGCCAAATCCTTGATCGGCGACGAAGAAGGTTATAAAGGCATACAGGTGGAAACCTGCCCTGCTCCGCAATTTAAATGCACCTGCAGCAAAGAAAAGATGTCCGCCGTCGTCCGTAGCCTGCCCATTCCGGAGCGGATGGAAATTGTAAAAGCAGGCAAAAATCTCGGTATTAACTGCCAGTTTTGCAACGAACACTACGAGCTCACTATCGACGAGTGCATTGTCGCCTGGAACGTGGAAACGAATCGATGACCTTTGGTGAGCCACTCATTTTTGGCACATTAATTAAGCGTTATAAGCGCTTCCTCGCGGATGTGGAGCTAGATGATGGCACCGTGATTACGGTTCATTGCCCGAACACGGGGCGCATGACGACATGCGCGGAGTCGGGCTGGCGCGTGGCGCTTTCGGATAGCCACAACCCGAAGCGAAAGTATCGCCATACGTGGGAACTGGTGCATAACGGCATCTGCTGGATCTGCGTGAATACCGGCCGAGCAAACGAAATAGCCTTTGAAGCGGTATCGAACGGAACCATTCCTAAACTTGCGGGCTATGCCGAGGTTCTACGTGAACAGACGTTTGGAAACAGCCGCTTTGACCTGCTGTTGCGGACTGGCGAAGAGCTGTACTATGTCGAAGTCAAGAGCGTCACACTACGGATGGACGATGGATGCTATGCTTTTCCCGATGCACCGACGGATCGGGGCCGGAAGCATCTTAATGAATTGGTTGAGGTGGTCAGAGCGGGGCATCGCGCGGCGATGCTATTTGTGATTCTACGCTCCGACGGAACTGCATTTCGGGCGGCACATGAGGTCGATCCAAAATATACGGAAGCGCTGGATGCTGCGGTTGCTATCGGCGTCGAAGTCTATGCTTGGTGCGCCGATGTGTCGGTGGAAGAGATCCAACTTGCCCGCCCTGTTAATATAGTCTGAAACCTGCTTCATGGTAGTTTGATCCGCATGTAGCGGAAGATCAGCCAGCCTAGAGGCGTGAGCTGTCAGGAGAGGTTTGGGTCAGGCGGTGGGCTGGCCGAGCGATTTTGCGAACTCGGTAGCGGTTTTACCCGTCTCTTTTTTGAAGACGGTGCAGAAGTGCGGGGCGGAGGTATAGCCGACTCGCCAGGCGAGTTCATCCATATTGAGCGGCGATTCCATCAGGAGCTGCTTGGCTAGTTCCACTCGAAGGGTTTTCAGGTGTTGCGAAAGACTTTTCCCAGTTTCCTGTTTTATCAGCTTTCGTAGATGCGAGGCACTGACCCCGGCGTGTCGGGCGGCAGTCTCGGGATCGAGCGGTTCCTGCAGGTGTTCTTCCAACCACGTAAGAGCTCGAGTGGCGGTCTGCTGGTTGTGGGTTATCCGGTTGGATCCTGAAACAGGAAGATTCACAAGCTGTTTCCGGTGGTTCCGAGCCAGTGAAAATAGGAGCAGGTTTAGTTTCAGCAACAGCATGTCGCTGTGGTAGGAGGCTCGGTGTTCCGATTCTTGCTTGAGGTCGGCCATCAGTCGCCGTTCTTCAGGAGAAAGAACCATGTGCTTTTTTGCCAGTACCGCAGGGCAGCGGCCGTGATATTCAATGTCGAGAAAGGAGAAGGGGCGATTTTCATGAGCTTGGATGGAGTGGCATGTCCCGGAGGGGATCACGATGCATTCTCCGGGGGATAGAATACGGGTGTTTTCTCCCAAAATGAGCTTCATGCGGCCATAGTCCACATAGCTTATTTCATGCTCTTCGTGCGATTTCAGAGGAAACCGGAACCCGGCCTTTTTCCCTTTGTGTTCGACGAGTCGGATGGATTGCGCCGGCCAGCGGTGGGCTTTGCTTTCAGATTTGGCTGTAGGATCATTTTGCATAATTAACAAATCGTATCGCAAATTGACGGGGCAACAATAAAAATCGATCCTAGGGTTTTGTTCGGAACAGACATGGAGCCTTGGAAATGAATATAAAACCGGTTGTAACCATTGTTGGTGGCGGAATGATCACGAATGATCTTATTCTGCCATCGATCTACCACCTGCAGCGGATCGGGGTGGTCGGCCATATTAATATATGCGCCCTGAACAGCACCCCATTGCAGGCCTTGGTGGACAACGAGGAATTTGCGCAGGCATTTCCGGAACAAAGCTTCACAGCACATCCGGCTCTTTCCGAATCTGCGGACAACACGTATCCGGATTTGTACAAAGAGGTTCTGGCAAACATGCCGCCGCGCCAGGCCGTGGTTGTGGCCATGCCGGATCAGTTCCACTACGAGGTGGTGAAGCACGCTCTGGAGTGCGACCAGCACGTGTTGTGCGTCAAGCCGCTAGTGTTGCAGTATGAACAGGCGGAGGAGCTAGAGGCGATGGCGTTCGAGAAGGGACTGTTCGTCGGCATCGAGTATCACAAACGCTTCGACCGACGTTCGCTACTGGCCCGCCGCCACCACGAATTGGGTCACTTCGGCGAGTTCGTGATGGGCGAAGCCAAGATGATTGAACCTTGGCTCTACCGCTCTTCGAATTTCCAGAACTGGTTTACTTGCGACAAGACCGATCCGTTTGTCTATGTGGGATGCCACTATGTCGATTTGGTCCAGTTCATTACCGGGCTGCACCCAACCGCCATTTCAGTGGTGGGTATCAAGGGAACCTTCCCGAACGGAAACGAAGGCTATATGTGGGCCAACGGGCGCGTGATCTATGAGAATGGCGCGGTACTTTCGGTGGTTGATGGATTGGGCTACCCTGACGATGGAGCCGGCAGCAACGAACAGTGCCTGACGATGTACTTCGAGGGAGAGGGCAAGACCGGCATGCTGAAGCACAACGACCAGTTCCGCGGCGTCAGTCACAGCTACTTGGAGGGTATCGGTTGTGCTGGTTCGACGTTTAATTATGTCAACCCCGATTTCTATCGTTTAGTGCCGTGGGAGGGTGAAGGGTACAAGCCGGTCGGTTACGACTACGAGTCGGTGGCCGCCACGATCAATATGATCCACCTCATCGAAAATGATGTTACATCCATGGACGCCGATGCGTCGCTCAACCGCCGCCGCGAGCACATTCAACGCGCGGACAAGAAGGGCATCATTGCCACTCCGGCCAACAGCAAGTCTAATGAGTTGGTGGTCGAGGCGGCGCGCCTTTCTATTCTGAACGATGGACGGACTGCCTGCATCGAGTATGGCGACAATCCTCGCGTCTACCTGAAGGAATACGCTTAAAATATAATAGGAGAACACAAATGGCTAAATATGACTTAACCCCGGTTGATGTTCCGCTGGTCGACACAAAGTACCGGACGATTAAAACCAAACTTCCCGTGCCGGAATCGCTTCCGATTTTCGAGCGGCTTTCCGCAAGCGAACCGGTGTCCATGATGGGTCAGCCTCCGATTATCTGGGATCGCGCCGAAGGTGTTCAGGTTTTCGATGCATGGGGCAACAAGTGGCTCGATTGGTCTTCCTGCGTACTGATTAGCAACGCCGGGCACGGACGCCAAGAGATCAAAGACGAGCTGATGAAAACGATCGATCAAGGTCTGCTCGCTACCTATGTGTTCGTGCATGACAAACGCGCGACTTTGACGAAAGCGCTACAGGATATTTCCCCTGATCCCGAACACTATCAAGTCTTCCTGCTTTCGACCGGTAGCGAGGCTACCGAAAACTGCATCAAACTGGCACGGACCTACGCCATGGAAAAATATGGCGCGGAGCGGAAATATTTTGTTTCGTTCGAAAACGCTTTCCATGGCCGCACGCTCGGTGCGCAGCTCGCAGGCGGGATGGATAAGCTGAAAAACTGGATCGTCGGCGAAGGAGACAACTTTATTCAGGTTCCGTTCCCCGACGGCTACAAGAATGAAAATACTTCCTTCGATTTATTCCTCGAAACGCTGGAAGCCAAAGGCATCCGCCCCGATCAGATTGCAGGAGTGATGAGCGAGTCCTACCAAGGCGTCGGCCCAGACTTCCTGCCGCAGGCATATGCCAAAAAGCTCGAAGCCTTCTGCAAGGAGAACGATATCGTTCTCATTATGGACGAAGTGCAGGCCGGATTCGGCCGCACCGGTAAAATGTTCTGCTACGAGCTCTACGACATCATGCCGGATCTCGTTGCTTGCGGGAAAGGCATCTCCTCTTCGCTACCACTCTCCGCAGTGATCGGTCGCAAAGATATCATGGGTCTCTACGCTCCCGGCTCCATGACCTCGACCCACTCCGCCAGCCCGCTTCCCGTGGTAGCGGCTTTGAAAAATCTAGAACTGATTCAAGATGAAAAGCTAGTTGAAAACGCGGCGAAACTTGGCACAATTCTGAAGCCGGAGTTGGAACGTATTCAGCGGAAATATCCCGATGTGCTGGGCTGTGTGCAGGCCGAGGGGCTGGTGGCTGGCATCCAGTGCGTTTTGCCGGGAACCAAAACTCCAGATTCCGAACTGGCCGTAAAGATTAACGAAAGCTGTTTCCACAAAGGGTTGCTCATGTTCGCTCCGGTTGGCATCGGCGGCGAGTGCATCAAAATTGCACCACCACTGAACATCACTGAAGATCAGCTGCGCGACGGCCTCGCCGTGCTGGAGGAGGCCTGCGACGAAGTTCTGGGCTGAAGGAGAAGTATAGATGGATTCATTTAAGAACATTGATCTTCAGGTGAACGGGTGGGGCGGCGTGGATTTTTCTTCCTGTTCGCTTACCTTAAAAGGTGTCTGTGATGTAACCACGGCGTTGGCGGATCGTGAAACGGTCGGTTATCTGGCGACCACCATCACGGCAGATCATAAAGTCTATGAACATGTTTTACCGATATTGGCAGAGGCCATGGAAACCTCGGAGTGCCGAGATCGATTGCTGGGAATTCATCTCGAAGGGCCTTTTATTTCCTCGGAAGATGGAGCGGTTGGCGCACACCCGAAAGCGCATGTCCGCGCACCTTCCATCGAATATTTCAAGAGGCTTCAGGATCTGGCGGGTGGGCATATCCGTATGATGACCTTGGCGCCGGAACAGCCCGGTGCGCTTGATCTGGTTGAATACCTTGTGGAAAACAAGGTCGTTGTTTCGATCGGGCACACGGCGGCGGATTCCGGACACATTCGGGATGCCTGCAAGGCTGGGGCAACGCTGGCTACCCATCTCGGAAATGGGATATCGAACCAGTTGAATCGTACGGAAAACACCCTTTGGGCGATCCTCGCCAGCCCGCTTTCGGTGATGCTGATCACGGATGGCTTTCATCTCCCGCCGAATTTTACCAGAACCGTTTATGCGGCCAAGGGGGCAGGTAGGATTATTCTCACGTCCGACGCCGCTCCGGTCGCCGGACTGGAGCCAGGGGAGTATGAAATTTTCGGAACCCGTGTGCGGCTGACGGAAGAGGGGTGCGTGCGCAACCTGAATGCGCCGACACTAGCTGGCAGCGCTGCGGATCTGGCTCACTGCGCCAAGGTGTGTAAAGAGGTTCTGGGCATAGACGATAGCGAACTTGAAGAAATGTGTTTCGGCAACGCCGCCGCGTTGCTGGAAATATAACGGGGAATAGGCATTCATTTTCCGGAGTGTATGAATCATGGATAATCAAACCGTTTCAATAACAGGTGACATCGGCGAAAAGACACAAGCTGCCGGACTGGACGTCGCCCTTCTGTACGGGGTTGTCATTGAACTTACAAACGAGGGTCTGCTCACGGCGGTTTGCCTCAACGAAGCCGTTGGCATTCTAGTGACGGATCTGGGTTTATCGGTTTATTTTTTCCAAAACATATCCAAGAATGCGTTGAAAAATATTTTGCGCGTCATCGGGCGGAACATTACCCGGAAGAACGGAAATTTTGTTCTGCACGGCGAACTGGCGGAGGTGCAGATGGATGTCGGTCGTGGTGTCCGAGTGCGGATTGCAAATGCCGAAACGCACGAGCGGATGGAGTCGTTGCTGGATACTGCAATGCTCGGTGGGCGGGTAGAATATTATTTTGGCAAAGAACACGAATACCACACCTACCTTGTTCGTTCGGAGCCGTGCAAGAAACTGGATGAGCTTGGCAAGGGAGAATCGCCATTCGCTTTTTCGCGCTCCGAATGCAAGGCGGCTATTCCGATCAGGACGCAACGGCGCTATATTGGGTTCCTCAAACGCTTCCAAGGGAGCGCAACTCCGGTGGTAGAGACTTCCCGCTGTTTGTCGACACGGGAAACCCGCATCATGTTCCATGATGATTTTCCCCATTCCATCCTGCCAGTCGTCCGGAAGATCATGGAGGACTCTGGGATCATATTGAGTCGCGCCTATTGGGAAACGTACCGAGGCACAACCGGCCACATTGAATCCATCTGCTCGCTCTACCTGAAAGGTGCCCCCGCAAAAAAATCCTTGGAAACAGTAATTCTTCGGATCCGAGGACTGCTTGCCATGTCCGGAAACAAGTGGATTGAACAGCTCTATGTCAAAGGAGATCTTTCCTTTGAAGAATGTGTTTTTTCCGTCAATGTCTTGGTGTTTGTACATGGGTTCATCTGCAAGGATCTCGATGCAGACCGGGAGATGGTCGACGCCCTCCTGTCCCGTCCCGACCTCCGTGAAACCATGGCGCACCGGATCTTCGAGTCGAACCGCAACGAGTATACTTGGAACACAATTCTGCAGGCCATCCATTCTTATCCAGAACTTATGAAGCAGATCTATAGCCTTTTTGAGCGCCGTTTCAACCCGACCCGCTCACGCCGAATTTCCTCATCCTCGCTGGCCGGTAAAATTGTAGATTTCAACCGGCAACTGGATATTACTTTCATGGATGACTCGACATCGCGCGACATTTTTTCGTTCATGACGCACCTTCTGACGGATGTGCTGAAAACCAACTTCTATCTGCCCGAAAAACGTGCTTTCGCATTCCGGATGAATTCCAGTGTCCTCGACCCGTTGGTCTTTCCCTCGAAGGTTCACGGCGTTTTCCTTGTGGCTGGATTTTACAGCATCGGCACCCATCTAAGAGCGGACGATATTGCTCGTGGCGGCTTACGCCTGACTCGCGTCACGGAAGGCAACTACGGCGCGCAGCTCGACCAGATGGTGCCACTCAATTATGCGCTTGGCCCTGTGGCTCAACGCTTGAAGCACAAGGATATCGCCGAGAGTGGATCCAAGGGGGTCATTGTCCCCTCCGTTGAGTATGCTCACGATGGCATGCAAGCGGTACTAGACTACACGGAAGGGATTCTAGATCTGGTGCAACCCTCGGCGGATGTGGTGGACTATCTGGGCCGTCCTGAAATAATCTTCTTCGGTCCGGACGAAGGAACCGCCCCGTTCATGGATGATGTTGCGGGGCATGCCCGGAAGCGCGGATACAAACTTTGGCGCACACTGACCACCGGTAAGAGCATCGGCATTCCACACGACACGCACGGGCTCACGGCGGAAGGAGAGGTTTTCAGTCTTCTAGGGCGTGGTGAAAAGGGGACAGAGCTGTTGCTGAACGGCGTCTCCAAGCTTGTTTCCAAAGACCTATCCGTGTTGCGGAAAGAGATCGGTTCTCGCATTGCGATCAGCGGCATGACTACAACGAGCGTCATGGCCAGCTTCCGAACCGTCATTGACCACCTTGGAATAGACGAGGCTTCGCTGAACCTTATGATGACCGGCGGTCCCGATGGGGATCTTGGAGCCAACCAGATCCAGACGTTCAAGGGTCGGATATGCCTTTTGATCGACGGGAGCGGAATCCTGTTCGACCCGGACGGATTGGATCGCAATGCGTTGCTCGATCTGGCGCTGGCGCGGCATACTTCTCCCCGCCTGAACAGCATGGATTTTCCAGAGGAAAAACTCGGCCCGAACGGTTTCAAAATGCCGGGAGTTTCTGGAGACTTCACGCTACCGGACGGGACAGAGGTCGACGACGGAATGTTGCTCCATCGCACCTTCCTGACTCGGCCGGAAATCCGCTCGTTCATCGCCAAGGCGAATATTCAGGCCTTCATCCCATGCGGCGGATTCCGGGAAACAATTAACTCCGGCAATGTCCGTATCTTCCTGGATATCTTCAAGGAACTGCGGGTGATTGTGGAGGGTGCAAACGTATTCTTCGATGATGCTGCCCGTCAGGTGATCGCCACGGAAACGGAGATTCTCCAGATCAAGGATTCCACCGCCAACAAGGGTGGCGTGACATGTAGCTCGATCGGGGAGGTGCTTCCGGCGATCCTGCTCGGCAACGACTACGAAAAAACAATTCTGGACGATCCGAAAACGCAGGTTAGTCTGATCGCTGACATGTTTGCGAGGATCCAACATAATGCCGTGGCGGAAACTCGCATGTTGCTTGCGTTGAATGAAAAGGAAGGGGTTCATTTGTTCGAACTCTCTGTCCATACCAGCGAGAAAATGCTCGCCTTGCAGCAGAAGCTGATGGAGAAAAAAGATATTCTATTTTCGGATGAATCGCTCGTCCAGGCCGCGTTGAAAGCGTATGTTCCGATTACCTTGTGCAAATGTGTCGGCCTGGAACGGATCCTTCGGACGCTGAGGCGCTCGGAATTCACGGCCTACCGTGACGCTATCGTCACCAAGCAGCTCGCCGTCACCGCGCTGTACCGCCATGCCGGCGAGTGGGACGAATTTCTTAAGTGCTTGGAGTTGGACATGGCGCAGACTTTGGCCGATCTTATGGAAACGTCTGGGTAGGGTTGTCGTTACAAAATTTACGAAAATATAAGCAGTCAACAAATAGGTGGTCATTATGAAAAAAATAAAGGTTGGTTTTGTCGGTGCAGGTTGGATGGGCTCTTGCCAGATGCAGCGGATCACGGAGCGGGACGATGCGGAAGTGGTTGCGCTGTTCGAGAAAAATGCCGAGCGCGGCAAAGAGGTGCTTAAAAGCCTCGGCCTTTCGGAAAATATTCTGGTGGATGACTACCAAAAGATCATCGACAACCCAGAAATCGACGCCGTTTGGCTGGTTAGCCCCAATAGTTTCCACGCCCCCCAAGCCATCGCGGCCATGGAGGCGGGTAAGCATGTCTTCTGCGAAAAACCCGCATCAACCCTCTTCGAGGATCACTGTAGGGAGATCGAACTCTCGGAAGCAAATCCGAACCTGAAAACCTTCGTCGACTATATCCTCTATTTCGACACCATGGAGGAACATCTGCGCAAGATGGTCGCTTCCGGCGAGTTCGGCGAGATCAATCAGATCCAGATCAACTACCGCCACCCAGTCAATATTGCCGGCGACAAGATCTGGAAGCTTGACCAGTCCATCATGGGCGACGCCATTGGGATGGGCATCAATCATGCCATTTCCGTGATGGTCTTTGCCATGGCCTCGCAAGCAAACCCCGTCGCGGTCTATGCAACCAGCCAGAACCCCCATATCCGGGGCTTTGAAGCCGATCCGGTCTACAACATTGTTGTTAAGTTCGACAACGGCGCCACGGGTTTCTGTTTCGGTAACATCGACCACGGTAACGGCTACGATGCCTATCACAACTTCTCCGGAACCAAGGGCGGATTTGTCTTTGAATCGCAGACCGACCGCACCCACAAGGTTCGCTACTGGTCGGAAAAGATCGCAGACGGCAAATGGATATGGCCACTCGATCCCGAAAAGTGCAAAGCCGACGGTGTGGAAGACCTCGTTTGGCCGGAAGATACCACTACGCCTGACAGCGGCGATGTGGTGGAGCATCAGACCGGCGAGTGCGTCGGCCACTTTATCGAATGCATTAAGAACGATACTCAGTCACCGATGGGCTTTGTCAACTCACAGCTGATTGCCGAAATTGGCTGGGCCGCCCAGATGTCCGCTACGACAGGAAAAGAGATTTCGCTTCCGTTGAATAAAGATGAGGCGCGAGCGTTCTTCGATGGGGAAGCTGGAACGTTGTAAAGGAAAGAAGCCATGGAAACAACTGCACCACCTGAACTCGAATCCCCGTACGCTATTTCGGATGCACAAAGTCAGGAATATCAAAAAAACGGACACATCCGGCTGAGTGGTGTAGCCAGCTGGGAAGAAGTGAAAGTCTATCGTGAAGTGGTTCGGGGAGCCGTGGAACGATTGAATGTCGAGGCGGGGCCTTTCAAGGAGCGGGAAAAGTTCTACTCGAAGGCATTCCTTCAGCAGATGAACCTTTGGGTGCACGATGAGGCCGCGAAACGCTTCTCCCTCGCCAAGCGCTTTGCCAAGGTCGCCGCTAGCCTGATGGGTGTCGATGGTGTGCGGATCTACCACGACCATGCGGTGTTCAAAATGCCGGATGGCAGGCATACACCGTGGCATCAGGACCACTACCTGCCCCATGATCACCATGTGGATGCCTCTTGCCGACATGAGTGCCGATATGGGCTCGATGGTGTTTGCCTCCGAGTCGCACAGGATTGGCTCCCTTGGGGAATTCCCCATTTCCGACGAATCGGAGCAGGTGTTCAAGGACTATATCGAAAAAAACAGGCTCCAGGTGGTGGATGCCGGCGACATGAAGGCGGGCGATGCGACCTTCCACGACAGCTGGGTGCTACATAGTGCTTTGGGAAACCAAACCGACCGTATGCGCGAGGTGATGACCGTGATCTACATGGCCGACGGCTTCAGCGTTTCCCGGGCGGTCAACGACTACCAGCTAGACGACCTTTCCCGTTGGCTTCCCGGTGCCAAGCCCGGCGATCTCGCCGTTACCAAGCTTAATCCGCTCGTCTATTCGAAACTCAAGAGACAGTCGTGGAGCTGGTCTCCGCCAGCGTAGACACCAACCTATGCGAGTCATTCCCGGTAGTGCCAACCCATTTAGCTTGGTTTATAGAATTGAGGCGAGTGTATGAAAACCAAGTATGAAACGATTCTTGTTATGGGGAAAAGCGGGGCTGGAAAACAGCCGCGAATCAATGTGCTGGTTGAAGAATTTGGCCTGAAGCAGTTGTCCACCGGAGACATTTTCAGAACCTACTTGCGTTGCTTCAATGCCCTGGACTATACCGATGATTTGAAACCATTTTATAATGAGTCCGACGGTCGATTTCTGGAGGAATCTGAAATCAAGGAACGGCTTGGTATCAGCAACGAGAACAACGCAGATGACATGGTTCTTGGACTTAAGGCGAAATATTTTATTGATCAGGGAAAGTTTGTGCCGGACAGCCTCACCAATTCCCTATTTGAATCGGCTTTTCTCGATATGGATTATGGCCCTGCCGTTCTCGATGGCTATCCACGCACCATCGAACAGACCAGCTTTTTGTGGGAACTCGCCAAGAGAAGGGATATTCCGCTCGACGCCATTCTGCTTGTCGATAACGACGACGAGCTCATCAAGGCACGTTGCGTCGGCCGCCGCATTTGCCCGAATTGTGGTGAAGTGTATCATCTGGAACACAAACCACCCCGTAACAACAGGTATTGCACCGTGGAATCCTGCTCTGGAGAGACGATTCAGCGCAGCGATGATACACTCGAAAAAATCCAGTCCAGACTCCAAGAGTTCCATACCAAGGTCAGACCTGCCATGGAATTCTTGAAGGCTCGTGGCATTCCCATCTACACGGTTTCCGGAAATCTGCCCGAGTTTACTCCAGAAACGGTAAAGGCCAGCGTCTTTAAATCCATGCATCTCTCCTGATCTCGCCAATGGGAGTGCCGATTGTAAAATCGTTGTCGATGGCAGCGCACCCCTCAGAGAAAGGCTGACAGCGGGGGAACTCGTTAAAACCCTGACGGAGAATTTAGGTGTGAATTTCGAGATCGACTACGAGTCTGGAAAGGCCGAAGCGAAAGATTTCATCGGTTACGACGTTGCTTCTGGATATTCTGAACCTCTCCCCTGCCCGAGAAGAACGACGAGGGGTTTCGGATCTTCAACCCAAGCTATCGCTCGTCAAATCCCCTTCCAATGGAGGGAAATGTGGTTTATCAATAAACCCGCTTTTAAAAGGGGAATGGAATGAAAGGATCAAATCTAATCGTAGGCCTGCTGAGCGTGCTGGTGGTTTTCGCCGTAGCCGCCGCCTTTAAGGTGGCCTACAGCGTGGTAATTCCGCTGTTGATCGCATGGTTGCTGTCGTACATCTGCGGGCCGGTGGTCAATTTTCTGGTACACAAGCGAGTTCCTCTGGGAGTAGCGGTTTTAATGGTGCTTGGGCTGGTATTGCTTGTTTGCTATATGGGCGGCGTATTCCTTGGTGGGCGAGTGCGTGCCGTACTGGCGGAATCGCCTAAATATATCGAGCAACTAAATTTTATTTATCTGGATGTGATTGCCAAGTTGAAGGTTCCCCCGGAGTTTTTGGCCGACATCGATTGGTTTAAACAACTAGGTCCTAAGCTCGCCGCCATGTCAGGATCGGTGGCCGTATTTATGGGAAATTTTTTGAGCAAACTTCTGTTGGTCTTGATTTTTCTGGTATTCATGCTGTTGGGAAAACCCTATTTTAAATACAAGGTGGTAGCTGCATTTCCCGCCGATCGTGCGAGCCAGTTTACGGAAATGACCGCTTCGATCTCCAAGCAGATCGGGCAATATCTGGTGGTGAAAGTGGCGATCAGCGGCACAACTGGCGTGCTGGTTTGGCTGGCGCTAACCCTGCTGAAAGTTGAGTTCGCGCTCACATGGGGCGCGCTGGCCTTCTTCCTGAACTTTATTCCAAGCATCGGCTCCATCCTAGCCTCAATCCCGCCGATCCTGCTCGCCATTGTCCAGTACTATCCCTCCGCCGCAGAGGCCTCCGGCTCGTGGATGTTAATCCCCATCTTGACCGCCGTCATTCTTTTGTCGATCCAGATGGTGATGGGCAACGTGATCGAGCCGAAGGTTATGGGTGAAAGCCTCAATCTCAGCCCAGTCATCATCTTGCTTTCGCTGGTCTTTTTTGGCTGGATGTGGGGCATTATCGGGGCATTGCTATCCGTTCCGATTGCCGCCGCCATTAAGATTGTATGCGAGAATATCGAAGGTCTTAAACCCATCAGCGTGCTGATGGGTTCCGGTAAAAGCCTCATGAAAGAAACACAAGCGAACTACAGGAAATAAACTGTGGAACTCCCGGATATTTTTGAAAAACCGGAAGTCAGGGAGCTGATCAAGCTAGCCTTGATCGAAGACCTTGGCAAAGCCCATATCGACGTCACCTCCGCCGCGCTTGTGCCGCCGGAAGAAATAGCCGAGGCCCATCTGGTTGCGCGCGAGACTTGCGTATTAGCCGGTGTCACCGTTGCGAC
>QIHI01000052.1 GCA_003230915.1 Kiritimatiellales bacterium | reverse complement strand
CCAGTTGACAGGACTGTTGCTCCCCTCGATTCTCGACAAACAGATCGTTTATGAGCCCAGCAAGCCTGCGGGCTACCGCGTGAATGCCAATCGGCTGCTAACTAAGCAGATGCTCTCGCAGCTTTGGCCGGTCTACACGAACCCGATCTTCCCGACACGGCGGCCGGATGAATACAGCCATGCGCGAACCCGTATCTTCGTTGAAACTCAAACCGTCGGTGGAGAGCACTTTATCGTGATTGGCCATACAGCCTATAAAGTACCCGAAGCGCTGGATGATGGATCGCTGGCGTGGCTCGGCGGCTTTTCCTCGGGACTGACAGAGGTGGTTTTTCTGGGCGAGGTCTGGAGCGATGCGGCGCAGCGCAGCAATAAACGCATTAAGTTTTTTGAGGAGGAAGGCTTTGCCGCGTGTGCGGCGGACTATCGGGTATATGCCTTTCCGGAATCAGCAAGTCCGGAGCTTATTTCCATGCGGGATATCTTGGTTCAGCAGGGGGTTCCCAAGGCCGATGCTGAGCGCCGCGCCCGCGATGCCGCAATGCAGCGGCGGGCTTCCGCCGCACTACTTTCCGGAGAAAGTATGGAAAATCAAATGGAATTTTATCCGCCTCTACTGGCTCATCCCGAGGCATGGGCGGCTTATGTTAAGGACTGTCAGGAGGTGGAGGCCGAACCGCCGATGTGGTTTTACCATGAGTTTCTCGACAAGCTTGGCTTCGACCGATTGGCCATCAAGCGGTCGTCCCAATAGCAAACCATGTTGCAGGAGATTTATATGAAAAGAAGACTAATTCAGCCGGTGGTTCGATGGGCTTTATGCCTGCCGTTGCTTTTGGGATTCGGCTGTGCCTCATTCGAGCTGACGTCGGAGCCGCAGGCCACTATCTATGAGCATGAAGAAGAAATAGGGGTGACCCCGTACCACTTCACGCTGCTGTCGGGCATGCGCCATTTCACGCTCAAGATTCCAGGATATGTGGAAGAGTCTGTTCCGGTTTCTTCGCTGGACCCAAAGGAACTGCATTTCCAAATGGAACGGGTAGGGCGCACACAGATCGATACGTTTCCGGGCGGGGCGATCATCGTGCGGTCGAGCGACCATGTCAAACGCGGGGTAACTCCGTGCAATCTACGCTTGTCCGTACCCGAAACGGTATTGATCCGACTGGACGGTTTTGAAACGGTGGAACTCGACCTAATTCCGAACCAGCGTTACGAGCTCGAACTTGACCCGACCGGGGGATTCCAATCGGCTTTCTATAAAAATGTGGCTTTTACCTCGGATCTCGGACCGGTTGAAATCCACGACCGTTTGGCCGGTGAAAAAATCGGCGTGACTCCGATTCAGCTACGGGTCGAGGTGGGTAGGGAATTGGAGTATCGGCTGGCCGGCTATAAGCCGCGCATCACCTTGATCAGCAAGCGGGCACCGCTTCTTATTCATATTGAGCTGGAAGCCCTCACGGTGGTCACCCTCTCTGCTGAACCGGGAACGGAGGTGTATCGCGCTGGTGGTATCGAGCGCATCGGCGAGGTGCCGTTCACGATCGAGATCGATAGCAGCACCACGTTTGAACTCAAAAAAGAGGGATACTACGATTCCACCATTGCCGTGGGGCCCGGCTCGCCGAAAAAGCTGGCTGTGGAGCTGAAGAAAATCCCCTATAAAACCATCGTCACCGAACCCGCGGGCGCAGAAATCTATCGGCTTGGCGGCATTGAAAAATTGGGAGTCAGCCCCTATACCACCGTCGTAGACAGTGAGCGCGTTTTCGAAATCAAGAAAACGGGGTTTAAATCCAAAGTCATCGGCATGGGTTCCAGTTCACCGTCCCAGCTCCGTGTACCGCTCTCCGCCGCCGCGCGTGACGACCCCGATGCCGCCGCTCTCGGCACACTCGACAGTAGTGTGATCAGCACCTATTAGCATGCTCGTGATTCCTGAATTAGGCCTTTTTATTGGACGTATTGGTGGAATTGGAAAATACGGGGAATAAATATTGCTATACTGTCATTCTGGGAATATATACCGAGTTCGGAGGGAGAGAGTTATGACGAATAACTACATCGAGATGGAAATCGTCGTGCACCCGGTTCACGGAATGCAACTATCCGAGGGGTATATTCGGCAAGACGGGTTCTCGGGCTTTGTGGGGAGTCTTCCGGGGCTGGCGCTTTTGAAAAAGGCGAGACACGCAGGAAGAGGTTCGGGCGCGGTTGGAGGATGCTTCCAAGGCATACTATGGCGACGATGTTGTGGTTGAAATTGCACCCCGACTACTCGCAAGCTGACCTATTTTTCCGTTGATTTAGCGTAGCACGTGCGAGGCAATTCCACTTTGACAAGTGGCGGGCTGGTTGATGCCGTTGTAGAAGCATGCGGCTCCTGTGGGGCATTCGGGTCGGGTAGCTCCCTTGAGATAAGAGGAACAGGTGTCGCGGTAGAAAGGGTTGCCGATTGAACCCGGACCATCAGTTTCTTTCCAATGTAGTTCCGTCGCCGCCAGTTGTTTTGCATATTCCATTTGGCGCAGATTATTTTTACATGTGTGAGCCACGGAGCTCGTTCGCGCTTGGCTGAATAGCGGGGCCGCGAGGGCGGCCAGTAATCCGATGACGGCGGCCACAATCACAATCTCAACTAAAGTGAATCCCTGTTTATCTTGTTGTTCTCTCATTCGTCGTGCCCATGTATAACGCTTCGTCATCCGCAGTTTACATGCCAATCGTTTGGTGTATGTGGGGTTAATGTGTGACGGAGCTAACTCAAGGTTTGTGATTACTCTGTTTCGTGGTACAAATCTTCGATGCTTAAGAAGGGGAATTTTCAATGACGCTAGAGGAATTTGGCTTTAGCCGATGGTTCCGAGATCAGTTTGATCCGGACAATGCGGAAGGTTTAACGGTTGCCCGGGTGGTGGCCGTGCATAAAGGGGAATGCGAAATTTCCAACGGAGAGTCCACCCGCCCAGCCAAAACCACCGGACGGTTACGCTATCGTGCAAAATCTAGGCTCGACTATCCCACCGTTGGAGATTGGATAGTCGTCAAAAATTTTGACCACGAAGACTTTGGAACCATTCGTGCCGTGCTCAAGCGGCAGTCGGAGCTCAAGCGCAAGACCGCTGGCCGAACCACTCACTACCAGCTCATTGCCGCGAACATCGATACCGCTTTCATCATGCAAACCCTCGGCCTGGGCTATAACCTCCAGCGACTGGAGCGCTATCTCGTCATGGTCAACGAAAGCGGTATCGAGCCGGTTGTTCTGCTGAGTAAAAGCGACCTTCTTTCCGCCGCCGAACTCAAAACGACCATTGCCGAGGTTTATGCCCGCATGCCCAAAGTGCATGTCCTCGCCTTCAGCAATACCGCGCGCAAGGGGCTCGATGCGGTGGCATCCCTTTTCCTTCCCGGCCACACCTATTGCATAATCGGTTCCTCTGGAGTCGGAAAAACGACGCTACTCAATAATTTACTGGGCGAAGAGGAGTATCTATTCACGTTGCCAGTCCGCGAGAAAGATGGCAAAGGATTACATTCCACTACTTGGCGGGAACTCATCACGCTCGACAACGGTGCGCATGTGGTCGATACCCCCGGCATGCGCGAACTGGGCAATCTGGATGTGAACGAAGGCATTGATGAAACTTTCGATGATATCTCCGCACTGGCCGCCCGTTGCAAGTTCAACGACTGCTCCCATGTCGGCACGCTTGGATGCGCCGTGCTCGAAGCGGTCGAGTGCGGCTCCCTTCCGGCGGCTCGTTATGCCAACTATATCCGGCTGATGAAAGAGGCTGCTTTTCACGACCAATCGGCTCTCGATAAACGCGATCAAGATAAAAAGCTAAGCCGATTCTACCGCTCCGAGCAGAGTAGCAATCAAAAGAAAAAAGGGGGCTACTGATGGACTATGTATTTGAAACCGAAATGATGGTGCGGGACTACGAGTGCGATATCCAAGGCATCGTTAACAACGCAGTCTATCAGAACTATCTCGAACATGCCCGCCACGAATTTCTATATGAGATCGGCCTCAATTTTGCCCAACTTTGTGCGGATGGGATCGACGCAGTCGTAACCCGTGTTGAAATGGAATACAAACTGCCGCTCAAACCGCGCGATGTATTCATCATTCAGATCGGTATGCACAAGCAGGGACGTCTTCGTTTTATTTTCGATCAAGCCATCATCCGAAAATCTGATGGGAAACAGATTCTCAGGGCGCAGGTTTCCGGAGTCCTTACCCACAACGGCCGACCCATTGCACCGGCACTTTTCGACGAAGTATTCACGGCGAAGGGCTGGGCATTTCACCAAGAGAAAAAGCATGACAATTAAAGATATTTTGAATCGGGCGGCAGAAGAAAGGCCGTCGGGAGTGGCATTGAAATACAAGCGCGGTGGAACGTGGGAGACCCGCTCTTTTTCGGAATTACGCGAGCGCGCGTGGCATGTTTCCGAAATGTTGATGGAGTTGGGCGTACAGGCGGGAGACCGCATTTCAATCTTCCGAGAAAACTCGCCGGAGTGGTTTGAGCTATACTATGGCATTGTGAGCCTCGGCGCCATTGCCGTTCCGGCAGATGCCAAGCTGCGCGAGATGGAGTTGGCGCACATTCTCCATGACTGCGGAGTTTCAGTTGTTTTTTGTTCGACACGGCATAAGGACATGCTTAATGAACTAAGGAACCGGTTGCACGAGGTGCACGCCGTGGTCGTACTGGATACTGGCTCCTCCCATCTTCCGGAAGGACTACTGGACTATGAGCAGTTGCGGGAAAAGGTCTCTGCCGCTGCTTTGGCGGATACGCGGGCATTCGATCAGCTGAACCCTGCGGTCGATGCGGCGGCCTCGTTTCTTTATACGTCCGGAACCACCGGGCGCCCCAAAGGAGCAATGCTCACACATCGAAATTTCATGGCGAACGTAGAGGCCATTTCCTCGAAACTCGACATCGGAAAGTCGGACAATTTCATGTTGATTCTTCCGCTGCATCATTCATTTGCCTTTACGTCGATGCTGCTCCTTCCGATTTATGCACAGTGCCAAGTAAGTTTTGTTGAAAACTTGAAAGCCATTAAAGACAGCATGGTCGAATGCTCGCCGACGGCATTACTTGCCGTACCCCTCATGCTTGAAAAAATGCTGGGGCGCATCATGAATGGAATTCATTCCAACCGACTGTCCAGCCTGATGTACCGTTGTGGCTTGGCCAAGGTGATTGGCCGAAAAGTCCACGCTGGGCTGGGTGGAGCATTGCGGGTAATCGTGTCGGGGGCGGCACCGATCCACCCTGCAACACTGAATGCATGGAGCAAGTTGGGCTTTAATATTATCGAAGGCTACGGCATCACAGAAACCGCACCAGTGCTGACACTTAATCCACTGGACGCGCCTCGGGTCGGAACCGTTGGCCTCCCGCTCGAAGGAGTTGAGATCAAAATCTTCGAGCCGAATGCCGAAGGGGTCGGGGAAATTACTGCGTATGGTGAAAACGTGATGCAAGGATACTACAATAATCCCGAGGAAACCGAAAAAGTATTAATCGATGGGAGGTACCATACCGGCGATCTCGGCTATCTCGATGAAAAGGGCTATCTCGTTATCAGCGGTCGGAAGAAGAGCCTGATCGTCAACCGCGAAGGTAAGAACATCTATCCCGAGGAGATCGAGCGACAGGTGCTGAAAAGCGACTACGCTCTCGAATGCCTTGCGCTGGGATATCGGGAATCGACCGAAGAAACCGGCGAGCGCGTCGGCTTGATTGTTGTTCCAGACCAGGCGGTTTTCGAATCCATGGAGGACCACAAGGACACTCGTTTGAGCGATGGGGAAATTGAGGAAATGGTCCGCAACGATATTCAGAAGTTGCTTGGAGAGCTTTCAAATTATAAACGACCGCGCAAGATTGAGGTTCGTTTCGATGAGTTCGAAAAAACTACCACCCAGAAGATTAAGCGCTACCTCTACGCCATCGATACCTCTGCGCGGTAACGGTTCAGTTGCGGATACCTCCCGGAGACTTTAAACGAATTGCGGCGTTGACGGGTCTGATTCATAGGAAGTAGCTTAATGACTATGAAACCGAGTGCCCAGATTCTATTGCTTATCGCCCTCCTTACTCCTGTCCTTGCTGGGGCTCGGGAGGAAACCATGGAGGAGCGAAAGCAGCGCATTATGCGTAAATACCTCCGAGAACGCGCCGAGATAACCTATAGCGAAATGTCCCTTCCTGATGAAGAAGCCGAGGGTAAAGAGATTCTTGCCTCCGAAAAATTTAAGCAGCCGCAGGTGGATTTCCAGCGGCAAGGGGGGGGAGCGGCCATACCCCCACCGGTTATGCGCAGACCTGCTCCTCGCGTAGAAAACAGCAACTGGCTTCTTTCAGAGACTTCCGAGCAGGACGATCCATACGCAGACCCGTTTGCCCGTAAAAATTCTTCGGATGTTTTGAATGCTCAGACCGACCGGACGGGCTGGGATTCTCAAAATACCTCGTTCGAAACAGAAACTCCCCGTGAGAGCCGTTATGACCGAGGCGGCGGCTCGCAGACCTGGGGCTACGGCACTGCACAGCAGGGCTTCTTCAACCCAAAGGATCCTCGTACTCCTTCTTCGGAAAGCATGTGGTCAACCTCCCAGCAAGAGGGTTCTGTCTGGGGCAGTCGTAGCCCGTTTGGTCGGCAGCAAGAGATCCAGCGCCCTGCTTCGATGAACACGTTGGATCTTTCACGCGAGAAAACCTTCAATTCACCTCTGAATCAAACTCAGCTTGAAAATCCCTTTCCGAGTGAAGTGCAGCTGAACTCGAGGCGTTCGGAGTTTAGGACAGGTCGGCAAACAAGCTCGGGTGTCTATACGCCATACAAGAGTTCCTTCCAAACGCAGCGCGAACAGCGGCAGCAACAATGGAAGACGCATGAAGAGACGCAACCAGTATATCAAAAGCAGAATACCTTCCAGCAGTGGAAGGAGAGAAATCCGGTGCGGTACGACCCAACAGCCGATGATGCATTTATTCAGGAAATGATGCCAAAAGTTCGCCGCTAGACGAGGATCGATCCTCGTTCTAGTCCGTCAGTTCCTTATAATCCTGAACCTTTTCCTCTACCAACTTCACGGAATAGTTATACTCTTGGAAGCTTTTCCTGATCTGGTGGTCTTGAAGCTGCTGGCTGGGGCGGTCGGTGTAGCGCCTCGTATCGGCCGTCAAAGGCGGGTTGTAGTCTTCGCTGTAGGAATAATACAGAATCTCCGCGCCGTTCTTCATTTCAGCAGAGTCCGGTTCTCCTAGCAGATCAACCACTTGCGCCCGATCCATACCCTCTTCGACTTCGCTGAGCTTCCATGGGCGGAAGGTGGTTGCACAACCTGCGAGAAAAACTAACCCCATAACCCATGCGCCGTATTTTACAGTTTTCATGTGGAACATAATAATTCCAAACAACGAGATTGTAAATCCTTTAAGCAGGATGGTCTGTGCCGTTCTGCCCATCCGCTTCAGTTTCGTCGATCTGTGGTTCGACTTTCTTGACAGCAGGAAGGCCTCCTGTTTTCAGGATGGAATCCACATCCTCGAAGTTGAGAACTTCACGTTCAATCAGCAGTTCGGAGAGGGTAATCAGAGATTCCTTGTGATCGGTCAGGATTTTCATGCAGACCGTATAGGCCTCGGCTAGGATTCGGGACACTTCCTGATCAATCTTCTGTGCAGTTTGCTCGCTGTGTTCTTGCGATCCGCTGATTCCTTGCCCAAGGAATATCGGTTGGTTATGACTGCCTAGGTTTTGCGGCCCCAAAAGTTTGCTCATGCCATATTCACAGACCATTGCTCGTGCAATTATGGTGGCGCGTTCGATATCGTTGTGCGCCCCCGTGGTGATATCGTGGAAGATCAACTCCTCTGCGGCCCGTCCACCCATCAGTGAGACGAGATCGGCCTCCAGCCGTTTTTGCGACTGTGTATAGCGATCCTTTTCCGGCAGCGACATGGTGGCACCCAGCGCGCGGCCGCGCGGGATAATAGTGACCTTGTGGATGGGCTCACACTCTGGCGTGTAGTACATCGCCAAGGCATGTCCGGCTTCATGGTAGGCCGTTAGTTTCTTCTCTTCGGAATCGAGCACGTGGCTCCGGCGTTCGCGGCCCCACATCACCTTATCGCGGGCCTCTTCCATATCCATCTGTTCCACAAAGTCTGCGCCGCGCCGTGCGGCCAGCAGGGCAGCCTCGTTAACGAGGTTGGCTAGATCGGCACCCGAAAATCCAGGCGTTCCACGCGCCGACTTTTTCATGTCGATCTGATCCGAGAGTCGGATGTTGCGGGAATGGATTTTCAAAATTTGCTCACGGCCTTCCAGCGTTGGAAGCTCAACCATCACCTGGCGGTCGAAACGGCCGGGGCGTAGCAGGGCGGAATCGAGGACATCGGGGCGGTTGGTCGCTGCAACGATAATAATGCCTTCCTGTGAATCGAAGCCGTCCATCTCGACCAAAAGGGCATTGAGCGTTTGTTCACGTTCATCGTGTCCGCCCCCGATCCCGCTGAACCGGCTGCGACCAACCGCATCGATCTCATCGATAAAGATGATGCATGGGGCATTCTTTTTACCCTGCTCAAACATATCACGTACGCGCGATGCTCCGATCCCGACAAACATTTCAACAAAGTCCGATCCGCTGATCGTGAAGAACGGAACATTAGCTTCTCCAGCAACGGCCTTGGCGAGCAGGGTCTTGCCCGTTCCCGGCGCCCCAGAGAGCAGTACGCCCTTGGGCATTTTTCCGCCAAGCTTCTGGAACTGTTTCGGATCCCTCAGGAATTCGACGATCTCTAGGAGTTCTTCCTTGGCTTCATCAACCCCCGCCACTTCCTTGAAGGTGATTTTATTTTTATCCTGCGTCAGCAGCTTGGCGCGGCTTTTCCCAAAGCTCATGGCACCCCGGCCAGCATTTTTCATCTGGCGGATGAAGATGAAGTAGATGATGCCGAAGATCAGAATGATGGGAAGAATATTGGCAAGCACCGTCAACATCATGGTTTTCGGGCGCTTGATCTTCACCTGTACACCATTTTCCTCGAGCATTTCCATCAGCTTTTCAGTCAGGATAATCTCGGTGCGGAACTGAGGGGAACCGTCTGCGCTCAAGTCCTTCTGCTCGCCGGTGACATAGTGGTTGCCCGCGCCGTCGTTGGCGATATCCACCTTGGCAATGCGGCCATCCTTTATTTTTGTCAAAAAGTCGGTGTATTCGAGCTCGCTGGTTTTTTTGGACGAGTTGCTGAAAAGATGCATCACCGTAAGGAAAATTAGCATCATGAGGATGGAGATCGCCAGGCCGCGCATCGGCATGGGTGGTGCCCCCTTTTTTGCGGGTTTGTCGGGCTTGGAATCTTTGGATGGTTTGTTATCTTCCATGGGAATTTCTCTCTTTCAAAAAACAGGCTAATCATTATCACCGCTATGGGGCGATCACGAGATAAACTTGGAGTCAATCGGGTAGAATTTGTTCAAATATAAAATACCCCGATCGGCGGAGCCAGCAGGGGATTATACATTGGGGATGACGGCTTTGGCTAGGCGTGTGCGATCACGGTTTGTGCGGTTTCCAGTCGCTGGATCAAATCGTCATAGCTGCCGACCGCAAGCAAGATATCGCCGGTGGGCAGAACCACTTCGGCACGGTCTTGGAATTTGGTCGAGCTTCTGATCCGGACGCCGGTCATTTCGATCAGCCGTTTATTTACCGAGCGCATGGAAGCATTCGTTTCTTTGCTATAATCACTCAATGGGATGGCGTAAATTTCCAGAAACATAATTTTCTCCTTGGTTGGGGCTCAAATTAAGAATCCGATTAATAGCGGATTTTGTATTCGAGTGTAAACCCGTGTTTGGGGTTAATTCAGTCTTCGAGCCGGACGACCCAAGTTCGTTTTTTGTTCAATCAGTGAAGAGATGACTTCAGACCGTGTCTTCCATACCCTTTTCCTTCATCCGACCATCCCCTTATGACGATATGGTCGCGAATGAATTCCACAGGGACGTTATTGGCTTTAAGCTTCGCCGTTAGTTCTTTCGCGCGGGCCTCCTGCGCCCGATCATTGTTGCATGTAATGATGATCGTCAGGTCGCTATTGAGGTGTTCAACGAGTCCGCGTTCGACTTCCCAGTTGATGGGTGCCTGTCCTCGTTTGTGGTGAATGGAAGAAAAGTTCATTGCCGTTTTGCTGCCGTCGCGGTGCGCGAACCTCGCTCCGTGTCTGGTATGGGGCACGACTTTTCCAAAGAGAGCCTTTTAATGTACAGTCTAGCTCGGTTCCACAGACTGGAAAATTAGGCTTTATTTTTCCCTGCCGTTGGAAATAATGTTCCCGATCTACTGGACATTTGAATGCGACGCTATCCCTTATCCATTTTAATTGTTTTTGCACTCCTGTTTGCGAGGGCTTCTACTCTAGCGCAAGCGGCCTCTTCCGTAGCACCGGCCACGCGTCTGTCCAATATTCAGGCCTCGCTTGATGATGGGTTCTTTGCGCTGACCGAGGAGCAGGCGCGCGGCGTATTACGTTCCGAGCCGGACGAAGCAACCGAGAACGAAGCCGCCTTGCTATTAGCGCAGGCGCTATGGGGGCAAAAGCGATATACCGAAACAATCAATTTGCTTTCGCTATACACCGGCCAGCCGGGCTTCAACTACTGGCGCGCCCGTGCTCACTTCGAACTGAAGCACTATAGAGAATCCTTAAAGATTCTCGACGAGGCTGGAGAAGGTTTGGCGAGTAGCCCATATGCTCCGTCGGCTCTCCGTCTGAGGGGACATATCGAGCTACTCGAGAATTGGCCGGATGCTGCCGAGGCCACTTTCCGGAAATTTACCGAAGTATTTCCCGAGCACTCGAAACGTATCGAAAATCAGTTTGATCTTGCCGTGGCTCTCCTTCATCAGAAAAAACTACCTGAAGCGATTTCGGTCTACGAGACTCTGAGCAAAGAGCAGGATTCAAATGCGGCGCAACGCGCTCAGCTCAAGCTCGCGCACGTACTCTATACTCAGGGTGCGGAAGAAAACTTCGCCCCTGCGCGCGCACTGCTCACCGGACTGGCCGCCAATGTCGATGCCCGGCTTGCGTATCGTATCGATGCCTATGTTGACCTCGCTGCGCTGGAAGAAAAGGCGGGCGGACACGTTGCAGCAACGGAAGCGTTGCATGCCGCGATTGTACTTTCGCCTGATGCCCGCCAGCGTGTGCCGCTCCGACTCACGCTTGTGCGACTGTTGTTGCGCGAGGGCGACACCACGAATGCCCTCCGGTTGCTCGAACAATGCCGTGCCGAAGCGACCGTGGCCGCCGAACTCCAACTTGAAAAGGCCAATGCGCTCCTGCAGGCCCAGCGGTTTCTGGAGGCTGATGAAGCCTATCAGGTTTATCTCGATGTGGCGGACGATGCCGCTGGGCTGGCTCGAGCCTATTTTGGAAAGGGGTTGGCTTTGTGGGAGCTTGGACGCTACACCGAAGCCGCCATCGCATTCGATAAAGCTAGCCGGGAAGGTAGCCCAGAAAGGGCGGATGCACTTTTTAAGGCGGGCGATGCCTACTACCGCGCTGAAAACTTTTCTGATGCTGAGCAACGCTACCGGGCCTTTATTTCTGATTTCCCAAACGACGAAAATTTGGCCAATGCGCTCCACCAGCTCGGACTCTCCCTCGCAAAAATTAATCGGCGTACCGAAGCACTGGCCACCTTCCAGACGGTGGAAACTCGCCATACCGCCAGCCCTTTCGCCGAAAAGGCCGCGCTGAGTTCGGCCGATGTCATGCGCGCCGGAGGGCAGTGGGCGGCGGCACTGGATAAATATACGCAAGTTGGAGAGGCCTACCCGAATAGCACGGCGGCGGCGACCAGCCTCCATCAACGCGGGCTGATTCTTCATCACTATCTAAAGCGCTATGCCGACGCACAAGTCGCTTTTGAAGCGGTGATCTCCAATTATCCGGACAGCAAGTACGCCCCACAAGCGACATACATGCGGGGCTTTTGTCTTTGGAGCCAAGGGCAGACAGAGGCCGCCGTGCAAACTTGCCTAGATTTTGTCGATCAATATCCTGATTCGGAGTGGACTCCGGAGGTCATCTTCTGGCTGGCGGAGCAGTACTATAATCAGAGCGCCTATAAAAAGGCCGAACCACTTTTCATGCGCATTGCCGAGCACTTCAAAGGGAACGACCTCGCACCGCATGCGCTCTACCGGGCGGGGCGAGCCGCCGCCGCGCAAGCCAACTATGTGGTGGCGATCGAACGCTACAGCGCCGTTGCCAAAACCTATCCTGATAGCGATGTGTTGCCACAGACTCGCTTTGCTCAAGGCGATGCGCTCAGCGAACTCGGTGAATTTGCCCGGGGTATTCTGGCTTTTGAGGAGATTATTAAGAACTATCCCGAAAGCCATTTGGTCAGCTCGGCGTGGGGACGCAAAGGCGACTGCCAGTTTTCGCTCGCCACCGAGAAACCCGCCCGCTACGCCGAAGCAATGGCTTCCTATCAGTCTATTCTTGACCGTAGCTCCGCGCCGCTGGCGCTCAAGCTACAGGCTGAATACAAAGTGGGCCGCTGCCTCGAAAAGACCAACGCACCCGACCGCGCCTTCAACCGCTACATGAGCGTGGTCTACACCTTCATCAACGAAAATGTCGAACGCTCGCCCTCGAGCGTGGTGTGGTTTACACGTTCGGCTTTCGGTGCGGCGGCACTGAAGGAAAAAGAAAAAGCATGGCTTGAGGCCGTTCAGATTTATGACCGTGTGCTCGAGGCCGATACCCCGGCCCAAAGCGAGGCGGCCAAGCGGATCGAAAAAATTAAACAAGCAAACTGGCTACTTTTCGAGCAGGCTGAGGAGAGGGAGTGATGCGACTTCGTAGCGGATTTTTGATTGGCGGAACTCAGTCGGCATGGGTCTCTTTCTTCAGGTCGGTGTCACAAACCCGAAAATCGGCAGTTAAAAATCAACAATCAAAATTTTTCGGGAGGTACTTATGTGGGAGTTAATGGTTAAAGGCGGCTGGATTATGTGGCCAATAATGATGTGCAGCATTGCAGCAGCCGTCCTCTTCCTCGAACGGGTGTTCCACCTGCACCGTGCGCAGATCAAGCCCGACGACTTTTTGAACGGCATCTATACCATCGTTAATCGCGGCAATACGGCCGAGGCGGTTTCCATCTGCGACCAGACACCCGGGCCAGTTGCGCACATGGTGCGTACCGCGCTACTGCATTCTGACGAACCGCCGGAAGAACTCAAACAAACCATCACCAAGGTGGGGTTGGGCGAGATTCCTCGACTGGAAAAACATATGGGTGGGCTACTGACGATTGCGCAGGTCACGCCGCTGCTTGGTTTGATGGGAACGATTCTGGGGCTGATCCGTATCTTCATGGTTATGGAGCAAAACGCACCGCTGGCCGAGATCGGCGACCTCTCCGCCGGTATCTGGCAGGCACTCATCACTTCCGCCATCGGAATCTGTGTTTCAATTCCCGCGTTCGCGGCCTACAACTTCCTGCTCAGCCGCGTGGAAGCCATCACGCTCAACATGGAATACGCGGCCGAAGAGATCTACCGCTTTCTCGTCTACGACCGCAACCCCGGTGATCCGTCTAATGAAACCCTTTAACCCCCATCGTCAAAGCCAGAAGCTGCGTCGCTTCACGCCCACCCGGAAGCCGGGCGGCATCTTTAGTGTCAGCGTGGTTTTTTCCGACGCGGCTCTGCTCGTACTCGCATTTTTTCTGGCTATCTCGCCGTTTGTGATGCAGCCGGGCATCAATATCAAGCTACCTTCTGCAGCCTTTACCGGCGGTGCGCGGTTTGGTGCGATGGTGCTTTCGATCACGCGTGGCGGCTGGTTCTATTTTAACGATGAGCGACTGGACAGATCGCGTTTGGACGGTGCGCTTCGGGCCGCATCAACTGAAAATCCTGGCTCACCTCTAATCATCGAGGCCGACGAACGCGTCCCCCACGATAGTGCGCTCGATGCGGGGATTTCCGAGGTTTTAATCGCCACAAAAATTTTCGCAACCGAGGAGGAGGCTCCATGACGAAGGCTTGGAAGCAGAGAGCCTTCAGGATGGCAGCAGGCTTGGCGGTACTGATGCATCTTTTATTGTTCGTGGCCGTCCGCCCAGCGGACGGAAAACACACAATGGAAGTGCGGGTGCCCCCGAAAACGTATTACCGCAACGTACCGACCGACATGCCTCCAGGCTCCGCCGATGAGGTCCGAATGGTTTGGTCTCCGGTTTTATTTTCCCTTCCCTCGCCGCTGGGTTTCAGCCGCGATCTATTGAGGGATAAGCTCAGCACACGACTTACTTTTGCTCAACCGGGAGAATCGGAAACTTTTCTTTCGATCAACCTCTCTGTCCGATTTGCTGAGGCACAGCTTATCTCAGAAAACCTTATGCTCACCGCTGGGGAATCTAGGAATCTCTCGGTGCCGCCCCATGCATTTCAACCCGAAAGTGCCCGCCCACCCATTCGCCGCGTTCACGTGGTGCCCGCCCTAAAAGAGCGATTGGAAGGGGGTATTGTACTTCCGCCAGAGCTAAGCCAACCGGGGGGTGCGGCTTGGGAAATCCAGGCCGATGTTCACGTTTCGGCGGAGGGGATTGTTCAGTATATTTTTCTTGAGCAACCGTTGGAAGAGGCCGCGTTGAACCAATCGGTACTCCAGTTGCTTCGCGGGTTGCGCTTCCGGTCTGGTTCAGATTCCGTGGATGGCCGTATCGAAATCTATTCCGCCGCCGCGCCCGCCGAGGGAGAAACCCCATGATCCCGATGCAGCTCGGCACCATTCTGGTGCTGTTCGTCAGTGTACCGCTATTTATCACAGCCGCGCTGGCACTGATCTACAGCATCCGCTCTCGGCACCGCTCCGGCCGCGAAAGGGAGAACATCTACGAATGCGCCGAATGTGACCACGTCTACGCCTTCGCCCGTAGCCGCCCGATGGACCGCTGCCCGCGCTGTGGCCACCTCAACGAGGCGGTGCGAACATAGTCATTATTTGACGAAGGGCAAGAGACGAGACCGAAGTGCATCTCTCGGGTATTTTACCACGAAAAACGCTCTTAAAAAAACAGTCCAGCCTTAAGGAATCAGGTCAGCGGCCCGCCGGGTTTGTCTTGGATGAGGGTGTCGGTGGCTAAGGTGGCGGTTTCAGGATAGTCGGTCATGTAGTGGAGACCACGACTCTCCTTGCGCTGTTCGGCAGAGCGGATGATGAGCTCGGCAACATCGGCAATGTTGCGTAGTTCGAGCAGGTCGGCGGTGACGAGGTAGGAATCGTAGTAGTGCTTAATCTCCTCGCGCAGGATGCGGATGCGACTCCGCGCGCGTGCGAGGCGCCGTTCGCTGCGGACGATCCCGACATAGTCCCACATGACGGTGCGTACCTCGTTCCAGTCGTGTTCGACCACCACGGCCTCATCGCTTAAAACCGCTTCGCCAAATTTCCACGGCGGAATCGTAACCTCGCCTTGGAGGGTTTTCCAAATCGTTGAAATCTCGACGGCGGCGGCGTGGCCGCAGACGAGAGCCTCGAGCAGGGAATTGCTGGCAAGGCGGTTGGCGCCGTGCAGGCCGGTACTGGCAACTTCGCCGCAGGCGTAAAAGCCGGGCAGGGGGGTTGTGCCGCCGACCGTGGCAACGACGCCGCCGCAGGAATAGTGTGCGGCGGGAACCACCGGGATACGATCAGTGGCCATGTCGATTCCGAAGCGCAGGCAGGCGGCGTAGAGGGTGGGAAAACGTTTGCGCAGGAAGGCTTCGGACTGGTGGGTGATGTCGAGGTGGACGTAAGGGTCGCCATATTTCTTCATGACGTGGTCGATGGCGCGTGCGGTGATGTCGCGCGTGGCGAGTGATCCTCGCGGGTCAAAATCTGCCATGAAGGGGTTGCCGCGCAGGTCAAGTAACTTGGCTCCTTCGCCGCGCACCGCTTCCGAGATGAGAAACGATTTGGCCTGCGGATGGTAGAGGCAGGTGGGGTGGAACTGGACGAATTCCATGTTGCGAATGGGCAGGCCGGCACGCCACGCCATCGCCACGCCATCGCCGGTGGCCACGTCGGGGTTGGAGGTGTAGGGATAGACTTTGCCGAGTCCGCCGGTGGCGAGTACGGTGCAGGTGGAACGAACCGCAATGATTTGGTTGGCGGTCTTATCGAGGAAATAGGCACCGACGCATCGGTTGGGGCCGGGGTGTCCGATCCAGTTGGTGGTGACGAGATCGATGGCCAGCAGGTTTTCGCGAATCTCAATCTGATCGTTTTCGCGGGCGGCGGTCACCAGCCCCTGCATCATGGCTTTTCCGGTAATATCGCCGGCGTGGAGTACTCGGCGGTGCGAGTGGCCTCCTTCTTGCCCGAGGTCGTATGCGTTTTTTTTATCTTTGTTCCGCTCGAATTCAATACCGATCTGTTCGAGCTTAGTAATGCGCTCAAACCCATCCTTGATGATCTGGCTAACCACGTCGGGGTCGCTCAATCCGCAACCACTGGAGAGGGTGTCGGCCATATGTGCTTCGAGGGTATCGGAGGGATCAACCACGCAGGCGATGCCACCCTGAGCGAAGGCACTATTGCATTGGTCGGCTGCTTTCTTGCAGGTGACCAATACACGGCCATGCTGGCTCAGCTCCAAAGCTGCCGTAAGCCCAGCCGATCCGCTGCCGATCACGAGAAAGTCGTAGGAGAGTATTTTCATGGGGATACGTGAAGCGTGAGCCTTGAGGCGTGATAAGGGGGTGGGTTACGCACTATGAACGACTCCTTATGTGTTCCTTTTCCTCTTCGGCGGCAGCTCGGATTGTGGCTATCTGCTCCTGTTTGGTCTGTTGTATAAACGAGGCCTTGGCCGGATCGACCTCGGAAGCCATCTGTTGAGTGAACATGATTTCTTTCTCCGCGATTTTAGCCTTCATTTTTGAGTGGATCTCGGCGAGGGCAGTTTTTTGTGAAACGGATAACTTCTGAGCCTCTCCGCCCATGCGTTCCATTGCCAGTTCGTATGCACTCTTCATTCCACTCATGGGGTTTCCTTTTGGCCAGAAATATACGTTTCCCATTGCGGATGTTCAACGGTTGGAATCAGTTCTTTTGAGGGGATAAATTCTATCTCACTCCGTACTGCCGTTAGGTCGGGAATCAGAATTCCGGTATCCGCCTGCTTGAGGATCCGGATGGTCTGTTCTTCGGTGTAGCGTTTTTTCATGTCGAGTTCTCTTTCTGGTATTTTCCAAGGAAAACTCTCTTTAAAAACGATCCAGCTTTAAAGGAATCAGGTCACGGGCTCACCCGATAAGCCTACGACTATCATGATGAAAAATACCTGCACTTGAAGATCTACGACCTGCCGAATCTATCAACAAGAAAAAGTCGCTAAAAAACGCACATCCGAGAAGAGCTATTTTTCTTTTTACTATTCTGGGCGGGCATTGAAAATATGAACGTATTAAATTGATCATTTTTGAGTATCGCACTGTCTCTAATCATTATTGAAAACATTAGTTGCAGCATATATCACATCAAAACAGGAATTTTATTATGTTCAATACCTCCATTCCATTGAAACGCCGGATCTTAAAAAAGATTGCGACCCTGCTCACGATTAGTTCTTTATCTGCTTGCGCTCAGAATGAGGCCGAGATTCTCGTTTTGCCATCCGATTCTGTCGTTGAACAGTTCATCGATTTGCTCATAGGCACGGAAGCCACCGCCGAAGCGGCTCTGGACCGCATCGAGGAATCTTGGCAGTCCAGTTATATCCCTATGGCTCTGGAGAGTCTGAGCCTGAGTGCTTCATCCCAGATCTCAAAACGGTTGAATGATTTGATAGCGGCAGAGGCTGGGCAGGATTTCAATGACCGCAATAAGATTTTTGAGTGGCTCTGGAGTCAACCGTATAACCCTCACCCTGACTATGCGGAGTTCAAATCCAGACTGTATCGTCTGATTGATCCTGCATTCGAAATCTATTTTTCCTCGGACCGAACGGCGCACATTCGGCTCGACGAAGTCCGATGGGGCGGTGTTCGCCAGGATGGGATCCCTCCATTAAGAAAACCCAAGATGATTTCGGTCGATGAGGCGACCTATCTGGGAGACAATGATGTGATTTTTGGAATTTCCGTGAATGGAGACCATCGCGCTTACCCCAAACGTATCCTGGCCTGGCACGAGATGTTTGAGGACGTGGTGGGCGACGAAGCCGTGAATGGGGTCTACTGCACCCTCTGTGGTAGCATGATCCTCTACAAGACCATCCATGACGGTACAGAATACCGTTTAGGGACCAGTGGTTTCCTGTATCGAAGCAACAAGGTGATGTACGACAAAAAGACTCAATCGTTATGGAATACCCTACAAGGAAAGCCCGTGATCGGCCCTCTGGCCGATAAAGACATTGAACTGGAACGACTTAGTGTCGTCACAAGCACCTGGGGCGAATGGAAACGGCGTCACCCAGACAGCACCGTGCTCTCCCTCGATACCGGCCATCAGCGCGATTACAGCGAAGGCCGAGCCTATAAAGAGTATTTCGGAACAGACAAACTGATGTTCAATGTTCCAAAATTGGATCGCCGCCTCCCGAACAAAACGGAAGTGCTTGCCTTGATTTTCCCCGATCAGAGTGACGAAACCCTGGCCATCACAGCAGATTTTTTAGCCGCTCACCCCGTCTATCACGACAGCGTTGGTCCACAATCCTTTGTTGTCCTAACCGATGCCAGCGGAGCCAATCGGATCTATGAAACCGATGGCGTCATGTTCAACAGTTGGGATGGCATTTCAACCGTGTTGGACGAAGCACGTGGGGAATGGAACTTACGAGAAGACAAACTCACAGGACCTAATGGGAAGGAATTAATGAGGCTTCCTGCTCATCGCGCCTTCTGGTTCGCTTGGAAAGCGGTGTATGAGGATACGCGGCTGGTAGGGCAGAAGTAACCAAGCTTCATCGCCCGGCGCTCCTCCCCTACGATTAATGCCGTCGAGCGCCGCCGGGGCGGCCTTGCCGACCAGACCGTTGGCGAGGGCCACTCTGTGGCTCACTTTGTCCAGTGGCAGAGCGGATGCTGACCTTCCGACCGTCGAGTTTAACGTTGTTCATGCCTTCGCGCACCGCAGTGGCGGATTCTTTTTTTACATCGAAGAAGGATTGATCGTGACCGAGGGAAATTTCGCCGACTTGGTTCGATGGAATTTTACAGTTTTCGCAGATGATGCGTACGATGGCTCCGGCGTTAATTTTATTGGCGCGTCCCATGTTGATGGAAAAACGTTTAAACCCATCCTCACTTCCCCCATCACGCCGTCGGTTATCCGAACGCTGCCCTTGGTTTCGTGGTCGAGAGTCGTTGGAGCGAGGCTGCACATTGATGTCGCCCGCATGGCGGTAGTATTCAAGGAAGTGGTTGAACTCGACCGAGACAAACCGCTTGATGATCTCCTTTTTGTCGAGATGGCAAAGTGCTTCGTAGGCGGGCGGGAGATAGTCCTTGATCTCGTCCTCGTTGATCGGGGATTCGATCACCTTGTTCAGCAGGGCGACCAGCTGATTTTCGCAGATGGCCTTGCCGTCGGGAATCTTTTCGAGGCTGATTTTAATGTTATTTCGGCGCTCGAGGTCGCTAATGCGGCGACGCTCGTGCATGTTGATCAGCGCAATGGAGACCCCAGATTTCCCGGCCCGGGCGGTGCGGCCGCTCCGGTGCGTGTAGGCCGCAATTTCGTCCGACAGTTTGTAGTGAATCACGTGCGTGATGTCGTTCACGTCGATCCCCCGCGCGGCAACATCGGTAGCCACCAAAATCGTGATGGTCTTTTGACGGAACTTACGCATCACGCCATCCCGCTGTACCTGTGAAAGATCACCATGCAGTGCCTCGGCCGAATATCCATCCTGCATTAATTTTTCCGCCACCTGCTGGGTTTCGGCGCGGGTGCGGCAAAAGACCAGACCATAGATTTCGGGCAGAAAATCAAGGATCCGTTTAAGCGCCTGATAGCGATCCTTCTCATGCACCATAAAGCAAAGGTGCTCAATGTTCGCCGCCGATTCGTTGCGCCCGCCAACGGAGACCTCGACCGGGTCGGTTTGGTAGTTTTGTGCAATGCGGGCGACCCCCTTGTCCATGGTGGCGGAGAAGAGCCACGTCACGCGTTCCTTCGGCATTTTCGCGAGAATTTTATCGAGTTCTTCCTTAAAACCCATGTTGAGCATTTCGTCGGCTTCGTCGAGTACCACCATCGAAATCTGTTCAAGTTTGGCCGCGCGGCGTTCGATGAGGTCGAGCAGACGCCCCGGTGTGGCGACAATAATTTGCGCTCCACGTTTCAGATCGCGGATCTGGCTCACGATCGGCGAACCCCCATAAACCGCCACTACTTTCAGACTGCTCCGGTGCTTTGAAAAGTTATTCAGGTCGCTCGCAATTTGCAGGCAGAGTTCGCGGGTCGGGCAGAGAATAATCCCTTGCGGGAAGGAAACCTTGGGATCGATGCGCTCGAGCAGCGGCAGACCGAAGGCGGCCGTCTTGCCGGTTCCGGTGGAGGCCAGACCCACAAAGTCGCGTTCGCCTTTAAGCAGAACAGGAATCGCCTTTTCCTGAATCGGGGTTGCGGTTTCAAAGCCAAGGGCTTGTATGGATTTTAAGGTTTCGGGGCTTAGCCCCATTTCGCCGAATTTCATAACGGGTCTCTCTTTTAATTTATGTCAGGGCACTAATCCCGCGCCCATCGCAAGAGTTTGACCCCGAATTTCTAAACCGAATGTCTCCGGCTTTGTAAAAACGAACGGGCATGTATACGCCTATTCGACACAGATGCAACCTATAAAAAAATAGGATGAATCAGTCCGATTCATCCTACCTTCACATAACGCGGCTGGAAGTGCGTCTCTACATTCTAATGTTTAAAGTGCCTCATTCCCGTGAAGGCCATGGCGATGCCGGATTTGTTGCAGGCGGCGATGACTTCGCCGTCGCGGATAGAACCGCCGGGCTGGACGATGTATTTGGCGCCCATTTCATGGGCAGCATCAATGCTGTCGGGGAAGGGGAAGAAGGCTTCAGAAACAAATACGCATTCGCCGATGACCGTCTGAATTTCCTCTTCGGTGATTTCAGGCTTTTCGGTCTTTAGATTTTCGACCGCTTTGGAGACGGAGAGCTTCTTGAGGGCATCAACACGGTTGGGCTGTCCAGCGCCCATGCCGAGGACGCGGAACTGGCTGGGTTTGTATTCTTGCACCAATACGATGGCATTCGATTTGGTGTGTTTGGCGGCAGAAATACCAAAGAGCGCGAGTTCTTTTTTGGAGTCCTCGAACGAAGCTTTGGTGGGCACTTCCCATTTTTCAATTAGCTCGGTGTCGAGATCCTGCACGAGCAGGCCGCCGTTGATCTGTTTGACCATGCGTTGCGGTAGGGCTTTCCCCATGGGCTTGGTGAGCTTGAGGATGCGCAGGTTCTTTTTCTTCATCAAGTGCTCGAGTGCGTCGTCGGCATAGCCGGGGGCGATAATGGCTTCGATGAAGCGTCCATCGAGGCATTGTGCTGTTGCGAGGTCGACCCTCTGTGTGACGGCAATGACGGAGCCAAACGCGGAAATAGGGTCGCCCGCCCAAGCGGCCTCGAACGCCTCGGCAAGCGTTTCGCCGGTGGCGTAACCGCAGGGGTTAGTGTGTTTGATCACGGAAACGCCGGGCTTGCCAGAAAGATCTTTGACGGCTTCGAGCGCGCCATCGCCATCGACATAGTTGTTATAGCTCATACCTTTCCCGTGTAGCACTTCCGTGTGGGCAATGGAGGATTCGCGCGATTCAGCGTCGGTGTAGAGCCACGCACTCTGGTGCGAGTTTTCGCCGTAGCGTAGTTCGGTGCCATCGGAGTAGGACTTAATGAACGGCTTGGCGAGCTTTTGCTCGGCAATCTGTTCAGCGAGGTAGGTGGCGATGAGGGCATTGTATTCGGCGGCGCGAGCGTAGACCTTTTGGCCGAGCGTGAAGCGGAACTCCTCGGTGGTGGCTCCGTCGTGTGCGCGCATTTCCGTGAGAGTCTGCGCATAGTCAGCGGGATCGGTGACGACGGTGACAAATTTCATGTTCTTGGCGGCTGAGCGAATCATGGTGGGGCCGCCAATGTCGATCTGCTCAATGGCTTCGGGCAGGGTGACGCCTTCCTTGGCGATGGTTTCTTCGAAGGGATAGAGATTGACGCACACGAGGTCGATCTGGCCGAGCTCGAATTCCTTCATGGTATTGACGTGTTCTTCGTTGTCGCGCATGAAGAGAATCCCGGCGTGTACTTGGGGGGTGAGGGTCTTGACGCGACCATCGAGCATTTCAGGGAAGCCCGTGAATTCGGCGACGTCTTTGACGGGAATGCCTGCTTCGCGGATCGCCTTGGCGGTGCCACCAGTAGAGAGTAGTTCCACGCCCATTTCATGCAGGTTGCGGGCAAAGTCAAGGATGCCTGCTTTATCAGATACACTCAGCAGCGCGCGTTCAATCTTCACATTCATGGTCGTCGTCCCTTTTGGTTATAAACTGAAAGGTCGGATTTTTACGTCTCCCGCCACCGGATTACAATGCGATTCCGAAAAGGATGCTGAAAAAGTGGCAAAGGCTGCCGGAAAGAACAAACAGGTGCCAAACCGCATGCGATCCTTTAAGTGATTTCCAAGCATAGAAGATGGTTCCGACGGTGTAGCAAAGCCCGCCTGCGGCAAACAAAACGAAGCTGGATGTACCCAGTTCTCGATAGAGCGGCTTGACCGCAATGACGCAGATCCAACCCATGAATAAATAGCTGATTAACGAAACCGCCTTGAAGCGGCCTGTAAAGAACGCCTTGAAAAAGATACCCAGCAAGGCGCAGCCCCAAATGACTCCGAGGAGTGTCCAGCCCACCGCGCCGCGCAACGGGACAAGGGCATAGGGCGTATAGGTTCCGGCAATGAGCAGATAGATTGCGGAGTGGTCGACGATCTTCATGACCTGCCGAACCCGGGGGCGCCGGGCGGAGTGGTAGAGCGTCGAACTCAGATAAAGAAGGATGAACGTGACGCCGTAGATGGAACAGCTGACCACCTCCCACGCACTCTTCCGAAGGGAGGAAAAAACGACGAGCAAAACGAGCACGGCGATGCCGATGAAAAAGCCAACCCCATGCGTGATGGAATTCGCGAACTCCTCACCGGAGCTATAGGCTTTCTTTTCTTCCAGCTCCATCTCGCAGATTCTGCCCCCTAGTCTCGCAGGAAGTGGCAACTCTTCTTGATCCCCTTCTTGACGAAGTAGTCTTGGTGATAGTCTTCGGCGGGGTAGAAGATTGCGGCGGGGGAAATCTCCGTCACGATCGGCTTCTTCCATTTTTTCTGCGCCTTGGCCTTCATTTTTTCAGCGGCGGCCTTTTGCTCGGGGGAGGCATAGAAGACGGCGGAGCGGTACTGGCTACCAACATCCGGGCCTTGGCGATTGAGCGTCGTCGGATCGTGGGCGCGCCAGAAAATATCGAGGAGGGTTTCGTATGAGACTTTGGCCGGATCATAGACGATTTCAACCGCTTCGGCATGACCCGTATCCTTGTAGCAAATCTCTTTATAGGTCGGATTCTCCGTCCGTCCGCCGAGATAACCAACGGTGGTATCAATCACCCCGTCAATCTGTTGGTAGATCGATTCCACACCCCAAAAGCATCCTGCGGCAAATACAGCCTTTTCCATCCCGGACTCCTTCCT
>QIHI01000093.1 GCA_003230915.1 Kiritimatiellales bacterium | reverse complement strand
CCCATTTCCTGCAGGTGGCGGAGTTGCTGGCCGGTCGTGAAGATGAGGGGAGGCACATGGTCGGGGCTGAGCACCTTTGCGGGATGGGGATCGAAGGTGAAAACCCAGACCTCGCCACCGCAGGCGCGGGCGCGGTCGATGGCTACCTGGATGACGGCGCGGTGGCCGATATGCAATCCGTCGAAGCAACCGGCGGCCAGAAATATGGGGGTGGTTATGTCTGAAAACTCCTTCAATGCACGGATAATTTTCATGGCATCATGTCGCCGATCAAGACCATCTTTTTGCCGATGGAGTCGCGGTCGTCGGCGAGAATTTCTTCCATGGTATGGGCTTTTTTAAGATTCAGCGAGCCGGAGCCGGTGCGGCGCAGGGCATCGAGGCTAGCGCCGACGCCGAGGTCGTTGCCGAGGTCGTGCGCCAGTGTTCGGACGTAGGTTCCCTTGGTGCTCTTGACGCGGAACTGGACGAGCGGGTTGTCGAAGCCGGTGACCTCGAAGCTGTAGACGTGGATTTTGCGCGGTTCGCGTTCAATCTCCTTGCCTTTGCGCGCGAGTTTATAGAGGGCAATACCGTCTTTCTTAATGGCGGAAACCATCGGGGGGATTTGCTCGATATCGCCGAGATAGTTCTGGATGGCTGTCTCGACCTGTTCGCGCGTGATGTGCGAAGCGTCTTTTTCCTCCAGAATCTCACCGTCGCGGTCTTGCGAGTGGGTAGTAATGCCGAGGTGAATGGTGCCTTCGTAGACTTTGTCGCCGCTCATGATCCGGTCGGAGAGTTTGGTGCCTTTTCCGATCAAAAGGACGAGCAGGCCAGTGGCGAGTGGGTCGAGCGTGCCGCCGTGACCGACCTTGCTGAACTTGAAGTGATTGCGGATCTTGGCGACGATATCGTGCGAGGTCCAGTCGGTCGGTTTATCGACGAGCAGGAGGCCGTCGAAGGGATCGGGTTCGCGGCGTCTACGGTTTCTCATTGGGTTCTTCGTCGTCCTTGAAGGCGGTTGGGTTTTCGCGTTCCATGTCGGCCAACATCGAAAGAATACGGTCGCCGTCCTCGAGGGATTCGTCGAGGACAAAGCGTAGGCGGGGAGTGTATTTTAGCTTTACTCGCTTAATCATCAGTCGGATGACTTCCTGCCGGTGGCGGTTGAGGTAGGCGATCATGCGATCCCGTTCGTCTTCGAGCCCGAAAATGGAGATAAATACGTTGGCATCGCGCAGATCCGCCGCGCACTCGACGCGCGTGACCGTGATGGCTGCGGTATTCAAGCTCGACCCTGAAAAATTGCGGTGGATGTCTTCCGCAATCTCTCGTTTAAGTAGCTCGTTGACCCTGACTAATCGTGGTGTTCCCATAGCAATTCCTTAAAAACGCGTTACTATAGGCGTCCCGTCTGGAAAATCCGCAAAAAAATATGAATAATTTAATCTGTATTTCTCAATGGATAGATAACAGTGAACCCTTTCTTAGAAAGAAGTCGTAGTTATGCATGCCCTGAGGTGCGGCAGATCAAGGTGCTCCAAATGAAATGGCCTCGAATAATCTTATTTTTCCTGCTGACGGTGTATTCGGCCGTGCTGATGTGGATCGATGTGCAGTGGGGGCAGGATCAAGTCCGCGGTTTTTTTTCGGACATTACTTCCGGAGCGGAACATCCACTGCCCTATCGAGCATTTTTTGGAATCAATACCACGCTTTCGGTTGTTATGTTATCGGGGATCGCATTGCTGTTCGCCGTCTGTGCACAATGTTCCCGGCAGAGGGATCTTGGCCGGCGAATCCGGATTTTTGAGTATTCTCAGATCCTGTTTTTCCTTTATCTTGCTGCCGACGAGCGTTTGTTGATCCACGAAAAGCTGGCATCGATGGTCGGTTTTGAGGATGCCTTTTTCATTCTGGGGCTAGGACTGGTGGAGTTGGTCTTGTTATTTGCCGTGGGGAATGTGGCTCGGCAACCATGGAAGGTCAGCGGTTGGCTACTCCCGGCAGGCGGGTTTTTTGGACTAATGGTTTTTGTGGATGCCTGTCTTCCCGAACAAATGGTCGGCCGCCTTTCGGTTGAGGATTTATCGAAAACTTGGGCCATCTTTTTTCTACTAAACTACGCTTGGCAATATGCCATGAAAAATACATCCTTTCCTACCCCAAAGAACTCTGATGCTGATTAAGCTACATCCAAAAAAGTTAATTTTATTTCTGGGCTCGCTCATGGCTGGGCTGGCCATTCTTCATCTCATCGGCTGTTTCCCTTTTTTTTTCATGGAAAGAAGCCATCCGCTAGGGGCGATAAGCATGGATGGCGAGCAAAATATACCCACCTTGTTCTCCTTGATGCTGCTCTGGTTATGCGCACTATTGACTGCGGGTATTGCCTGGGGAAATCGGGGGAGTGCGCGGAAAAAGGTATTCCAGTGGTCGATTCTGGCGGCCGTGTTTTTTTTCATGGGTCTAGACGAGTCCATTCAAATACACGAACGCTTAACGGAACCCACGCGTAATATGCTGGGTTCCAGCAATCTATTCCACTTTGCGTGGGTTCTTCCCTACATGGTGTTTGTGGTTGTGTTTGCGGCAATATATCTCCGGTTCTTTCTAGAACTCCCCAGAGATACCCGGCGGTTTGTGCTTTTGGCCGCCATCCTCTATCTTGGAGGTTGCATCGGCCTTGAAATAGTCGAAGGCGCATGGATTCAGTCGCATGGGAAAGACGAGGGGTATTACCTGCTCGTCATGATAGAAGAGCTTTTAGAGATGTCCGGTTGTCTTGTTTTCATCTATGCATTTGCCAATCATATCGACAAATATTTTCCAGACTTCGAGCTACGCATCACGTCATCCTAAGTGGAGCGGAAACCCTTTCCTTCTAGGTTCCCAAAGGGGTAGGGATTGATAAATATTACCCTCAAATTGTCTTGAACCTAAAAAAAGACCCGATCCGAAGATCGAGCCTAAAAGGTGGTGGAGGATAACGGGATCGAACCGTCGACCTCGTGACTGCCAGTCACGCGCTCTCCCAGCTGAGCTAATCCCCCGTAAAAGAAGGACTTTATAGACTTCCGTTGGTTTGGCTGTCAATAGCGATTGTTTATTTTCCGACCGGCAGCCAGCTGGCTCATTTCCCAGTCACAATTTGAATTTTTTGCGGTTTAATTAATATTGACAGTCGCGGGGTGATTCCGTAGGTTCCGCCTCTTGATTTTTTAGAACGAAAAGCCCCGTTGGGGTATTGAGGGAATTTATGGAAGCATATGCAGTAATAGAAACCGGTGGAAAGCAGTACCGTGTTCAACAGGGTGATGTCTTCGACGTGGAATTGCTGGATCTGGAAGAAGGAGCAGGCGTGGAATTTGATGCGCTGGCGGTTTCCAATGGAACCGAACTGATCATCGGTGTACCTTTGGTGGACGGTGCCAAGGTCAAGGCCTCGGTAGTTGAAAACCTACGCGGCAAAAAAATCTATTCCTTCAAAAAGAAGCGTCGCAAAGGATATCGTCGTAAAATCGGTCATCGTCAGGAACTGACGAAGATCAAAGTGGAATCAATCACAGCATAATTTTTCAGGGAGGCAACCATGGCTCATAAAAAAGGACAAGGATCAACAACCAACGGGCGCGACAGTAATGCGCAACGCCGTGGCGTCAAACGTTTCGGGGGCGAAAAAGTAACCGCCGGAAGCATCTTGGTTCGCCAGGTAGGAACTAAGTTTCATCCCGGTGCAAATGTAGGGTGTGGAAACGACTACACGCTTTTTGCACTCAAGGATGGTGTTGTTGAGTTCGACAAGAGCCAGCGCAAGGTACACATTCGCGAAGTTGCCATGGCGTAGAACCACTTCAACCGAACGTTGAATGAGGCGGGTCAATAGCCCGCCTTTTCTTTTGCCCTTGAAACCAAAACCTGCACGCTTAACACTGCATTCATGAAACACGTCGTATTCAAAGATCGCGTAAAACTCTATATTCGCGCCGGAAATGGAGGCAATGGCTGCGTGTCGTTCCGTCGCGAAAAGTTCATCCCCAAAGGCGGCCCCGATGGTGGTGATGGGGGTAATGGAGGCTCGGTGATTCTGCAGTGCGACGCCAACGAAGACTCGTTGCTTCCGCTTTACTACAAGCCACACCAGCGTGCGAAACACGCTCAGCACGGCATGGGTTCGCAGTGTCACGGCCGCAACGGTGCAGACTGTATTGTAAAAATTCCCATAGGCACCGTGATCACGGATGCGGAGACCGGTGAGTTGCTCGGTGAGTTGCTCGCCGACGGTGAGGAACTACTTGTGGCCAAAGGCGGCAAGGGTGGCATCGGCAATATCCATTTCAAAAGTTCCACCAACCAAGCTCCGCGCGATTTTACCGAAGGCATAAAAGCTGAGGAGCGGATGCTATGGCTCGAGCTCAAGCTTGTGGCCGACGTCGGGTTGGTCGGTTATCCGAACGCCGGTAAATCGACCCTACTCAGCCAGCTGACGCATGCCCACCCGAAGATTGCGCCATACCCCTTCACGACCATCAACCCCATCCTCGGAACCATGGAGTATGAAAACTTCAACCGCCTGCGCGTGGCTGATATCCCGGGCCTGATTGATGGTGCGCACGACGGCGTCGGGCTGGGGCACCAATTCCTGCGGCATATCGAACGCTCCAAATTCCTGCTCTTCGTCATCGACGTGGCCGGTACCGATCAACGTAATCCAGCCGATGACTTCCTCCACCTACGCGAAGAGCTGCGCCTCCATCAAGAGTCACTTTCTGATACTCCCTATCTCGTACTCGCCAATAAAATGGATGCGCCCGAAGCGGCTGAGCATATTGCTGAGTTCAGGAAAAAGACCGATGAAGAGGTCTACGAAATTTCCGCAAAGGAAGGCACCGGCCTCGACCCAATCAAGGAATTTCTCTACGGGCATTTTTTCAGGTAGGATTAGATCTGACCGGTATCGACGATAGGGTAGGAGCCTTTCGTCGAGACTACGGTGGTTCTGAATATTTCCGAGTTTAGTCCTGCGACAGCTTTACGAGGGATTCGAGCTTGGCCAACGCCTTGCCGGAGTTGATGGATTCAGCGGCCCGTTTCAGTCCCGCTTCTGGGGTGTCGGCTTTGCCACCCGCCATGATGGCGAAGGCGGAATTAAGCAGGACGATGTCGCACTTCGGCCCTTTTTCTCCACCCAGAATGGCTCGGGTGATCGCTGCGTTTTCGGCGGGTTCGCCCCCGACGAGGTCAGCGGGTAGAGCCGGAGTCAGTCCAAATTCGGCTGGGGTAATTTCGTAACTCTTTATATTTCCGCGTCGAATTTCAGTCACCATGGTGCTCGTGGTTGTGGTGAATTCATCGAGGCCATCATGGCCATGCACGATAAACTGGTGGTTCATCTTCAACTGGGCGCAGGCCGCGGAAACAATTGGAACGAGGGCCGGAGAAAAGACGCCCATGATTCCGTTCTTCACCCCGGCCGGATTACAAAGCGGGCCAAGAATATTAAAGATGCTCCAGATGCCCAGCTCGCGGCGTGGGCCAACGACATGTTTCATGGCGGGGTGTAGACTGGGGGCAAAGAGGAACGCGATGCCGATTTCCGCCAGACATTCTTCCATACGCTTTGGGGTGTATTGGAGGTTCATACCCAACTCGGAGAGTACGTTGGCACTGCCGCATTTGCTCGATACGCCGTACGAGCCGTGCTTGGCCACAGTAACTCCTGCGCCAGCAATGACGAAGGCGGCGGTGGTGGAAATATTGAACGTGTGCGCGCCGTCCCCGCCGGTTCCGACAATGTCGACCGCATTGGAGTCATCGCATTTAACTAGGGTGGCGTTGGCGCGCATCACCTCCGCGCATCCGGCAATCACATCCGGCGTTTCGCCCGTCAGCCGTAGCCCCGCAATGAACGCACCAATCTGCGCCTCGCTGGCCTTGCCCGACATAATATCGGTCATCACCCCAGCGGCCTCCTCGCGGGTAAGCGATTCTTTGCTAATGAGTTTGGCGATGGCGTCTTTAATCATTTTTCTTACTCCAGTGGATTTCCAATCGTTGAAAACGATATTCCAAGGGGTGGAAGATTGGAAGGCGGGAGGGCACAAAAAAAGACCGGCGGATGCCGGTCTTTTGCAAAACGTGATCCGCTAAAACTAACAGACTTTGGCTTTGGCGGTTTCAACCACTTTGGAGAAGCCCGCCGGATCGTGGATGGCGATCTCGGAGAGCATCTTGCGGTTGAGTTTAATGCCGCACTTATTCAGCCCGTCGATAAAGCGGCTGTAGCTGATGCCGTCCATGCGGCAGGCGGCATTGATGCGTACCGTCCACAGGCGACGGAAGTCGCGTTTTTTGTGCTTACGATGCACATAGGCCATGGCCTGCGCACGGTCGACCGACTCGGTCGCCATACGGAAAAGTTTGCTACGGGATCCGTTAAACCCCTTGGCGAGTTTTAGGCGACTGTTTCTTCTGCGGCGCGAGGCCGGTCCGTTGGTTGCTCTTGGCATGATTCAATCTCCAGCAATTAGATGTATGGCATGATGCGCTTCATGTCCGCCTTGTCGACGAGATCGGAGCTGCGCAGCGTCCGTTTTTGTTTACGACTCTTGTTGGTCAGGATGTGGCTTCCGCCCATGTGATTCCGCTTCAGCTTGCCGGTTCCAGTTTTCTTAAACCGTTTGGCTGCACACTTTTTCGTTTTCATTTTAGGCATAATAGCACCTCTTTTTTCTTAAATTCATTCACTCACGAAATCGACAGATTACGCAAAAGAGGAGTGTTTATAGGAGAACCCCCCCTGCAAGTCTAGTGTTTTTTTGAGTAAATCAGGCGGTATCCGTACCGTTTCCATCGAGGCAGAGAACCAGTCGTCCGGGGAGGAGCCGATCTATGGAAAAATCCCGGTCGGTTGCGGCGTTTGCGAGTGCCGTCAACTCTTCGGGAATAAACCCCTTTCGGATGGAGATGAGTCCGTCGGATCGGGTAAAGCTGTTGCGGTAGAAGAAGGCGAGCAGGGAAAATCCGAAATAGGCGGATGGATGGCGGAGCAGGTCGCTGAAAATCATTCGACGGCGGACGAGCGGATGCCACTGCCGAAGCAGATGGATGATTTGCTCGCTCGTCAGGTGGTGGAGAAAGTGGTTGGCGAAGATATAGTCGATAGGTTCGCCAATTTCGTCTTCGAGAAGATTGAGTTTCTTGATTTCAAGGCCAGATAGATGGCCGTATGTGGACTGGGCATAGGCGATGATGCGCGGGTCCATGTCGCAGGCGGTGATGCGTAGCTTTAACCCTTTCCGCCGAGCAGCCTTCAATAGCCATGCATCGATGTCGCAGCCGCCCGCGCCCATATCGACCAGATGGTATTCCTTGCTTGGCTGTTGCTTCATATCGTCGAGCACCCACTGGGAGAGGATGGTGCGGTAGCGGGATACCAGCCGGTTGATGGAAGCGAACTGGTGAATGGTCCGAAGTAGCCGGACTTCATCGCAGTTTGGATTATCCATCAGCTCGTTGATCGTTGCGCGGTCGGAGAAATTGGGGAGCATGGGACGGCCTTTATGAGCTTGGGGTTGGGAGGAGTGAGCATGGCGAAGTGGGGGGCAATGCGCTCGCGCAGCAGTGCCCCGAAGAGAATCTTACGGATGAACCAGCGGCGTAGGGTTGAATAGGGTCGGCCGGTTCGGGTACCCAACCACATGTTGCGTGCGGCGCGATTGGCGGCGATGTTGAAGGCTTGGCGGCGGATCTGAGTGTATTCCGAAAACAGGAGATCGGCGGCATCCGGGTTTGCGAAGGCCGCTTTCATGGCTTGGGCAAGATGGGTGGCATCGGCGAATCCGATATTCATTCCCTGTCCGCCAATCGGACTCATCACATGCGCGGCATCGCCGCAGAGTAGGACGCGCCCGTGGCTATAGGTCGAGGCCAGATGACGGCAGGGGCGGAAGGTGCTTTCAAAGCCGGGTGCTGATTGGGAGAGGTCAAATCCGGTTCGTTGCATCACCTGTTGAATGACGGTGCGAGCGATGGGTGTGTTTTCAGATTGTGAATCAAGTGGCATCTGCACGATCCAGCGGCGGAAGCCGTCACAGAGCGGGAACGATTCTACCGAACCATGCGAACCGAAGTAGAGATGCGCCGCAGAGCCAAGGGGAGTGTGATCGGTGAAGTCGGCCATATAGAATTGAGTGGGGTAGTTGTGGCCGGGGAATTGGATGTGCGCTTGTGTGCGGACTTGGCTATGGTGTCCGTCGCACCCGACGAAATAGAGAGCAGAATAGGTGGAGCGCGCATCTGATCTTACCTCTCGAAGTACTGCGTGAACCATATCTTCGTTTGTCTCGAATTCGTCGAGTTCCACACCGTGGATCTGATGAACCGAGGGATATTGCTCAAGGTTGCTACGTAGGATTTCGAGGGTTTTAGTTTGCGGGAGCGAGAGGATATAGCGGTGTTCGGTGGGTATTTGGGTGAAATCCACTTGACCGAGTGCCTGACCATTTTCATACACGTGTGCCGTGGTAATCGGGATGCCTTGAGCAATGAACTGGTGATCCAATTCCATGGTTTGGAGAATCTGTAGCGACGGCGGTGTGATGCCGATGGCCATGGAGCCATTCGCTGGCTGGGTACGGCGTTCGGCAAGCAGTACACGGCGGCCTTGCTGGCCGAGCTGATTGGCGAGCAACAGGCCGACTGGGCCAGCTCCGATAATAATGGCATCGTAGTCGGGGGTGGCTATGGCGGCAGGTTGGAGTTCGAGCAGGGCGGTTTCGATGGTGAGGCCGGGGCCGAAGGCCATGGCGCAAACGGACTGTGGTTTCCGAATCCCTGTCCGTCCAAGGATTCGCGCGAGAACAAATAGTATCGTGACGCTACTCATGTTTCCGCAGTCACGCAGTACCGCCCGGGAGTCGACGAGTTGTTCGGGGTCGAGCCCGAGGGCATCTTCGATTTTGTCGAGGATAGAGCGTCCGCCGGGGTGGATCGCCCAAGTGCCGATGGTGGCGGGGGGCGTATGTAAAATATCCTTGATGATGGAGCCGATATGGGCCTCGATAATTTTAGGAACGTAGGTAGAGAGGCGTAGGTCGAAGCCGTGGTTGCCGATCTCCCACGCCATATCGCTTGCGCCCTCCGGAACGAGGGCGGATGAGAAGGATTCGATGGCGAGGACAGGGCGGGTTTTTGATGGGGAGCGGGAGCTCACGAGCATGGCGGCGGCACCATCGGAAAAGAGGGCGTTCGCGAGTAGGCTGTCGGCCTCCTCGCGGAACTGGAGGTGGAGCGTGCAGAGTTCGAGGCAAACGACGAGTACCACGGAATCGGGGCGAGCTTGGCAGAACTGGTCGGCCATGCGCAGGGCGGGGAAGGCGGCGTAGCATCCCATGAAGCCGAGGTTGTAGCGCTCGGTACTCGCCGGAAGTCCCAAGCCTTGGACGAGATCGAGGTCGGGGCCGGGATTGTAGAATCCAGTGCAGGAGACGGTGATGATGTGGGTGATGTCGCTGGCGGAAAAACCTTCGGTGTTCTCGAGTGTGCGGCGGCCGACCTCGACAATCATTTTGCGGGAGCACTCGGCATAGTGGCGGTTGCGTTCGTGGGTGGTGGGTTCGATGATCCGTCCATCGGCATCCTCACAGAAGAGTACTGGCGCAGCGCAGGGGCCAAAGTCGGGCAAGACACTGTGGCGGGTGTCGATGCCGGAATGGTCGTAGATGCCGTGGATGAGGCGGCGGCTGCGTTTGCCGGGCAACCAGCCGATCATGCGGTCGCGGGCGTAGTCCTGCTGGTAGGAATAGTCAGGAAGCAGGGTTTCAATGTGGTGGATGAAGGTTTTCATAAATCCGACCCCGCTCCCAGTTTGTGCTAGATGCCCGCTCCCTCGGTTGGGTTTTCGCGAGTACGGACGACCACCCCGCCTTCGGCGCGGGTGACGAGGCTTCCGGGTGGGGTGCTCTTCAATACAAAGACGTTGCCGGCTACGACCGTGCCTTTTCCGATAATGGTGTTGCCTCCGAGGATGGTGCTATTGGAATAGATGATAACATCGTCTTCAACGGTGGGATGCCGCTGGATGTGTTTGATGGGCCGCCCGTGTTCGTCGAGCGGGAAGCTTTTTGCGCCGAGGGTGACCCCTTGGTAAAGTTTTACGTGGTTACCGATATGGCTTGTCTCGCCGATGACGACACCCGTGCCGTGGTCGATGAAGAAGCCCGTGCCGATGGTGGCGCCGGGATGGATGTCGATTCCGGTGAGCGAGTGGGTTGATTCGCTCATCATGCGCGGGATTAGTGGAACATCGAGTTTATAGAGTTCGTGGGCGATGCGGTGCGAGGTGATGGCGGTGAGGCCGGGGTAGGCGAGCTTTACTTCGGCGTAGCTGAGCGCGGCAGGATCGCCGTTGTAGGCGGCTTTCACATCTTCCACCAGCAGGGCGCGAATGGAGGGCATGGTAGCGATGAATTGGTTGACGATCTTTTCCGCTGCTTGGCCGAGGTCGGTAATGGGAGTTCGTTTTTCATGCAGGTCGGCCGCTCCTTTCCAACGGAAAGGAAGGGCTTTCTGAGTTTCCTGAATAAGGATGGTGGCGGCATTTTCGAGCTGTTGGATGAAGAAGGACTTGAATCCATCCGGTTCGGGATTGTGCTTTCCGGGAAAGAGTACGTCGGAAAGAACCCGTTGAGCTTCGATCACTCGGTTGATTTCGGGGTGCTCCCATAGTGGCCGGTCGGGGAGATCCTCCCCGGATTGTGCGTAGAGGGGCTGAAGCTCGTTAGCGGTTTTAAGGATTTGATCGGTGACGCTCATGGAATTCCTCTTGCTTAACTGCGCTCCAAGCTACCGGCCCGTCTTGCCGGAATCAATTTTATTCTTTCACATGAGCGGTGCATGATTAAGTATCCGCTCTCAGTTTTCTTTAAGGAACTTCTACCATGAAGTACATCAGCACGCGCGGGCAGATGGAGTCTGTCGAGTTTCAGGATGGGGTCATGACGGGCTTGGCACCGGACGGCGGGCTTCTATTGCCGGAGTCGCTCCCCTGTGTTGAAGGAAAGTTGGAGGAGTGGGCGCAGCTCTCCTACCAGGAATTGACGTTCGAGATTATGAGTCTGTTTGCCACCGATATTCCTCCCGTTGATCTAGCTGAGCTGATCACCGATAGTTATGCCCCCTTTGAGGTGGCCGAGGTGACGCCCTCGGTCGACGTTGGCGATTTTAAAATTTTAGAACTGTTTCACGGGCCGACGTTGGCTTTCAAGGATATTGCCCTTCAGTTTCTCGGCAACCTGTTTGAGTATATTCTGGAGCAGCGCGGCGGTAGGCTGAACATTCTTGGCGCGACCAGCGGCGACACCGGTAGCGCGGCGATCCATGGGGTACGCGGGAAACCGAATATTAATATCTTCATCATGCATCCGGCTGGACGTACGAGTCCACTGCAGGAAAAGCAGATGACGAGTGTGCTCGACGACAATGTCTTCAATCTTGCGGTCGATGGTACTTTCGACGACTGTCAGAACAT
>QIHI01000069.1 GCA_003230915.1 Kiritimatiellales bacterium | reverse complement strand
ATCGATCACACCCTATCAAGCCTTTCAAATTGCGGCGGCGGCGCGGCAGCTTTCAGGCGGGATGAGCGGACCGGGCTTTATGTACCAAATGCGGCAGGCCGTGGGGGTCGATACACTCGAATGGCGCGAAGGCGAGGAGGCGGGTGAGGCATCCTCGGTGGCTGCCGGGAAATACGTCACACCGGCTCTCTATGTGGAGATCAATCGCTCACTCGACGAAAAGAGTGGCACCGGTATGATGGCCGAATATGAAGTGACTAAGCACTTTTCCGTTGAAACCAGTACCGGACCAAAAATGCGCCCTGGCATCGGCATCAACTGGAAGAACGACTATTGAATTAATTCAGAACTTTAGTTGATTAGCTCATTCAAAGTTGCGGTTTCTATTCTTTCTTCTGCGTCTTTACTCGAGCCATATTTCCACTTGGGGGGATAAGGGATAAAACAAAGGCAATCAACCCTGCATGGTTATGACGGTGTATTCTTGTTTAAACGGGATATGTTCAGATTTTCTTCCCATCGCGCAAAAGCTGGGTGCCGATACGGCACTCCACACACCGGTTGAGATGGAGGTTTTTCTCACCGCTGTTAAAAGCAAGCTGACTGAATAGCTCTACTTTTGGGAGCAAATGAAAACCCGTAAAATTAATATTTCTATTTACATTAAGGACAATAATTGTACTATTCGTCGTTTGAAGATAATTACGTAAGTTAAGGAGAAAAAATGGTAAGGATCGGTCAAGCTGTACCCGAATTTGAGATGGGTGCATTTCAGAATAATGAAATCAAGGAGATCAAACTTTCAGATTACAAAGGCAAGTGGGTTGTTATGGTTTTCTATCCGGCTGACTTCACATTTGTCTGCCCGACCGAACTCGAAGACGTCGCGGTACTCTATCCGAAATTTCAGGAAATCGGCGCAGAAGTTATCAGCGTCAGCACCGATACAGCCTTTGTCCACAAGGCATGGCACGATGAGTCCGTTGCGATCGGCAAGGTGGACTACCTAATGGGTGCAGATCCGACTGGCGCGGTCAGCAAGCTCTTCGGTGTTTATATCGAAGAAGAGGGTCTGGCTTTGCGCGGCACGTTCATCATCGATCCCGAGGGTGTTTTGAAAACCGCCGAAATCCATGATCTCGGCATTGGTCGCAGTGCTGCGGAGACTCTGCGCAAACTCGAAGCCGCAAAATTTGTACACGAGCACGGGGATCAAGTTTGCCCCGCTAACTGGACCCCCGGTGGCGACACCCTGACTCCGGGTCTAGATCTCGTTGGAAAAATCTAACTTCCCCTGGTTAGTTAACGCCCCTAGGAGGGTGCCCCCATGCGGGGCATCCTCCTTTTTTGTGTTTTATTTTCCAGTCTGTACGGACTAAAGTACTTCCCTCTCATGCAATTGGCGAAAAATATTCTCAAATGGTTTCTGCTTTTCGGTGCGGCTGCGCTATGGACGGGGTGTTCCAGCATCCCTGAACGGGAACTGGAGAACGCATTCAAATATCAACGCCTGAAGCGGGCGGATGTTACCTTGGTCAAACCGATCGAATCCGAATACCAGACGTTTGCCGACAAGGCCTGGGAAAATATGAAGGCGGGTCGAAGCGAGCAGTATGTTACTATTCTGGAGCTGGGTGACGACGCATTGCTCGTGCGCATCCACCTTATTCGGGCGGCGCGAAAATCCATCGATGTCCAAACTTTCATTTGGAAGGACGATCCCACCAGTCGCTTTATATTCGATGAGTTGCTGAAGGCGGCCGAGCGCGGCGTGTTGGTGCGTATATTGATCGATGGACTCAACCAGCCCGGCTCGCCGGAACAGCTCGCGCGCATGGCACGTGCTCATCGTAACGTGGAGGTCTGCCTTTATAAACCGCTCTCGGAGTTGGTGGAGCAAGGACGCTTTGGTTTCTGGGATAACGTGGTCTTCAAGGCGAAGCACATGAACCGCCGGATGCACAACAAACTTCTACTGGTCGATGGGCGCATTGGAATCGCCGGTGGACGCAACTACGAGGGGAAATATTACGACCGCAACACCAACTTCCTGTTCCGCGACCGCGACGTAGTTGTGGCCGGCCCAGCGGTAGTGGATATGCAGTACTCTTTCGAACTTTTCTGGCAGGACAAGAATGCTGTATTCCTGACCCAGTTCACCGATATTGAAGTGGAGTTTGCCAAGCTCGACAATGGAACCTACCCGCTCTCCATCGCGGACGACTATTGGATGTTTGAGGAGATTGATAAACTAGCTAACGCACCCGTACTTTCCGCTATTCGAAAATCTCTGGCAGTCCATGAGGCCGACAAGGTGCAGTTTGTCTACGACACTCCGCGCAAGTTTAGCGGCAGCAGGGAACACATGGATTTCGATGATTGGTTCGCAGCTGTTCTCGGCACGGCTGAGGTGCGACTGGTCTACCAAACGCCGTATTTGATCTACAATCGCGAGATCCGGAAAAGTTTCAATGCCATCCATAAGGCCAATCCTGAATTTAGAATCATTGCATCGAGCAACAGCCTTGCGGCCGCAGACCATGCACATGTCTATGCCCTGTCGTTCAAGCATCGCAAAGAGCTATACAAAAAATCGGGGATCGATATCTATGAATCGAAACCCTATCCGGAAGATCAAGAAAGCTATGTTCACGGTCTCGATGCGCTGGTGGCTCGCGCCATCCGCGAGAGCGGCATCAAAAATGCATCCGATATCGTCAATGTTCGGCGTGCCGGACCGCGCCTGTGCATTCACGCCAAGTCGTTCGTTGTGGATCGCAAGATTGCGATGATCGGCTCGCATAACTTCGACCCGCGCTCGGCCAAGCTCAATACGGAGTGCGGCGTGTTCATTGTCGATGACGAGGTGGCGGGCATACTGGAGGATTTAATCCTTAATGCTTGCGAGCCGCGAAATGCGTGGACGGTAAGCAAGGGGCCGACAACTCCGGTTGTTTCGCGCTTCAGCGGAATGATCGGCTCCATCTCGACCGCGTTGCCTGTGTTTGATGTATGGCCCTATCGCTATACCACCAACTATGAGTTGAAAGAGGGCTCCGAGCCGCTGCTTCCGCGCAATCCCGATTTCCAGAACCATTATATCAACGTTGGCTATTTCCCTGAAGTTCCCAATTCGAGCACGGTGATCGGCACCCGCTTGATGAAGGCCTTTGGCGGCTGGGCACGCCCGATGATGTAGACGACTGGAGTTTTGAATATGGGAAAACGTAGATTCGAGCCGCGGTGCTTCAGGCGGGAGATCATGGGGGTTGCCCTCGTTATTACCGGGTTGATGATCGGGGCTATGGTCTATCTGGTCTCGCAGGTTCGACGAGATATTTCGGAACAGTATATCTTCGATGCCCGCCGTGCGACGGAGGAGTTTCTAGCTATGCAGCGCTCCATTACGGCCTCGGTAGGTCTTATTCGCGGATGGGGCGAGTCCGACGGCGGCGAGATTATCGGCATCGAGCGCGCCGTTCTTGAAAATGTAGACAAATGTCGCTTGCACTTCAAAAACCTGATTGCCACACATATCGGCGCAGAAATATCCCAGTACATCCGTTTTCGCTTGGTTCCGGTGGCTGGGAAAACCGTTGGCGTGATTCACTGCGCCCGCTCTTACGACCCGGTATTTCTAAAAAATGGAAATAAAGAGGCTTTCTATATCCGTAAAGGACTCTCTTCCGACGAACTCTCTGTTAGCAAAGCCCTAAAATATATCAAGCAACGGAAATGAAGCCTGACAATTGGAATCTGAAACTCTTTGATTGCCACAACCACGTTCAAGATAAACGTATCTTTTTCATGTTAGAAAAGGTGATGGAACGGGCTCGTTTAGCCGGAGTAGAGCGTATGGCGGTCAAAGGCTGTTGCGAGAGCGATTGGCCTAAAGTCATCGAAATTATTAACAGGTATCCAGATACTTATTTTTCTTTTGGACTGCATCCGTGGTTTATTGCCGAGCGTTCTCGCCAGTGCTTTCGGATCTTGGAACAGTTGCTGACAACCTATCCACAGGCATCCGTCGGCGAAATCGGGATCGACCAGGCCATCAAAAATCGAAATGACGCAGAACAAGAGTCAGTTTTCTTCGCTCAGCTTGAAATTGCCCGTAAATTTGACCGTCCTGTCACCATCCATTGCCGCCGTGCATGGGATCGATTGATTGAATTACTTGATCAATTTGGTGAACTCCCTCGTGGTATGCTCATCCATTGCTTCGGCGGTTCCTCTGAGATCGCCGTCGAACTCGTCCAGCGCGGGGCCTATATTTCTTTTTCAGGCTCCATCACCCGTCCATCCGCCAAGCAGGCCGATTCGGCCATCTGCGCGGTACCCGATGACCGCATCCTCATCGAAACCGACGCGCCCGACATTCTTCCGCATAACATAGTAAGCGATGCTTCCAGCGGGTCGCTATTGAACGAGCCCGCAAACCTCCGCTACGTCCTCGCCAAGGCGGCCGAGCTACGCGGAATTTCTGAAGAATTGCTTGCTCAGCTTACCTATAAAAATGCTGAACGATTCTATCAATGCGTCGGGCGCTAATGCTCGGAATAGTCCACCCAGAGATAGACACGACAAGTTTATAGCCCTTTCTTTGAAGAAGTGGGCTGTGTGTATTGTGGAATATGTTCCTTGGCGCAGTCGGGGCAGATGCCGTGGCTAAATTCGGCTTTAGTCTTTTCCTTGAGGTAGGTATCGATCTTTTTCCAGCTACCATCGTCGTCGAGGATGTTTTTACAGAGTGTACATAAGGAATGGATCCCTCCGAACTCGCGAACTTCCGCGAGAGCAGCTTGTAGGTTGTCGTTGGCTTCCTTTAGCGCAGTTCCCTTTTTTGAGAGGATTAAGGTCTTTTTACGCAAATGGCCAAGGGCAACGGCGGTGAGGACTTCGAGGGCAATATAGGCCGGCGAGTTGGAAAATCCCGCGTAGCTGGTTGAAATATTAAACAGACTGTAGATATAGAGTGTGGCGGGGGTCAGCAGCAGGGCGATAGAAAGACTCGCAATGATGCCATACAACCACGCTATATATCCAATTAAGCCGATGCTCAGAATAAAGTAGGGTTCATGGCTAGGAGCAACATATCGCAGGATTAAAAAATATCCCACGATTGCTGACACGGCTATAATCAGTTTTATATATTTGTTCACGGTGCTGTTTTACTTGCATTTTTCCCTATGGGTATTGTCCAAGACATGCAAGTCCTGTGCCAGAATCCAGCCCGAACATCAGGTTCATATTCTGCAACGCATTGCCGGCTTGACCCTTCATCAGGTTGTCAATGTGCGAAACTACCCGAAGCCGGTTGTTGCGGGCGTCCACATCCACGGTCAGGTTGCAATAGTTCGTGCCCCGCACATCGGCGATGCTGGCTGGGGTTTGGGCGTCCTGAACCCGCACAAAGGGATTGTTTTTGTTGAACTCGCGGTAGATTTCTAGCACTTCGTCCGCAGTTTGCCCGTCGAGTGTGGCATAGAGAACCGACATAATGCCTCTGCAGACCGGAACCACCTGTGCGGTAAAGGTGATCTGCACCTCTTCAGCGCTAAGTGCGCCGAGCTCTTGCTCGATCTCGACCATGTGCTGATGCCCCGAAAGGCGGTAGGCATTCATGTTATCGTAGCGATTTGGATAGTGGAAAGCGGCATTGGGTTTCTTGCCTGCGCCGGAGACTCCGGTTTTGCAGTCGCAGATAATGCTTTTCGTGTCGATAAGGCCTGCGTCCACCACCGGAGCCAGACCAAGGATGCAGCTCACCGCAAAGCAACCGGGATTGCCGACAAGCATCTGCGAGTCGCCAATCTCGTGTAGTTCCGGCAAACCATAGACGGTATCTGTCAGCAGGGAGGGGTCCGCGTGAACGGGGTCGAGGCCGATAAAATTGGCATATTCGGCATATTGCTCCGGCGTACCGAACCGGAAGTCGCCGCTATAGTCGATTACTTTGGCCCCTCTTGCCAACTCTTTGCCAGCCTTTTGCATGCCGACTCTGTCGGGCGTGGAAAAAAAGACCACGTCGTAAGGTTCCGCCGCCTTCGGATCATCGGGGGCAACAATCACCTCGTCGCAGAACCCCCGCAAGTGCGGAAACACATCGCTCATTTTCCGGCCGGTATCCGACAGACTGACCAAACAGCCAATTTCCGCTTCTGGGTGCCGTAACAGCAATTCCGTGATTCCAACTCCGCCGTATCCGCCAGCTCCGACAACTTTTGCCTTGATCATGTCTATCTCCTCACTAAAAACATGGAAAAATTAAACCACCCCATCCATTGAATCGACCTTAAACGGTTAGAACATTAAGGAAAAAAGGGAGGAGGAAGAGGTGAAAAACGAAGTAGGAGAAGGAACCCCGCGTTGGCCGTACCTAGATAATTCCCTATCACCGTAGCGATAGATGTGGGCGCGAATCAAACCGGTTTCCGGAACCCTCCCTTTTTCAAGGGCATGCAGGTGCCGATCCGAAGCTAAGCTCCCTTTTGATAATCATTGGGTAAGGGAAACACATCTATTTCTCGTACCACGTAGGGCTTTGTTCCTTTCCTAACTTCGATTAAGAGGCTAGCGGAATTACCCTTTGGATACGATGAAAAAATAAATTTTGAGCGGATTTATTTAAGTTGGAATTTGCCAACTCTACGACGCTGGAGTAATTTACAATTATGGGGAGTGTGAAAAAAATAATTCTGGATAAGAACCATTCTGGTATTCAATTCGTGAAGTACTCCTTGTGCGGTGGAACAGCCATGGCGGTCGACATGCTGGTCTTCTTTTTTGTGGCCTGGCTACTCTTTCCTGCGTTGACGGAAACGGATGTCTTAGTGCGCCTGTTGAACCTGGATGTCGTCGTGGTTCCTGAATATCTGCGTACGATTAACTTTTGTTTGGCGAACGTGATTGCCTTTATGCTTTCCAATCTTACGGCCTACATTTTGAATGTGCTGTTTGTCTTCAAGGCGGGGAAACATAGTCGCCGGAAAGAGCTAGGGTTATTTTATCTTGTCTCGGCGATTAGCGTAGGTTTTGGCGTGGGGATAGGGGTTCTGCTCATTCAAGGTTTTGGTCTTTCGACGACCTTCTCCTACCTTGCCAAGGCGGTCTCCACCGTGCTCATCAACTACGCTGCCCGCAAGTTCATCATCTTCCACGGTTGAGCGGAACAGCTTGACAGGTGAACGGCTTGTCTATAGAAGAATCCGCTCAGTTAACCCATGTGCGAGCTGTTTCCAGCTTCACATCCTTTTTCTTCACTCCACCGGCGGCGAGTAGAAAAATTATTTTAATCGCCGGAGTAGGAAAAATAAATGAAGAAAGAAAACGATCTCAACGGCGTCTTCGCCGAGCTGTTGCCAGAAATCGGCCGTGCTGTATCTGAAGCGGGTTATCACACACCGTCACCCATTCAGGAGCAATCCATCCCGTCGCTACTCAAAGGGCGCGACATGATTGGCTGTGCACAAACCGGAACCGGGAAAACGGCCGCCTTTTCGCTACCGATCCTCCACTATCTGACGCTGGGAAAGAAACGCCCAGTCCCCGGAAAGCCGCTCGTGCTCATCCTTGCGCCAACCCGCGAGCTTGCCGCACAGATTGGCGATAGCATCGCCAAGTATGGTAAGCACACCAAGACCACGCATACCGTTATCTTTGGTGGGGTGGGGCAGAATCCGCAGGTCAAAGCGGTACGCCGAGGCGTGCATGTCCTCGTCGCCACGCCGGGCCGGTTGATCGATCTAATGAACCAAGGGCTCATTAATCTTTCGGCCGTTGAAATCTTTGTACTCGACGAAGCGGATCGTATGCTCGATATGGGCTTCATCCACGATATTAAGAAAGTGATCGCCAAGCTGCCTAAAAAACGCCAATCGCTTTTCTATTCCGCGACCATGGAACACAAGGTGGTTGAGCTGGCGCGTACGTTGGTTCACAACCCGGCCTATGTCACCATCGCCCCCGAAAATCCGGCCGTTGAGCGCATCATCCAGAAGATCCTGTTTGTCGATAAAAAGCACAAAGACGAGTTGGTCGTTAATCTCCTGAGCAACAAGAAGCTAGATCGGGTGATTGTATTTACGCAGATGAAGCACGTAGCCAACAAGGTGGTGCGCAAGCTCGAAGGCGCGGGGATCACCGCCGCCGCCATTCACGGAAACAAAAGCCAGACCGCCCGCACTAATGCACTCGCCGATTTTAAGGCAGGTCGGGTGCGCGCACTCGTCGCCACCGATATCGCCGCCCGTGGTATCGATGTCGACGGCATCTCGCACGTCATCAACTACGACATGCCCGTGGAACCAGAAACCTATGTCCACCGGATTGGCCGAACCGCTCGTGCTGGGGCTGACGGAGATGCCATTTCGCTCTGCTGCGCGTCGGAGCGCGATTATCTCCGAGCCATCGAACGGCTGATCCGTACCACCATTCCGGTCGACCTCAAGCATACGCTTCATTGTGAAAAGTCGATGAATGCCACGGGTGCTGATGCCAAGCCCGGGCCAAAGGTTCGTCAACCCAATCATAAGATACAAGTGGGTGCAGATGGTCGTGCAAAGCAACATCGTGGAGGCGGAAAGCGGCCATCGCATTTTCGTAGCCGCCGGAGATCGGGAAACCACTAATGGTTGAAATTGGTAAAATGAACACGCTGGAGGTGTTGCGTTCGACAGAGTTCGGTTTATTCCTCGATGGGGGTACACTGGGTGATGTGCTGCTGCCGAAGCGCTATGTTTCTACCGGCTTGAACTCCGGTGATTCGATCGAAGTTTTCATTATGCTCGATTCCGAGGATCGGCTCACGGCGACGACGCAAAAACCGTATGCGATGGCTGACGAGTTTGCCAATTTGCGTGTGGTTTCCGTTACGGGGATCGGGGCATTTCTCGACTGGGGACTACCGAAGGATCTGTTCGTCCCATTCCGCGAACAGAAGTTGAAGATGCACGAGGAGCAGTCGTACATGGTGCGGATCTATCTCGACCGGGTCAGTGGCCGACTGGCAGCTTCGTCTAAACTCGATAAATTTTTGGACAAAACTCCAGTTGAATATGAGTCCGGCGAAAAAGTGAACCTGCACATTGCCGCTAAAACCGACCTTGGCTACAAGACCATAATCAACGGCACGCACTGGGGTGTGGTCTTCCACAATGAAGCCTTCCTTCCCTTGGAGCGCGGCCAACGGCTGGATGGATTTATCAAACACGTTCGCGACGACGGTAAGATCGATCTCTGCCTGCAAAAGCCCGGCTACGAAAAAGTGACGGAGCTCACCGATATCATTCTCCAGTATCTGGAACGTCAGGACGGCTTCATGCCGATTACCGGAAAAAGCTCGCCGGGGAAAATTCACACATTGTTTGGCGTCAGCAAAAAAACCTACAAACAAGCTATCGGTGCGCTCTACAAAAAACGCCTGATTGAATTTACGGACACCGGTACCCAACTCGTGGGCAAAAAATAATGGATGGTTTCGACGATCTTGATATTGTGTTCTCGACTGATCAAGGCCGCATTCGCCCCGAAAAGAAAAAAAAGGATGCGCCGAAAGGCGACGAGATCGTGCGCGTCGGCCGCGAAACGAAAGGGCGAAAAGGCAGGGGCATGACCGTCATCACCGGAGTGCCGCTACATCCTGAAGGGCTGCGCGATCTCGCCAAGAAACTCAAACAAAAGTGTGGGACAGGCGGGACGCTCAAGGATGGAAAGATTGAAATCCAGGGAGATCATCGCGACTTCCTCGTAACCGAGCTCCAAGCGCTGGGCTACACCGTTAAACGCTCAGGCGGTTGAGGGCCTCGAAGAGTTTCTTTGCGCAATCCATTTTGTCGATGAGACCCCATTCGTCGAAATGTTCCGCACCGCGCGCCAAGAAGCTAAAGGTACCATTTTCCGCGCTGAGGGTGGCAGGGGTGTTGAGCACAATGCCGTCGAGGTTTTTTGCCGCAAGCTTCCGGCGAGCGTTCGTTTCGCCCTTCTCCGTTTGTAGAGCAAAGCCGATGGCGATTTGCTTGTCTCGTTTTTTTGCGCAGAGGGTTTGGGCAATATCCGGATTGGACTTCAGGCGTAGTACGAGTTCATCGGCCGACTTGGCTATTTTTTCGACCCTTCTTTCGGCGGGGGCATAGTCTGCGACGGCTGCGGCGAAGATCACGATTTCGGAGGCCTGGAAAAGCCCCTGGGCAGCGGCAAGCATTTCTGCGGCACTCGTTACTTTATGGATATGGCCATCTTCAAGGGTCGGCAGGTTTTGTTCATCGGCGGGGCCGGTAACGAATTCTACGCTGTAACCTCGCTTGCTCGCCTCTTCGGCAATAGCCTTGCCCATCTTTCCGCTGCTGGCGTTCCCGATGAAGCGAACGGGATCGATGTATTCATGCGTTGGGCCGGATAGAATGAGGACGGTGCGGCCCATTTCCTTAGAAAATCGAGTTGAGGATGACTTGGACAATGGCGGAGGGGGAGCTCATGCGGCCATGGCCGGAGGTGCCGCAGGCAAGGTCGCCGACTTCCGGACCCATTTGGTGCCAACCCATTCTGAGTAGTTTATTTACATTTTCGCGGACAATGGGCTGCTCCCACATCTGCACGTTCATGGCCGGGCAGATGATGCGCTTGCAGTCGGGCTTGAGCGAGAGCGCGCTGCAACAGACGAGATCGTCACCGAAGCCATGGGCAAGCTTGGCGATGGTGTCGGCCGTGGCGGGCGCAACGACAAAGAGATCGGCTTCGGTGGCGGGATAAAGGTGCGGATAGATCACATCCTTTTCTCCGGTGCTATGATCAGGAAAATTGGAGGTGATGACTTTCTGCTGGGTGAGTGCCGCGAAGGTGAGCGGGGCGACGAATTGGGTGGCCGCCTCGGTCATGACCGCGCGCACATCGACATTGGCTTTGATGAGTTGGCTGGCGATTTCCACCGTTTTGTAGGCGGCAATGCCGCCAGTTATACCAATCAGTACCTTGGGTTTCATGGTGTCGCTACGCTCCAGTTAATGGTTATTCGGAGAGCCGAGTAACCCACTGATAACCTCTCCCTACACTTCAAGTACTTCGGTTTCCTTGGCAGCGAGTATGTCGTCCATCTTTTTAATGTGCTCGTTGGTGGATTTCTGGGTGTCTTCCAGCGCCGAGTCTCGCTCGTCTTCGGTGATGTCGCCGTTTTTCTGGAGGATTTTGAGTTGGTCGTTGGCCTCGCGCCGAATATTACGAATGGCCACGCGCTGCTCTTCGGTGGCACGACCGGCCATTTTGACCATTTCCTTGCGGCGTTCTTCGGAGAGTTCGGGGATCGGCACGCGGATCAGGCGACCGTCATTCATTGGGGTGATGCCGATGTTGGCGGCGATGATGGCTTTTTCAATCAGGCCGAGCGAGGAGGGATCGAATGGGTTGATGACGATCAGGCGTGGCTCGGGCGTGGAGATGTTGGAGATATCGCGCAGGCGAGTGGGGGTTCCGTAGTAGTCGACCGTGATGGTATCGACGAGTGACGGGTGGGCCTTCCCGGTGCGTAGGCCTGCGAGCTCTTGCT
>QIHI01000026.1 GCA_003230915.1 Kiritimatiellales bacterium | reverse complement strand
TCGATTAGATTTAAAACGGTAAGGTGGTCGAGGATTTTCAACCTCAATGCTGAAAACGTGCAGGATAGGGCTTGCGCGGTTGATCGGGCTGCATATAATTTCGTGATTATTAAATTTAGGCGAAAATTATGGGAAAAACACTGTTTGAAAAAATTTGGGATGGACACGTTGTCAAAGAGCTTTCGGGTAACGAAGTATTGCTGTATATCGACCGTCATCTCGTACACGAAGTGACCAGCCCGCAGGCCTTTGAAGGATTGCGCATGCAAAACCGGAAGGTACGCCACCCAGAACTAACATTTGCTACCGCCGATCACAATGTACCGACCGATAGCCGCACGGAAATCACGGATCCGGTGGCCAAGGAGCAGGTTGATACATTAGCAAAAAACTGTGCGGACAATCATATCACCTTCTATGGTATGGGGTCCGAGAAACAAGGTGTTGTGCATATTATCGGACCCGAACAGGGTATCACTCTGCCGGGCACCACGGTCGTCTGCGGCGATTCACATACCGCAACTCATGGCGCTTTCGGATCCATTGCATTTGGGATCGGAACCTCCGAGGTGGAGCATGTACTCGCCACGCAGACTCTCCGTCAAAAAAAGCCGAAGCAGTTCAAAGTTGAATTTAAAGGCCAGCTTCCCCTCGGTGTGACCGCGAAGGATATGGTGCTTGAATTGATCGGGCAGGTGGGAACTGCGGGCGGAACGGGCTGTGCCTTCGAATTCTGCGGCGAGACCATTGAAACCCTTTCCATGGAAGGCCGGCTGACCATCTGTAACATGGCCATCGAGGCCGGCGCACGTGCGGGACTTATCGCACCCGACCAAACGACCATCGATTATATACTGGCGGAAGATCGTCCGTTCGCTCCGAAAGGCAATGACTTGGAGACCTCCATGGAATACTGGAAAACGCTCTTTTCAGACAGTGATGCTTCTTTTGACAAAGTATTGGTGATCGATGTTGCCACACTAGAACCGCAGGTGACCTGGGGAACCAGTCCGGGCATGGTGACTGGCGTAACCCAAGCTGTTCCTGCATTGGATGCCGTGGCGGAATATAATCCCGAAGACGTAAGCGTTGCACTCGACTATATGGGGCTTGAGCCGGGCACGAAGATGACCGATATAACAATCGATACCGTCTTCATCGGAAGCTGCACCAATGGTCGCCTCGAAGATCTTCGCGAAGCCGCCAAGGTCATGGATGGAAAACAAGTGGCCGATGGACTCAGGGTTTTGGTTGTTCCAGGCTCCGAAAAGGTTCGCCACGAGGCCGAGGCCGAAGGATTGGATAAAGTGTTTCGCGCGGCAGGAGCCGACTGGCGTTTCGCAGGATGCAGTATGTGCTTGGCGATGAATCCGGATAAGCTGAAAGACAAGGAGCGGTGCGCTTCGACGTCAAACCGTAACTTTGAAGGGCGGCAAGGACGCGGGGGTCGTACGCACTTGGTGAGTCCGGCCATGGCCGCCGCCGCCGCGATTGCCGGTAAATTTGTCGATGTAAGGGAGTTAGGATAATGGAAAAATTTAAAGCATTTACAGGAACCGTCTGCGCAATTGATCGCGCAAATATCGATACCGATGCCTTGATCCCGAAAGAATACCTTAAATCGATCAAACGCACCGGATTTGGACACGCGCTTTTTTCCGAGTGGCGCTATAATGATGACGGAACGAATAAGCCAGACTTCATCCTTAACCAGCCCAAGACCGAAGGGGCGTCGATTTTGGTCGGCCGGAATAACTTTGGCTGTGGCTCCAGTCGCGAACACGCCGTTTGGGCCGTGGCCCAACAAGGATTCAAGGTGGTGGTTGCACCCACCGAGGGCGAAATTCCCGGCTTTGCCGATATCTTCCGCAACAACTGCTCAAAAAATGGGATATTGACCATTCAGCTCTCGAGTGATCAGGTCGATCAAATCTTTGAAATGTCCGCTGGCGATGCGCCGCTCGAAGCCATGGTGAATTTAGAAGAGCAGAAAATCGTTATGGGCGAGGTTGAATTTACCTTTGAGGTCGATCCCACCATAAAAGAAAAACTATTGAGCGGCATGGACGATATTTCTGAATCGCTCCTGTATGAGGGAGATATTTCGATTTTTGAATCGACCCATAATGCACAGTTAACAGGGGCTTAATCTTTCCTGTTGCTGAAAAGTTGGGGCAAAGAAAAATTCTAATCGCTAGAAACTTTTTTTGTGGGTATATGAATGAAAAACTACCTGACCGCATCCATTTCAGCCTCCGCAATCCGACATAATATTGCCGCATTGAGACAGCGTATTGGCCCGGACGTAAGGCTGTGTCCCGTCGTGAAGGACGACTGTTATGGCCATGGCATGGATGTACTCTATCCGGTTCTGTCGGGTCTGGTAGATGGTTTTGCCGTGGCCTCGCCGCACGAAGCGTTGGCTTTGCGCCGGCGAGGATACAAGGGTTTTATTCTCTGCTTGCTCTCCGCCTATTTCGACGAGCTGGAGGTTCAGGATGATCTAGTGCGGCAGTCCATCACCCAGACGGTCATGTCGAGCACGGCACTCGCCTCTATTCGGGCTGCGGCAGAGCGCGTGGGTGAGATGGCGCAGGTTCATTTAAAAGTCGATACCGGAATGGGACGACTCGGGGTACCCGTTTCTCAGGCCGGTGATTTAATTGGATCTATTCACGAACTTGCAGATGTAGAACTGATGGGAATCTACACACACTTTGCCTCTGCCGATGAAGCGGATAAAACCACCGCGCTACAGCAACTTCATCAGTTTAAGTCGATTATCCCCCCCACAAAAAATCTAATGCTGCATGCCGCTAACTCGGCCGCCGCGATTGATCTTCCGGAAACCCACTTTAATATGGTGCGGCTGGGCATTGCCCTCTATGGCTACCGCCCATCGGATGCATTGCTCCATACTATGGAGCTAAAGCCCTGCATGGAAGTAGGGGCGAAGTTGATCGCCGTGAAGCACATTCGGAAAGGGGGGCGTAGCGGCTATGGTTTGACGCATGAATATACGCGCGATAGCCGCGTTGGTATCGTACCCATCGGCTATGGAGATGGGTATTTCCGTTGCCTGTCTGACCGGGCTGTCGTGCGGATCAAGGGAATGAATGCGCCGGTTTGCGGCCAGGTTTCGATGGATCAAATGACGGTGGATATAACCGATATTCCAGCGGTAAAGGTGGGCGATGAGGTTGAGGTGATCTCCTCCGATCCCCAAGCGCCCAACAGTGTTGAAAATCTTGCGCGCCTAGCCGGAACCATCCCCTACGAAATCACGTGTCACCTCGGCCACAATATCCGTCACGTGCTGGTGGATTGAATGTAGAAGGAGCTTCAGTTCCATTGCGATGGCGCAGAAATTTGGCGTGCGTAACGAAGCTGGAAGCTCCGTCTAAATTAGTTGATCAATATCGATTTCCCAGAGCCGGAAACTACTTCACCAACGATAATGGCGGGCTGCTTCTCTGCCTTGAGAATTTTTAAGGTCTTTTCAACATCCTTTTTAGAAACCATGATGACGTAGCCGATTCCCATGTTAAACACGCGGTGCATCTCTTCGTGATCCACTTTTCCGGCTTCTTCAATAAATTCATAGATGGCGGGAGTTTTCCACGTGGAACGATCAAATACAGCATCGACGTTTTCGGGAAGTACGCGCGGAACGTTGTCGTAGAGCCCCCCCCCGGTAATATGCGCCATGCCATGTACATCGACTTTCTTCATCAGCTTCATCACAGGATTCAGATAACTCTTATGAATGGCAAGTAGGGTTTTCTCAAAGGTGGTCTTGGTGCCGGGAACAAGATCCGAAAGTTTCTTTTTGGCCGTCTCGAAAATCACTTTACGCGCCAACGAGTATCCATTGGTTTGAAGACCGGTGGAGGGCAGGCCAATCAGTACATCGCCCTTCTTAATCTTTTTTCCGGTAATGAGTTTCTTGCGCTCGACCGTACCAACGATGGTACCGACGAGATCGTACTCACCCTGAGGATAGAGGCCGGGCATTTCGGCGGTTTCGCCGCCGAGCAGCGCGGCACCGTTTTCCTTGCAGGCTTTGCAGAAGCCGCCCACCACGTCTTCGAAGGCCTTGGGATCCAGTGAGGCCGTGCCGAGATAATCGAGGAAGAAGAGCGGGTGTGCGCCCTGCACGAGGATGTCGTTCACGCAGTGGTTGACCAGATCTTGACCGACCGTGTTGTGCTTGCCAGCCATATGGGCAACTTTCAATTTAGTACCCACACCATCGACGCTGCTGACCAGCAGGCTTTCCTTCCCGGGCGATTTGAACAACCCGCCGAATGAGCCCAGCTCGCTGACTACGCCGGGCGTGTTGGTGGCTTTGACTTTTTTTCCGATCCGCTTGAGCGAATTCATCATTACATCAATGTCAACGCCCGCTTCGGCGTAGGCAGATTTCTTCTTTTTAGCCATTTTTGTTGGATCCTTTTTGTGAAAGCAATGGGCAGGATTAAACAAGGAACGCGACGTTCAGACAAGCCATAAACCAAGTTGTAGGGTTGGAATGGTGAAGACCTTCCGGCCGAACGATGGAATGATCGTTGACCGTTTTCGCCCCACAACTATTACCCAATGAAGATAGGATCAGCATCTTCTGAGGAAACTATGATTTCAATATCGTTGCCTAGTGCTTTTCGTAGAAGTTGTCCAAATAGTGGAAGATAACCCCGTTCGGTGTTCGTGTGTTCGCAAAGAATCACGTGTGAACCACTCAGTGTAGCTGCAAGAACGTTGTGATGACTCATTTCGCCCGTGAGATAGCAATCGGCCTTAACGCCTACGAATGCTCCTGTTCCAGCTCCTGCGCATAGCGCAACCGTGTAAATGAGGGTGTTCTCGGTCGCCGCCGCCAAGCGAACGGTTGTAAGCCCTAGGTGCTTTTTGATCCGTTGAGTCAGGGTCTTAAGTTTAACAGGCCTTTTAAGCTCAACCATCCGGCCTTGCCCGGCATCAGAGTTTTCAATCGGCTGCAGGACGGAAACCTCGCCTTCACCCACGCCGTCGGCCAGCCAGTCGTTTACGCCGCCGATCACCACATCGAGAGCCGTGTGTGGAGAGTAGACAGCCATGTTCTTTTGGATCAACTTCATGACTGTGCGGTCATAGGCACTATCGGCATCCAAGCGGCTGGCCGGACTGAACAGTATCGGGTGGTAGGCCACGATGAGATCGGTCTTGCTGGCAATCGCCTCGTCGGCGACGGCTTCGGTCAGATCGATCGTCAGCAGGATCTTCTTTATGTTACGAGGGCGAAGCGGATTGATCAGCAGGCCGACGTTATCCCATTCCTCCGCATAATTCAGCGGAGCGATATTTTCCAAGTTCTGAATGATTGTTTGAAGTTTCATGTCGGCAATATACAAAAACGCCGCAGAAATTTCCACGGCGTTTTCACGTTTTGAGAATCTAGAAACTTACTAGAACGACAACAACATGAAGATCATTACGAAGAGGGCAACCGTTTCGACGATACCGAGCGTGGTGAGATAGTTGGTAAATCCCTCCCCGGTTTCAGCGAGAGCATCGGCACCTGCCGCACCTGCTTTTCCCTGATACCATGCCGATACACCCATGGCAATTCCGCCGACAACTCCTCCGCCGAGCATGATCGGCCAAAGTTCAGGCGATGCGGTTGCCTTGCCCTTGAAGATAAGCATCATGAGTAGTCCATAAATGGTTTGTGAAAGAGGTGCACCAATGAATACAAGCAAGATAAACGGGGCTTGTTTCCCTTGTAGGTAGCATTTTTTCCAAGCTCCAATGCCGGCCATAGCCGCAGTTCCTGTTCCAAGAGCGGATCCAATTGCGGCCAATGCCAGTGCCATTGCTCCACCCATTTTTGCCAGTGCTACCATTGTTGTTTCTTCCATTGTATTTCCTCCTAATGCTTATTAGTTAATTTTTATAAAGGGTTTGTATTCGATTCCGCTCCACTGAACATTGGCATGTCCAGAAAACTCCAGTGTGTTAAGCCGAATGCCATGAACAAGCACACTCATGGCTCCAAGTACGATGTTTAATGCATGCCCGAAAAAGATGATCAATGCGGCAATGAGCCCACCAACGATAGATGGCATTACATTGCTAGCGGCATGGCCAGCATCTAATCCCATTTGGTTGAACGATTGGGCAATTGCAAGTGATGCGGCTCCGACAGCATAAAGTCGAACGTAAGAAATAATATCCACAAAGTTGCTAATGACATCTAAAAGCAAGGTGATTAGTCCTGAGATTTCTTTTGAAAGAATGAGTCCGAGGGTAACAAGTGCAACCCCAACTCCGAGTACAATACCAACGACTACAGTTAATTCAGTCATACTCAATACAAGGTTAAGAACAACAACGTACAGAGACCATGTTGTACAGAGCCATCCAAGATCACAGAGGCAGGCTGGCGAGTTTATTTTTCGTATGAATCCCCAGATATGGGCAATTGTCAGGTGAATTGCTCCAATTGAGAAACAAATGAACATGATTCGATTACGGGCAAGATCTTCATTACCTCCGGCAATCAACCAAGTGGAACTAAGCTCTCGGAGCGGTGCTGGCAATATATCGTAGTTAATACCGAAATAGGTTCCATTCAGGACGCCCCACCCAACGGTGCAGGCACTCATAATCATCAGTAGATTAAATGTGGGTTGTACCGCCTTGTTTCCCCTTGTCTTGAATTTTCCAAAGAGAGATAGGGCTATAAAGAGCATGCCATAGCCTGCATCTCCAATAAGGAATGCAAAAAAGATGCTCAAGAAAAGTAGGAAGATGGCACTTACATCAATTTCCTTATATCCAGGTAGGACACCGATCATTTTAAAAACAGGTTTTATTGGGTCAAGCCATTTCGGATTTCGAAGCAACGTAGGAGGATTATCTTTCGTAACGGCTCTTTCGAATGTATAGCCCCACCCATTTTCCTTTGCAGCCGCTTCAATATCAGCTTCGCGATCGGCTGGATAGAATCCCTTCAGATAGATAAAGGATTCTTCGGCACCCATGCCTTGTTGGACTTCAAGGAATCTAACACGGTCGTCCGCATTACCGGCAATTTGTTCAACCAATGCCCGATCACCAGCATATTGAAGGAACTCGGCCTCGGTTTCCGCAAGAGCTTTTTTAGTTTTTTCAATATGACGGTGTAACTCGGAGTGCGATTGGTCGGGAAGGCGGACTTCGTGTGCGGGAATACTGAATTCCTGGCGTCCCACAGCCAATACATAGCTGATGGTTTTATTCCGGCTTATTTCCGATAGGGAAACCCCTTCAGGGGCATCGGGGGTATTTTTGAGGGGAAGTTCGTACAGCTTGGCAAACAGGCTATTTGCGTTAAGTTTTTGCAACTCACGCGGGTCGAACTCACCAAAGGGGGCAATGCGGGCATGTTCGTGCTCCAAACTTTGGAGGGTTTCCTTGAGCTCTTTCTCACGATGGATAAGCTCCCAAACGGTATCCACCAGTTGATCGGCATCTTTGCCGGTGGGGTCGGCTTCGGGGTGTGCGCTCAGCACCTCCTTCGCACGCTGGACATAGAGCTGATGGTTGCGAGCGGTTTCCAGTTCGGACCCTTCCGGAGCCTGAACGTGCTCAACATGAACCACCTTGAGGTCGCGGAGTGTATTTAGCGTCTGCTCCTGTTGCGCGGGTGTACACAGAAGCGTCAGTTTTTTCATCTTAACGATCATGCGCTTTTTCCTTTGGCAATTTTGGAGCGGGCGACGGCGGCGGTTTGCTGGTCGCCCATAAAGATACGGATGATGCGGATGTTTTCCTTGGCTTCCGGGATCTTTATTTTTTCAAACAGGTTGACGCGCTGGGTGGTGATACGAAGCTCTTCAGCCAGCAGGCGATGCTGTTCTTCGAAAATCTGGCGTTCTACCCGGAGACGGGTGAGCTGTTTCATAACGCGTACACCCTCGTCCGTCCAGGCATCGGTTTCGAACAGGTTGATCGCTACGTCCTGAAAGACGAGGTCGTCGAGGATGGGAATATTCACCCCGGCAATGTTTCCAAAGGAGGTGTGCAGTTGGTCAATTTGAGCATACGGGGACAGGTCAATCGGCTCCGAGTAGAGTTGGATCCAGGAGCTGAGTTTTGCCCGGGCTTCCTGTTCCTCGTCTTTCTTTTCACGGATAAGCAGGTCCAATCCGCGCATCTCCATCTGCAACTGCTGCTTTTTCAACTGCAGGGTTGGCAGATAGCGCTGGAACCGCGCCATGGAATCGCGCTGCGTCTTAAGCTCGTTTTTAGTTAGTTTTATTTTCGCCATTTTATTTTATCCACAGATTGCGCAGATTTCTCGTATGACCAGAATCAAGGGTAGGCAAAGTCGGTGTTAATCAGTGAAATCTGTGGATTCATATTCTTTACGTCTTCGGCCAGAACTTATCGGTCAGCTTTGATGCAATACCTCTGCCAGCCGGCATCCAGCGCACTTTCAAGCGGCAAGTTGACCGTGATAGTCATCATTTCGTTTTCAAAGCGTTCGCCGTATTTAAGCAGTTTGCTGTCCCACTCGCTCATACGGAAGCCCATGGATTGCTTCTCAAGCGTTTCCTTGAAGGAGGCATAGAGCTGAATCATGGTGTCCATAATAGTTCGATGATCCTCGCGGGTCTTGTCGTTCACCTGCTGCTTCAGGCGGCTGAGCGATCCAAATGGCTCGATGCGGCCGTTTTTGAGATAGAACTGACCTTCGGTGATGTAGCCCGTGTTATCCGGAACTGGGTGGGTCACATCATCGCCCGGCATAGTGGTTACGGCCAGAATAGTAATAGATCCGCTGCCTTCGAAGTCGACCGCTTTTTCGTAGCGGGCAGCCAGTTGCGAGTAGAGGTCGCCGGGGTAGCCGCGGTTCGACGGAATTTGTTCCATCGTGATCGCCACTTCCTTCATGGAGTCGGCAAAGTTGGTCATATCTGTCAACAGAACGAGTACACGCTTGTCTTCCAGTGCATACTTTTCGGCAACAGCCAGGGCAATATCCGGCACGAGCAGACATTCCACAGTTGGGTCGGAGGCGGTGTGGACGAACATCACAGAACGGGACAGAGCGCCGCTTTCGTCGAGTTTGTCGCGGAAGAAGAGATAATCGTCGTGCTTTAATCCCATGCCGCCGAGGATGATCACATCGACTTCGGCCTGCAGGGCGATCTGTGCGAGCAGTTCATTGTACGGTTCACCGGCCACGGAGAAGATCGGCAATTTCTGCGATTCAACGAGTGTATTGAATACGTCGATCATCGGGATGCCGGTACGCACCATGTTGCGCGGAATAATACGCTTGGCTGGGTTGACGGATGGGCCGCCAATGTCGATCATGTTTTCGGTGATGACCGGGCCGTTATCACGCGGAGCACCGGAGCCGGTAAATACCCGTCCTAACAAGTTTTCAGAGAAAGGAACCTGCATAGTTTTTCCGAGGAAACGAACCTTGGAATCGGTTCCGACCCCCCGGCCGCCTGCAAATACCTGCAGGAAGACATTTTCGTTTTCAAGGCGGATGACTTGCGCCAGGGAAGTTCCATGGGTGGAATCAACATAGGCCAGCTCGCCGTTGATGACGTCGTCGGCCTGAACCACGATGACGCTACCGGTGATTTGTTCAATCCGGTGGTATACTTTATTCTGCATAGTCTGAAACCTCCGCGAGCATTTGGGTCATTTGCTCTTCTGTTTGTTTAAACTCATCTGATTTGTAGGCTGTGACGTTCCAGTCCTTGCAGGTCTGTGCGAGCTTTTGGAAGAAGCTACGGGCATCGTCTTGGCTATCAAATTTCATTTTTGTGTTCAGCAGTTTGAGCAACTTGCCAAAGACATATTCCTGCCGGTCGATGGAGCACGACGAGTCGGTGACGTCGAATGCGTTCTGCTGGAGATACGTGGAATCCACATACTCGGATTTGAGGTAGGTGACAAAGTCGTCGATCGAAGTGCCTTCTTCACCGACTACTTTCATCATCTGGCCAACTTCGCTACCGGCAAGTAGCAGTTTACGGGCTGTGGCGACATTGTCTGCATCTACAATACTGGGGTATTTGCTCCAGCTTTCGAGCGGATCGATCGCCGGGTAGCGGCGGGCATCGGAGCGGGCTCGGGAAAGACCGTGGAAGGCGCCTACCACCTTTAGGGTGGCTTGAGTTACCGGCTCTTCAAAGTTGCCCCCGGCTGGAGAAACCGTTCCGCCGATGGTGACAGATCCGGTGGTACCATCGTTAAGGCGAACAATTCCACCGCGTTCGTAGAAGGAGGCAATCACGGATTCAAGGTATGCCGGGAAGGCTTCTTCTCCGGGGATTTCTTCCAGCCGACCGGACATTTCGCGCAGTGCCTGAGCCCAGCGAGAAGTGGAGTCGGCCAGTAGCAGGACATCGAGTCCCATTTGGCGGTAGTATTCGGCCAGCGTCACGCCGGTGTAAACTGAAGCTTCGCGGGCGGCCACTGGCATCGAGCTGGTGTTGCAAATAATAATCGTGCGATCCATCAGACTTTTCCCGGTACGCGGGTCGATCAGTTCTGGGAATTCGCGCAGGGTTTCCACCACTTCACCCGCGCGTTCGCCGCAGGCTGCAATAATCACGATATCCACTTCCGCGTTGCGCGACATAATCTGCTGGAGAACCGTTTTGCCTGCACCGAACGGACCCGGTACGCAGAAGGTTCCGCCCTTGGCGATCGGGAAGAAGGTGTCGATTGTGCGGAGTTTGGTGGCCATTGAGTCGGTCGGGCGCATGCGTTCGGAATAACATGCGATGGGCATTTTTACCGGCCAGATCTGCATGATGGTCGCATCGACGGTGTTGCCTTTGTCATCCTTGAGTACGGCAACCACCTCCTCGACGGTGTATTCACCGGCGGGGGTAACTTTTTCGACCGTCCATTTTCCACGAAGTTTGAAGGGAACCATGACGCGGTGGTTGAACATGCCTTCGGGAATGGTACCGATGGTGTCGCCCGCCGTGACCGTGTCGCCAACGTTGAGTTTGGGGGTGTAGACCCACTTAGTGTCGCGGGGTAGGGGCTTGAGGTAGGTTCCGCGCTGTAGAAAGAAACCACATTCTTTAGCCAAGGCGGGAAGTGGGTTTTGTAATCCGTCGAAAATCTGGGTCAACAGCCCCGGACCGAGTTCCACAGAAAGCAGATCCCCGGAGAATTCAACCGGATCGCCGACTTTAACGCCTACGGTATCCTCGAACACTTGGAGTTCGGCGCTGTTGCCGCGGATGCGAATCACTTCCGCCTTAAGTTTTAGATCGCCGACGCAGGCGTAGGCCACTTCGTTTTGGATCACGGGCTTTTCGAATTTTACCTTTAGTAGGTTGCCGTTCACTCCAGTAATCTTTCCAATATTTTCACTCATAGTCTGTTCTCCGTGAAGAGGGTTCAAAAGGGCGGGTTAATCCGATTTCTCGGAATGTGTTTCCTTATCCGTGTTGGCCGTAATGACCGCTTCCAGCGTCTCTTTACCTTTATGTACATCCATGCGGTTCCAACGTTCGACAATCTTAAGCTGAATGCCGTAGGCCAAAACTTTTTCAAACCCGAAGGGGTCTTGTCCGACCAATTCCTCGGCCAATATCCAGCGACCTCGATCAAGTTCCTGTTCTAGTTCAACCGGATCGTTGCGGGTGAAGGCATCCGTCACAATCACCTCAATGGCTCCGCTGAATCCGTCGTGAGGGTGGATGAATTCCTTGGCGTCAACACCCAGTTTTTGTGCGCGTTGCCGAATTACGGCATTGCGTAGCTGAGTTTCGATGTTATTCCATGCCGTACAGAGTGCACAGGGAGCGATATCGGGATCTGTCAGTAGTACCTTACGCAGGATCTGCTCCTCCCGTTCGGTAACCCATTGTGCGCAGTTGTCAATGTACTCCTCGGTGGAGAAGCTAGGCTCATCTCCGATTTGTAACGCCGGTAGGCTGGCGACAAGTGAATAGTAGGCCATCTCGTGTTTCCTGATATTAGGCGTTTAAAAGTTGTTCGCGGGCCACATCGCTAACGGTTTCTGCGAGTGCCGGGCGGAGAAAAGAGGCCAGGGCGTCTGCAACCGCTTCTCCACTAAAGTCGAGATAGACGTTTTTACCCTTGAAGCCGACCTTGAAGCCGTTAAGGACTTCGGAGTCGGACTGTAGTGCGATTTCCTGACCGGATTTTTTGGTTTGTTCCGCGCAGAAGGCGGTGAGGGCGGCCTTATCGGCTTCGCTAACGCTTAGTTCGATTGAACTTCCCTGGTGTTGTTTCACCACGTTGAGGATCATTTTTTCAAGCAGGTCGCCGGAGAGTGCGCCGTCTATATTTTTTCCGAGGGTTTCGGTCACGACTTTTTCGCAGCCTTGCCCGACGGTGATTAGCAGGTCGCGAGCGGCTTGTTCGAGGGTTTTAACGGAACGTTCTGCGAAGGCATCAGACTCGATTTTGGCTTTCAACAATGAGTCGTGCGCTTTTTTTTCAGCTTCTGCTACAATTTTGGAGGCTCTGTCTTTGGCCTGTGAAATGATGGTATTGGCCTGTTCGTCGGCTTTCTCAACCCCTTCTTTATGAATCTGTTCGATCAAATACTTCAGTGCTTCAGCCATGCTTAATCTCCGGTATTTTTCTTAAAAATAATCCAGCAGTGTAGTTGAAAAAATAGGCCTTGCAAGCCCGATTCTCCAGAAATATTTAAAGGACTATGGGATTACTTGGTGTTTGCCGAAAAGGCTAGTTGTTTCAGTAGTTGGAGCGTGATTTCGCCTACGGCTTCGAGGCTTTCGGAACTGATGTTTTCCAGGCGGTCGTCTTTGGTGTGCCAATAGTCGTTTAGCCCCGGTTTTGATCCATAGCGAAAGTCGATAATATTGATGGACGGAATGCCCACTTCAAGAAATGGAACATGGTCGTCGATGATGGTAATTCGGGGTGAAAGCGAAAATAGATTGCGATGTCCGGTGGCGTGGGCGGCCTCGAGAACCTCTTGCACCAAGGAACGGGAACTATTTACAGGGATGATAAAGTTCAAATCTTTATCTCCCACCATATCGAGCAGAATCATGGCCTTTATACTCTCCTTCCTTCCGGTTAGTACTAGCTGCTCTGCTAATCGCCTGCTACCGTGTAGTCCGTCGTTTTCACCGTAGCCTGCAATCCCTTCTTCACCATCAAAGAAAGCGAAGAGAATACCGACCTCCGGAACCATTCCGCTCTCGGAGAGTTGCCGGGCGAGCTCGAGGAGAACGCCCGTGCTTGAGCCTGAATCATTCGCACCCTGAAAATTTTCGATACCAGGCATTGTATCAAAATGCGAACCGAGAATGATCCATTTTCCGCCCTTGCCGGGAATTTGTCCAATCACGTTGTGCATCGTCTTCTCGCCTTCCGGTGTCATATCTACAAACGTATCGATTTCGGCCTCGACTCCGAAACCCTCCAGCCGCTCGAGAATATGGTTTGCGGCTTTCCATCCCTCAGGAGTCCCTGCATCGCGTGGGCTGAATTTTACCAGCGCTACGACCTCCGCAAAAGCACGCTCTCCGTTGAAGGACGAGATTCTGACTGCTTCCTCTGGTTGACATCCGAGTATAGGAAGCAGGCCAGCCAGCAGCAATGTCTTCCAGTGTAACTCGGTTACTCGTGCGATTTCGTTTCTTCTTTCCATGGCTATTCCTTAGTTCATATGAAAAATTTACTGTAACGTTTTCGTGTAAAAAATGTCCCGTTTTGCCTTTCTCAAATCAAGCCAATTAAATTCTATAAATTTTATTTTTTCAGTGATCTGTTTGAAAAATCGGTACATTACGAGGGGTAATCACCAACAGGCATGAGGCTCTTTGTTCTCCAATTTCGGATCGTTTGATGTACAGTCGACCCCTGTTAATCAGTATGAAATTAACCGAAAACTCTTCTCGCTATTATTGATCGTAGATCTGTACTGTTTCTGCGGATTGGTAACAGTCCTCCTCTTTCGAGGATAACTAGATTAATGTATAAAAAGGTCGGAAACGGCCCGTTTAGGAGTAAAGAAAGTTATGTCAGACCAGCTAGAATCCGGTATCGTAAAATGGTTCAATGAAGAAAAAGGCTTCGGCTTCATCGCACGTGATAACGGCGACGATGTCTTCGTTCACTTCACCGCAATCAACATGGAAGGCCGTCGCACCCTGCTCGAAGGCCAGAACGTTTCCTTTGAAGTCACCGCCGGCCAGAAAGGCCCGCAGGCTGAAAACGTTACTGCAACGGACTAATCGTCTCACCGGTTCTCCGGAAATTTCCAAAGGTTGGAATGCCATTGTGTGCTTTCAACCTTTGGTTTTTTTGTGCCTGTGAATTATTCGAAGATCTTTTGCCGCAGTACGATCAATCTAGATCTACAACCGCATCCAGCATGTGGTCGCCATCAAAAATATAATGCCCGGAAAAATGGCGGCCTTCAAGCATGTGCGGAATCCAGGTATGGTCGTCCTCCCACATGCGATCAAACGGAAGTTCGTCGACAGGATACCACAGCGGAATAGCTTCATCGGTTTCAGTCGGCGTTCCCTCAAACCCAGTGGCCGTAAAAACGTGTCCGTAGATGGAATAGCCATCAACAAACTGAAAGTGAAGCAATCCCACGTCTGTTACCCCCGTCGGGGTAATGCATAACTCCTCCTGCGTTTCGCGGATGGCGCACTCGTATGGGGTCTCGCCCGGTTCAATCTTTCCGCCTGGCCCGTTGATTTTGCCTTTACCGAATCCGCGCTTTTTATGAATGAGTAGTATCTGGCCATTGCAAACCACAAACATGAGTGTTGCGCGCTCTACCGGGTTCCAGTTTTCCCAATCCACATCGCCCACCGATTTATACATAAATCAAGCCCCGTTCATTCCAATGTAAGATCGCCGAGCAGTGTGTGCTGAACGGCGACTACGGATAAGTCGGATGCGGGCGTAATTAACCTTCCTTGTGTTCGTAGAGATGGACATCGCGTTGCGGGAACGGGATGGAGATTCCTTCTTCGTCGAAACGTTTTTTGATCGACTCGGTGGTGTCGAAATATACGTCCCAATAATCGGCTCCTGTTGACCACGGGCGAACCACAAAATTGACACTGCTATCCGCCATTTCGACAACGGCAACGGTTGGAGCCGGAGTCTCAAGAATACGGTCGTCCGCCGCAAGAATACCTTCCAAGACAGCCTTCGCTTTGTCGATATCATCCCCGTAGCCAATCCCTGCCACCAGATCGATGCGGCGAGTTCCATTAGCATTAAAGTTGATAATATTTCCGCCCATCACTTGTGCATTCGGTACAATAATCTTTTTGTTGTCAGGCGAATTAAGAATGGTAGTAAAAATACTAATTTCGACCACCGACCCTGTGGAACCACCTGCCTCAATAAAATCACCCACAACAAACGGTTTAAAGATAATCATCAGCACGCCGGATGCAAAGTTTGAGAGCGATCCCTGCAAGGCCAAACCAATCGCCAAGCCAGCGGCACCGAGAACAGCTATGAACGAAGTTGTGTTGATATCAAGCTTTGCCAGTGCTGCGATAATTACAAATACCTGCAAGACCACACAAAGCAGGCTCGTGCAGAACGAGATCAACGTCGGATCGACGTTGCGCTTTTCCATTAGCTTGACGGTTCCCCTTTTGACCATCTTGACCAGCCACATTCCGATAACAAGAATGATCAGCATTCCGATAATTTTCATACCGTATTCCATCCCGGCGATTTGTATCTTTTCCAATAGTGTTATTGTTTCTTCACTAGTCGCAATGACTACTGCATTTGTATCCATCTTTCCCTCCATGGTTGAACGATTTTTTCTTACACGGTAAGAAGATTAAATATAAAAAAAGAAGGGAGAGAGCAAGCTCATAGTCCTTTCATCGGTACGTTGCGTGAAGCACTCTTGCTTTGGAATATTTCTTTTCTGTTTGATGCAAATCGGTAGACTTCAGGTTCGTTAATCAAGGAGGTGGAATGTATACAAAACGCAGTTTCATCAAATGTTGTGCTCTCACGCTGGTAGTAACCCTGCTGGCCTCTGGCTCGATAGCAAAGAGCTGTCTATGGAAGGTGACATCAACCACAGGAACACTCTATCTGCAGGGATCTATACATGTTCTCGCGAAGGAGAGCTATCCCCTCGCCCCAGCCGTTGAAGCGGCCTATGCTGAAAGCGATGTGCTCGTGTTTGAAGTTGATATGAACGAGATGAACAAGCCTGAAGTTCAGCAACGCATCATGCTGAAAGCCATACTCCCCGAGAACACAACGCTTAAAGATATACTTGCCCCGTCCATCTACCAAGAACTCAGCACCGTGTGCGCTGAGGCAGGACTGCCCATCGTCGGTCTCGAAAAGTTCAAACCTTGGTTTTCCGCAACTATGCTGGCCTTAGTAAAACTTCAAGAAATGGGCTTTGCCTCCCAATATGGGTTAGATACATATTTCTACGACAAGGCTACGGCTGATGCCAAGCCAGTGATCGGACTCGAAAGTATTGATTTCCAGATCGACCTCTTCGATAGCCTTTCCCAATCCAACCCCGATGATTTTGTGGCACATGCGTTGGCTGACCTATCCGTGATTGCCTCGGAAATGAAAGCCATGGAAACCGCATGGAGAACCGGTGACATTGATACTCTGGGCGAGCTAGTCGGAAAAGGCTTCGAGGGCTATCCGAAATTCTATAAAACCTTTGTCACCGACCGAAACAAGCACTGGCTTAAGACCTTCGAATCTCTCTTAGAAGAAACAAATACCCACATGGTGGTAGTCGGTGCAGGCCATCTTTCGGGCAAGGACGGACTGCTCGAGCTCCTGAAGGAAAAGGGCTGCACACTAGAGCAACTCTAAGAGGGCTTGTCACACGTCGAAGTCCGCCATCATGAAGGTATGATCGGACGGCTTTTCTTTGAGACGCGGTTCGACATCAATCAAACAGTCAACACTCTTTTCCGCCAGTGGAGCTGTGGCAAGAATATAGTCGATGCGCCAACCTATGTTGCGCTGCACGGCATCCTTCACCCGGTAGTCGAAGAACGAGTATAGTTCCTCGCCGGGATGGTGGTTGCGGAAAACATCCTCGAACCCAAACGCACACGTTTCAAGAAATGCGTTGTGCGCATCGATGTGGAAGCAAGGGTCGTTCTTCTTATTCTGAGGGTTGGAGACATCCAGCGGTTCAACGGCAATATTAATATCGCCAATCCAGGCCAAAGGTTGATCGGCCGTATATTCTTTTTCGAACAGTTTCCGAAGCCGAGCATACCAATTGAGCTTGTAGCGATACATCACATGATCGACTGCCCGCCCCTGTGGTACGTAGGTATTCACCACCGAAATCCCGTCCACCACGGCGCGAATCAATCGTGTTTCATCGGCGGGTCCCCCGTCGTTAAAACCAAAGCGTACATTCTGCGGTTCGCTTTTGCTAATGAGCGCCACGCCGTTATAGGATTTTTCGCCTTTAAAGGACACATGGTAGCCCGCTGCCTCGAATGCTTCTTTCGGAAAATCGACATCCTGCACCTTGGTTTCCTGAATGCCGAGCACATCAGGCTGATGGTCGACTAGCCACTGTAGGAGTATAGGTAACCTCGAGCGGATCGAGTTTGCATTAAACGTTGCTATTCTCATCAGTGCCTTATCTTAGCGTTGGCGGACTCGTCTTCCATAGCGATCATGCCAGAGATGTCTGAACCACATGCGGCTTGTGGCAACGATCATTAGAGTTCCGGAAAGGACAACCGACAACGCGAAGGCCAGATTCGCGCGATCTTGGGCTGCGATATCTCCCGGATTCCGATGACCATCATAGAACGCTAAGACACCCAGCAGGAAAACGAAGATGGCCAACCACAGCGTACCCTGCTGTGGTTTCATTTTGAACATGGGTACTTTTCCGGTTTGCATTATAAAATACCTTACTAGTCGGTGATCAAGCTAATAGAACCGGGTAGACCGAAAAATGATTACGGTGTTCAATATATAGTAAATCCTACTAGATCTTGAGACGGTACAGATGGAACTTCTACTCCCGACCATTTGGAGAGGCAACTTCAAGACGAAGGAGGAACTGCTAACTTGAGTTGCTCCAGCACCTCGTCGGGCACACGCAACTGGCCAAAACCCGTTCCGAGTTTGAGGTCGGGTGTATTCCTGCCGTGGAAATCGGTTCCACCGGTGCAGATGAGATCCAACTCCTTGGCCCACGCCATGAACTTTTTGCGGTTATCGGGGCGGTGTTCGGCATAGTAGGTCTCGATACCACTGAGTCCTTGTTCTTTCAGCTCACCCATCAAAATTCGGAGTTGTGTATCGGAAAGATGAAGGGTGGCCGGGTGCGCCAGCACAGAAACCCCGCCTGCTGTACGGATCATATCGATGCACTCTTTAGCAGAATAGTGGTAACGATTCACATAGCCCGGTCGGCCTTTGCCCAGCAGCTGGTCGAACGCCGCCTTTTTTGTCTTAATATGACCGCATTCCACCAGCGCACCCGCAATATGCGGACGGCCAACCACGTCACACCCTGCCTGCTGTTCGATATCCTCCCACATGAGCGGATAGCCCAGCTGGTTGAGTTTTTTCAGGATTTCGTGGTTACGCTCGTCACGGCTAGACCGAACCTTTTCGAGCTTCTCTAGCAGGGCCGGTTGGGTGTAATCGATGAAATAACCTAATATATGCATGGTGCCCTGGTTGCACTCCGCGCTTAGTTCGATCCCTGGAACGGCTTCGACTAAGGACTCCGCTGCAGCAACCAGCAACTTTGGAATTCCGCCAACCGTATCGTGATCGGTTAGTGCCAATGCGCGAACACCACGCTCTTCAGCCATGGCCACCAATTCGGCGGGGGTATTGGTTCCGTCGGAATAGATGGAATGTGTGTGTAGATCAATCATATTGGAAAATTCTTCCGGTAATTCGGAGGCATATAAAGACAAGGGGCTGGACTAGATAAGGCCTCTCCAGAGGGTTTTTCCATCCCCTGTAAAAAAAGTCTACATGGAACTGTTGATGTAGGTTTCAAGATTCTTAATCTTAAAATCCTTCTCAACAATCAAATATTTAACTACGTCGCCGATCGAAATAATTCCGCACAAATGACCGTCGCGCAGCACAGGGAGGTGCCGGATACGCTTATCGGTAATGAGCTTCATGCAATCTTCCAGCGAAGTATCTGGAGTGATGGTGGTTAAGTCGGTGGTCATGATTTCGCGGACATATACCTCATGTAGGCGTTTACCTTTCAGTAGTACCTTCCGCATCACGTCCCGCTCGGAAATAATTCCAATCACCGTTCCGCCCTCCATAATCAACGCAGTTCCGGCAGAAATCTCTGCCATCTTCTCGATTGCCTCGCGAATGGTCGCATCAGGATCAACCGTTAAGACATCGCTTCCCTTGGAATCCAACAAATTGGATACAGCTCCCATTTACAGTCTCCTTGATTTTATCGTTCTTCGTTGAACCGATCACTATATCCATCGTGGGGTCAACGGCAAGACCGCTGATCATTTTAGGCAGAGTTCCAAAAACATCATAACAACTCTAACGTCTTATCCGCCACCTTTTCGCCATCCAGCCAGGTGATCAACCTCCACTCCCCACGCTTGTCTGCAACGGGGTTCCACACCGTATCGCCGAGGAAAAAGCGAAAGTCGTTGGTCTTCACATACAACTCGCCCTCGAACGGCGGTGCGACTTCGCCGTCATCGCCTTTGAACGGAGGGTGCTCGATACGAAATGTAAGCTTGCAGTTGCGTGCATGGCGAATCCGAAGGATATAGCCAAACTCGACATTAAGTTCCGCCTCGATCTCCATCGTCATTTTAACCAAAGTTGGAAGCTCCTTGCTGCCGCACTTCCAGTCGTCGTACAGTCCATGGCTGTGCATGGAAACCTCTGATTTTATCTTAGCCATCAGTAATTTTCCGAAATGAACAGCGCTCAATTTGCTTATGGGAAAAAATAAGCTCGAAATCCGTATGTTCCTCCTCATCGGGTTCAAAGGTCTTGACTCCCGCAAAGCGATTATCTCGTTGGAGCAGTTCGTGGATTTCCTCGAAATAGGGCAAATGGTCGGTCGCCACATGGAGGCATCCTCCATCTTCCAAAGTCTCGAACAACGCATCCATGAAGGCCGGACTGAACAGGCGTTGGTCGTGGTGTCGCGCCTTCGGCCATGGGTCGGGGAAG
>QIHI01000116.1 GCA_003230915.1 Kiritimatiellales bacterium | reverse complement strand
GGCAATGAGTGGGAGAAAAATATCCCCGCCCGACTCCGGATTTATAAGGAGATGGAAGCCGAAGCGTACCTGCCGAATCAGCACCTCATTATTCTCGCCGATGTGTTTCCCGACGAATACAACCTCGGCTACCACGACATGGCGCAAAATATCGTCGTCGCCGTAAACGGCCGCCCCATCACCTCCATCGCGGCGCTGGAGGAAGCCTTTCAGCATCCCGATGGGAAATTCCATGTGATTGAACTCGCGAAGTCCTACGATATCTCGAAGGTGATCCTCGACGCGGAAGGATTCAATGCCGCCACTCGACGCGTCATGGAAACCTACCAAATCCCCGCCCGCATCCGGTTGCGTGCAGAGGCTGAATAGACATGGCTCTGCTTAGCCTGCAAAACCTGCACAAGGCCTTCGGCGGCCCGCAGCTGCTCAATGATGCCACCCTGCAAATCGAACGTAGCGAACGCATCTGTCTGGTCGGTCGTAACGGTGAAGGGAAATCAACCCTGCTCAAAATCGTGAACGGTAGCCTTGAGGCGGACTCCGGCGATATCATCCGACAACCCGGCTTGAAGGTGCGCCGTCTCCGACAAAATATACCGCTGGACCTCGCCGAAACCGTCGAGGAGCTAGTCTTTCAGGGGCTGGAGAATCCGCACGATGATTGGACTTCGCATCAGGCGGTCGATAAGGCTGTATCGCTCGTCGGGCTGGAAAATGGGTGGCATTTCAACGAACTATCAGGGGGGCAAAAACGCCGTGCCTTGCTTGCGCAATCGCTCGTCTGTGATCCGGATATCCTCGTGCTTGACGAACCGACCAACCACCTCGATATCGAATCCATCCAATGGCTTGAGAATTTTCTCGGACGCTACAAGGGCACACTGCTGTTCGTGACGCACGACCGCACGTTCCTGCGTAAGCTCGCCACACGCATCGTGGAACTCGACCGCGGAAAACTCCATTCGTGGGCGTGCGACTACGATACCTATCTTACACGTAAGGAAGCACTGCTTGCTGGCGAGGCTGAACAATGGGCTCAGTTCGATAAAAAGCTCGCGCAGGAAGAAGTCTGGATCCGTAAAGGGATCAAGGCGCGCCGCACCCGTAATGAAGGTCGTGTGCGCGAGCTTGAAAAAATGCGAGGCGACCGGAGCCAGCGGCGTGAACGTACTGGAAGCGTTAACATGCAAGTGACCGAGGCGAGGCTATCTGGCCGCAAAGTGATCGTCGCCAAGAATGTGTCGTACGACTATGGCGGGTTGCCGCTCCTAGAGGACTTCAGTGCCAACATTATGCGGGGCGACAAGATCGGCGTCATCGGCCCGAACGGTTGCGGCAAGTCGACTCTCATCAAGCTCCTACTTGGGGAGCTGGAGCCGAAGGCCGGAACGGTTGCCCACGGCACCAAACTCGAAGTCGCCTATTTTGACCAACACCGTGCGCAGCTCGACGAAACCAAGACCGTCGCCGAAAACGTGTGCACCGAAGAGTTCATCACCATCGGCAACTCCAAAAAGCACGTACTCGGCTATTTACAGGATTTCCTCTTCACGCCCGACCGCGCACGCCAAAAGGCGGGTGTACTTTCCGGCGGCGAGCGCAACCGCCTGCTCTTGGCCAAACTCTTCACCAAGGCCTCGAATGTGCTGGTGCTTGACGAGCCGACCAACGACCTCGACATGGAAACCCTCGACTTACTCGAAGAGCTACTGGCCCACTATGAAGGGACCCTGTTGCTCGTCAGCCACGACCGCTCGTTCCTCAACCATGTCGTCACGAATACGCTCGTCTTCGAAGATGGTGTCGTAAACGAATATCCGGGGGGCTACGATGACTGGTTGGAACAAAGGAAGCAGAAAGAAGGTATTAGGCAAGAGGCACTAGGCAATAGCCCCTCCGAAAAACAAAAATCAGGCCGGAAACTTTCCAATAAGGAACGAACGGAACTGGCCACCTTGCCCAAGCTCATCGAACAGCTGGAAACCGAGCAGGAAACCCTGCATCAGGCCATGGCCGATCCCTCGTTTTATAAGCAAACAAAGGACAAAATCAGTGCCGTAACCGTCCGCGCGGAAAAAATCCCGCAAAAACTCGACGAAGCTTTTGAACGCTGGGAAGACCTCGAAGGTCTATGAAGCCGAACCACGGAATCATCGGTTGTCCGTCGCCCCCCTTCGGCGGATCCGGTGTGGAAGTGTGGCTCGGACAGTACGTTTGAGCTATGCATTCCTGCCATTCCGTGGTTTTTTTTGTCTATGAGGTAATTCCCATGAAGCGGCTAATCTGGAATAGGCACACCAAGCTGGTGCTTAAACATGCGGCAGGCTGGTTCTGTATCGTGACCGGATTCATCATGCTTATCACCCCCGGACAAGGCATTCTAACCCTTCTGCTCGGCATCTACCTACTGGCCGATGAAGTCCCTCTCTTTGGAAGAATCAAGGCATGGCTCCACCGCAAATTCCCCAAAACCGCCGACTATGTTCACCGCAAAAGCGAGCAACTCAAAGACCGATTTAAACACACGAAATTGCAGGAATAATTCATTTATTTCTGGGAAATAACCTGAGGCTTATCCGCGCGGTTTGAGTTGCGGGAAAAGGATGACATCGCGGATGGCATCAGAGCCGGTAAGCAACATGAGCAGGCGGTCGATGCCGATGCCCATTCCGCCAGTAGGCGGCATCCCGTGTTCGAGCGCCATCAGAAAATCCTCGTCGATCTTCGAGCCATCGCCCGCAGCCTGCTCTTCGAAGCGCTTGCGCTGTTCGATGGGATCGTTGAGTTCGCTATAGGCGGGCGAAATTTCTTTGCCGCCAATGATGAGTTCAAAGACATCGACGAGTTCGGGGTCGTCGCTACACGGCTTGGCCAGTGGAACGAGCTCGGCAGGGAGGCGGGTGATGAAGGTCGGCTGAATCAAAGTCCCCTCGATGGTTTTGTCGTAGATCTCGTGGGTCACTTGTTTAAAGTTCATACCCTCTTCGATATGCACGTCTAGAATTTCGGCCTTAGCCGTGGCTTCAGCGAGTGTTTTGTCGAACCAGTCGTTACCGAGATGCTCTTTGACGAGCTCGTGATACGGTACTTCACGCCACGGGGTCTTAAGATCGATGATATTACCCATCCATCCAAATTCCATTTTCCCGAAGATGGTCTCGGCCAGATGCGTGACCATCGCTTGAATAAGTTCCTGCATGGTGCGCATGTCGCCATAGGCATGATAGATTTCGAGGCAGGTGAATTCAGGGTTGTGCGTGCGGTCGAGCCCTTCGTTACGGAAGTTTCGGTTCAGTTCGTAAACGCGGTCCATGCCGCCGACGATCAACCGCTTAAGGTAAAGTTCTGGGGCAATGCGCATGAAGACATCGACGTTAAGGGCGTTATAGTGCGCTTTGAAGGGTTTGGCCGCGGCGCCGCCAGCAATCTGCTGGAGCATCGGGGTTTCGACTTCATAGTAGCCGCGTGCATCGAGAAAGTTCCGGATTTCGCGCATGACCTGTGTGCGTTTCTTAAAGAGATCCATCACCTCCGGATTGGAGATGAGATCGAGCGAGCGCTGGCGATAGCGGGTTTCAACATCGGTCAGGCCGTGAAATTTTTCAGGGAGCGGGAGCAGGGCCTTGGAGAGCAGAGTCCATTCGGCGACCCGCACGGTATTTTCTTCGGTTTTTGTGATGAAGAGTTCGCCGGCCACACCGATAATATCGCCGAGATCGAGCAACTTGAATGCTGCAAAGGCATCGTCTCCGAGCATATCCTTCTTCACCATTAGCTGGAAGCGGGCAGAACCGTCGGAAATATGCGCGAAGGCCATCTTTCCCATTTTTCGAATGGCCACGATGCGTCCGCAAGCTTTAACTTGCTGGCCGACTTCGAATGTGCTGTGCAACTCGTCCAGTTGTGCCGTGCGCTCGAAGGCCAGCCCAAAGGCGGGAAAACCAGCAGTTTCGAGCTGGTTCATGTTTTCAATACGTTGCTGGCGATATTCGTTTCCGGCGGCTTCTTCGCTCATGGTATTCTCCTCAAAATTGGCCGCAAACACTATGGATTCGCCTCGGCCAAGTCAATCGGCATCCCCGCTGAAAGGCGACGGCAAAAAAAAAGCCCCGCACGAGGCGGGACCGGGGAGGAGCCATTAAAAAATGCAAAGGCTAAAAGGATGAAGGGGTATTCAGCAAGGGGTCGCTTATTGTGACATTCCTTGCCGATTCATCCTTCGCCAATGCAAAGATAACGTTGTTGGCCGAATCCGACGCAATGGTAACAATCTTGGTTTTAAACCCAGAGAGCTGTAGTTCGAAGGTACGCTCGCCCCGGACGCGCTGCTCGAGGGGCGTTTGTCCGATCAGCTCGGCACCGCCGGGGCGATAGACTGTGGCACCGCTCGGATCGCTATCGATCAATACGGTTTTTTCAAGCGACCCCAAGGACTGCACCATCGGAACGGTGACCTCTTGGTTGGAATCCGCAGATAGCATGAATGGTTTGATATCGAACCCTTCCTTGTGCATTTCAAAGGCGGAGTTTTTTTCTACCAGAACTTCGATCGGAGTGGTTCCCAAGAGTTCCACGCCGCCGGAGCGATATAGCTCGGCATTCGACGGGTTGCTCTTCACGGTGATATAGGGCTTGGGTTCGAGGGACACCGAAACTTTTCGGGGGGAATCTGACGCAATGGTGAGTTGCTTGCTGTAGTAGCGATCAAAAGAAACAACCAATTCCATATCTTTTTTCACCAACCGACGATAGGGGGTTTTCCCCAAGACAACACCCCGGTGCATCACGGTGGCTCCTTCCGGCTCGGAGTAGACTATAATGATCGGCTCGCGACCCAGCTCAACCACGAAGGGACTGGCCGTTTCCGGACCAATGGTAACTTCCTTGGGGTAGTAGCCTTCCTTGCGTAGCTCGATCAGCTCAGCCTTGACTGCCGAGACTGCCAAAGGCGTTACGCCGAGCTTTTTACCATTCAAATTATAGATCTCCACATTCTTCGGTTTGCTCACCACCATCACCGTCGGCGCGCGCACAAGCTTGATCACGAGATCTCCTTCTGGATCTTCTGGAATGGTGTAACTCTCCGGCACATAGCCCGGCGCGCGAATTTCAAAAACCCGGTAGGGTTTATCGTAATCGACCCGATACGGAGTTTTTCCGATCCGATCTTCCCGTCCTTCCACAAACAGATCGACCCCTGATGGGTGGCTCAACAGAAGAACACGATCGCGGCGATCCAACTGGATATCAATTTTTTCAGGCCCGATCGGCGACAGCAATACCGTCTTGGAAAAGTAGCCTTCCTTGCGAACCACAACCTCTTTAGCATTGGCATACAAGGAAAATTTCACCGGCGTTCCGCCGATCAACTTATCGCTATTTTTATAGTAGACATTCGCTCCTTCCGGCGTGCTCGACACCGTGACCGGCGCACAGCCTGATGTCAAAAAACCTACAAGAAAACCGCCCGCAGCCAATAGATTCGTCAATAATTTCCTGTTCATAACCGTAAACCCCTTTGATTCCTTTTAAATATTTAATTACAAGCATGGGGTATTAAGCATGACCCATACCAACTATTCTAATATTCGGATTTTCCATGTTGTTTTTCGCGTGCTCCTGCCCACGGATACCTATTGACGCCATCAGGGAAATCAAATTAACTCCCTCCCCATAAATCACAGCCACCCCCCGTACCTTGCCATGAGCACACACACCCTCCATTTTGACAACGCCAGCGAGGCTCGCGAAATCGGAACTGCGCTCGAAACACTCGTTGGCACCATTGAGCACGACCTCGACCTGCAAATCGTCCTCCGCGATCTTACTGTGGGGATTGACGGCGCGGACGAACCTGTTCAAAAGATTACCCGCTTCATCGAAGGCCTGCGTGAGGCGCGCAGTCGCACCGTGCTCGACCCCCAATCCGTCGGCTATGCCTACAATGCATTCAGCCACGGCGAAGAACGCGTCTTTGAACGACTCGCCAGCATCCGAATCGAGGTCAGCCCACGCAAACCCGCCGTCTTCCCCAAAACCCTCGGGCAACAGGTCTACCTCGATGCCCTCGCCAACCACGCCATCACCTTTGGCCTTGGCCCTGCTGGAACCGGCAAGACCTACCTTGCCATGGCCATGGCTGTTGCCGCCCTATTGCGGGACGATGTTAGCCGCATCATCCTCACCCGCCCGGCTATCGAGGCCGGCGAAAACCTCGGCTACCTCCCCGGCGACCTCCAGCAAAAAGTTTATCCCTACCTCCGCCCGCTCTACGATGCCCTGCACGATATGATGCCCCCGGAAGCCATCGAAAGTGCCATCGAGCGCGGCGTTATCGAAGTGGCCCCCCTCGCCTACATGCGCGGTCGTACCCTCAACCATGCCTTCGTCATTCTCGATGAAGCCCAAAACACGACCCCCTCGCAAATGCTTATGTTTCTTACCCGCCTTGGCTTCGACTCCCACTGCGCCATCACCGGCGACCCCACACAAATCGACTTGCCCAATCGCAGTGCCTCCGGCCTGCTCGAAGCCCGTTCCATCCTCGGGAATATCCCCGATCTGGCTTTCGTTGAACTCACCGAGCGCGACGTGGTTCGCCATCCCCTCGTGCAAAAAGTAATTGAAGCCTACCAGAAAAAGCGGTCTTCTTAATCCACTTGAGAACGGAGAATATTTTGAAACTTAAGCTTTTCAGAAAAAGACAAAAACGCATCGCTGAGCGTAAAACCGAAACTACGCATAAAACGGAAGTTCCCTACAAAGCCATCGGGCTAGGTATATTGCTCTGGCTCTTCGTCACCTGGCTCTTCTTCGGTAGCGGCATCATCCGGCACATCGATATCGCCGAAGGCCAGCGCGTTCCCACCACCATCGTCGCCTCCGTCGACTTCAAGTGCGAAAACCTCACAGAAACCGCCTTCAGCCGCACCAAGGTCGCCCGTGCCGTGCCGCCCGTATTCACCCTCGACTCCCTGCCAAAAAAACATACCGTTGAAGTCATCGGAAAAATCTTCGAACGCCTACTACAGCTCGCTACCGCCCAGAGCAATCAAGTTCAGTTCATCGAAAATTCCATGAACGACCTGCTCCTCGGAACCTCCGCCAACACCCAAGAACTGACCACCCTGTTTCCGGCCGACCAGCTAATCGCCGCCAGAACTGCACTTACCACCAATATCCTCAACGTCATGTCCGCCGGAATTCTGTCCGACGAATATCAACGAACCCTTTTTCGCGATGCGCCCAACCGCAAGCTCGCCATCACCGACGGCAAGAATTCAAGAACCGTCTCCCAGCAAGACATCTATTCCATCCGTAGTGCCCGCCACGCCATCTGCTCAACCCTCCGCACATCCAATCAGCGCGAACTGGCCGAACGCCTGCTCATCATGCTTGTGGTCGATAATATGACCTACGACGAAGCCGCCACCGAGGCGCTCCGCAACGCGGCCATGCAGCAGGTCGAACCCGTCATGCAGCAGCACCTCTCCGGCATCACGCTCGTCCGCGCCGGCGAACCCGCAACCCAACAGACCCTGCTCCTGCTCAAACACCACGAACAAAAACGGCAAGAAGAGCAAGCAGCTATCGAACAAGTCATGGAGATCTTCGGCAACAGCATGCTCTTGCTCGCTGGACTGGTTGCCACGGCCGTCATTCTCCGCATTATCGCACCCAATATTCTCCAACGCCCCGGTCAGCTCCTGCTGCTCGTCATTCTCTCGCTCTTCACGCTCGGCCTCGCCCGATTGCTCACCTATCTTTCCGTACAATACGCACTCATCTCACCCGCTCTGCTCATGTACCTCGTACCGCACGCGCTCGCCATCCTGCTCGCCGGAATCCTACTTGGCGGAAGTGCCGCCATCGTCCTCGGGTTCTGGACCAGCTTTGCCACCGCCGTACTTTTTGACCAATCATTCAACGTATTCGCCCTCGGCATCCTCATCACCATCACCGCCACCAGCACCGCCCGTAATGTGCATCGTCGCTCCAGCCTTTTCCAAGCCGGCCTTTGGGTCTGCGCCGTCAAGGTTCTCTTTGTTCTCGTTTCCGCCACGCTCAACCGCCCCGTTGTCCCCGTACTCGTCGGCCAGCTCTTTGCCGCCATCCTCGCTGGCATGCTCTCCACCGTACTCGTGCTGCTACTCATTCCCGTTTTTGAAAAGCTTTTCAAGATCACCACCGATATCACTCTGCTCGAACTCTCCGACATGGGGCACCCCTTGTTGCAGAAGATGGCCATCCAAGCCCCCGGCACCTACCACCACTCCCTCATGGTTGCCACCCTCGCGCAAAACGCCGCCGAAGCCATCGGCGCCAACTCCCTGCTCATCCGCGTCTGCGCCTACTACCACGACATCGGAAAAATGGCCAAACCCGAATTCTTCACTGAAAATATCCAGCACAAAGAAAACCCTCATGATGAACTCTCCCCCCATATGAGCGCACTCGTCATCGTCTCCCACGTCAAAGAAGGCCTCGCCCTCGCCAAACGCCATAAGCTCCCACAACCCATCCTCGACGCCATCGAGCAACATCACGGCAATGGCCTCATCTCCTTCTTCTACCACAAAGCCAAAGTTGAACAGCAAAAGGATCTCGAAACCTCCCACGCCACCAAAACGCCCATCAACGATGCCGACTTCCGCTACGGCGGCGCCCCTGCTGTCTCCCCCGAAATGGCGATTCTCTCCCTCGCCGATGCCTCAGAAGCCGACGCCCGATCCATCGAAAAACCCACACCCAAAAAAATCACCACCATGATGGATGAAATCTTCGCCATGAAAATCCGTGATGGCCAGATGGACTACGCCAGCCTCACCATGGCTCAAATCAACATCATCAAACAGTCCTTCATCTTCTCACTCTCCAACATGCTCCACGGTCGAATTCCCTACCCCAAAGACCATGAAAATAAACCTACTCAACCCACAGAAAAACCATCCGATCCAGCTGAATAGGCTACAAAAACTCGCTGATTGGCTCGGTCAAAAACTCGCTTCAAAAACCGCACCTGCCCTCTGGAGCGAGGTCTCCATCGTGTTTCTTGACGACGACGGCATCACCCAGACCAATCGTGAATATTTTGGCAAGAACCGCCCTACCGATGTTATCAGCTTCCGCTACGATCCTATTCCTGGCGAGGACGACCTCCTCACCGGCGACCTCCTCGTTAACGTTGATCGTGCCATGAACGAAGGTGCCGCCCGCGGCAACACCGACTACGAACTCGCACTCTACATGGCTCACGGATTCGACCACCTCTCCGGAGCCGAAGACAACACCCCCGAAAAGAAGAAAAGAATGCGCGCCACCGAAACCGCATGGCTTCGCAAAGCGGCATCAGAAGGGCTGATTACCCGTCTAATGGGTTGAACGCAGTGTCGTTTAATTTGAGGCAACTCGGATGAGCTTTTGTTTATTTTGCCGTTGACCGAAAAAAGGGTTCTCTATACATTCCCGACTTCTTTAGCGCACCCATAGCTCAATTGGATAGAGCACCTGACTACGAATCAGGAGGTTAGAGGTTCGACTCCTCTTGGGTGCACCACTTCTTTTCCCGCATGCTTCAAGTCATAAGATTAAGGGGTCATATTGCCCTTGTTTCGCTTATGCCATTTGCCGAATCATTTCGGTATAAATAGAGGGTCTAAACTCAAGCTGGCGGTGGAGCCGCACCTTCTTGATGAAGTGCGTGTACTGCATCGGGAAGCCCAGGATGTGCGAACCAAAGAGCGATCCCTTTGCGTATGGCTTGCCGCAGGCGGTGAACACACCTATTGAAGAGATCGTAGGGCGTTGAAAGCGCCGCGTCCCGTTCACATTAAGAAGAACCCCGCCGACGCGGAGGACTTTTAAGCGCATCTACACAAAACCTTCTGCGAATTGGATATTCCCGATGGACGAAGGGTAAAGGTATCTGGGAACCTGCTACGGGCTGCACTCTATCCAGCGGCGAGGCTGGGGACTCAAGGGAGTCCAAGTGGTCAAGTCCACGTAGCAAAAGTATCAATGGGGTTATGTCTACTGGGCGCTCGACGTGGTCGATGGGGCGGAGTGTTCTGCTACCTGCCGATGGTGACGCTGGCAAACACCCATCTCTTCTTGGAGCAACTTGTACAAAGTGATTCGGATGCCAAGTACATCGTTATCTGGGATGGGGCGGGCTTCTAAGAAACGCCGCTACAATAGTTCTTCGGAATTGTACTCGCTTTACGAGCCGCAAAAAAAAGCAGTTGCTCTACATTTACGTATCCAACTCAGGCTTGCATAATTCGTAGAAATTACACTGGTCGCAGTTATGAGGATCGGTCGTTAATTCCCACTCCTCCCGCGGGAGCGGCTCATTTTTGGCACGGTCATGATCGACGAGATATTCGGTCATTTCACCGACTGAATCGCTCATGAGAGCCTTGGCTCCATCCATATCCTCTTCCGTCAACTGGAATGGAAGCACCTGTCCTTCATTGAGGTATTCAACATAAAGGAAAATTTTTTCGAGCTTTGCGCCGTGCTTAACCATGGCCCATAGGGCGTAGAGCGATAGCTGCTTCCGGTGCTGTTCAGCTTTGATTTTTCCCGCTTTCCAGTCGTGGATATGCATCTCGTCGCCGATTGTATAGGCATAGTCAGGAATGGAATAAATTTTCACTCCCTCGTAGATAAAATGTTCCACATCTCCGCCCGTTTCCGGTGTAGCAATCTGGAATTCCTGATTCAGCTTAATCGTTCCAACCCGTGGAAGCACCTTTTCGATAAAGTTAGAAATGCAGTTTTGAATTTGCGCCGCGAGCTGACGCTTGGCCTCTTTTTCATCTTCGCCGGAAAGTGTTTTATAGTAGTGCCCGCGCAAGCAACAAAACCGCTTGGGCGAGGTTCGCCAGTTGCCCTCGAGTGATTCCTTCCATTTCTTCGTCATGAACGGGCGGGCAATGGTTTCCCACGCGGCATCGGCATCCACCGAAATCCCCTGCTGATGCTGACGCAGCACCCACATGATTGCATTTTCCGCCGCTTGGCCCATCAGGCCCCAGCGGTTGTCCATCTTACACAAGCGGTAGGCCGTTTTCTGTTCCGGCGGTGCGTTTCTGCCCCAGCCGCCCCACATGCCATACTTACTCCAGTACCGCCGCCGACGGCAGGCCTCGAAATCCTCTGCCGCGCTAAACGACCACGAAAACGTATTTTTCAACTGCCCCATTTCAATCCTCCAAAATCGTAGCACGGCACACTGTCTAGTGGTTGATCGGTGACGACTGCTGCGGCATATTTCGAACCGGCCTCCACCCGCTGGAAAATCCAACCGTCCTTTTCCCCGCACTCCGCAAGCGGAACTGAAAAGTTTCTGAGTTCCGTAAAAAGCGTCGATCCACAGGCCTTCACATACGCTTCTTTGCGCGCCCATAGCTGAAAAAATTCGGTATGTTTATCGAGCGTACTTTCAACGAAAGCCGCCTCCTCCGGCGTAAAAAAACGGGCGGAAATCCCTGCCACATCCATATTCCATTTAATCTTTTCGATATCCACGCCGATCTTCCGATTACGCCCAAAGGCCAGCACCACCCATTCATCGGAGTGGGAAACATTAAAATCTACATCTGAATCCATCACATGCGGTTTTCCGTTTTCTGAATAGTGAAATTTAATTTCGGAGGCCGGTATCCCCGTATACCCCGAAAGTAAAGTCCGCAACGCCCCGCGCGCGGCGATGGAGGACTGGCGATCCTCCTCCCGATAAAATCGTTCCGCCTTGGCCTGTTCCTTTTCAGAAAGCATTGTATACAAAGCGTCGAGGCGGTCCTCCATATCGGGAAGATGCACCCCCCAG
>QIHI01000050.1 GCA_003230915.1 Kiritimatiellales bacterium | reverse complement strand
CTTCGACAGCATTACGGCTTCGGCGTGGTCGAGATCGATGATGACATCACTACGGTCAAAGCGGGTCACGCTACCGGTAACGATTTCACCGACGCGATCCTTATATTCTTCGAAGACGCGTTCTTTTTCGGCCACGCGCACCTTTTGCATGATGGTCTGCTTGGCGGTTTGTGCAGCGATGCGACCAAGACGGGGAGGGGTCGACTCGATTTCGCTTCCATCGGAAAGGGTTCTGTAGGCCTTGATCTCAAAGGTTTTACGATTGATCTCCAAGCGGAGTTGGTCATCGTCCGCATCATTTTTTTCGGTGGCGCTTTGCAAGGCCGATTCGATCGCCTGGATAATCACTTCGCGCTCAACACCCCGCTCGCTTTCCATATACTCAACAACGGCTTTCAACTCTGCAGGATTCATGCTCCTACCTCCTTCGCAAACCTTCGACATTCAAATAATCAGCTCTTTAGAGAACAAAAGAGCGGGCAATGCCCACTCTTATCCAGAGCTAAAACTATCAACAACCGGGCGAAACTACCCATCTCCCCCCACCCCGTCAAGTGGCAATCCATGGAAATCCCGAGCGCGGAGAAGACATAAAAAAGACCCGGAATCCATCCGGGCCTCGAGTGCACAACCAGTAGAAAAATTCTACTGCATGCTCATCTCGTTCAGGATATCCAGAGCAGAGCCGGAGTCTTTCGGGGCTGTGCTGGAGTTGTTCGGGGCTATGCTGGAGCTTTTCGGAGCGGAAGCTACCGGAGCCGACGACCCGCGAATCGAACGCATGTTTCTCTTGAACTGGTCAAGGTCTGACTGCAACTTTTCGTGATCCGTCGTAAGCATGGCCAGCTTGGCTTCTGCTTCAGAGGCCTCATCCTGCGCCATGGCTACGGAGGACTCGGCGGAGGCAACTACACTTTCCATATCCAAAATCTTGGCTTTTTCGTCCGCCAGAGCGGAAGCCGTAGCCGCTCCTTTTTTCTTTAGATCCGTAATGCGTTTTGACGCGTCGTCGAGCTCGATCCGAGTGCTCCGGACTTTTCCCTTTTCCTTGTTCAGGAGGGATTCCGTGTCGGCATTCTTTCCTTTGAGGATTTCGATCTCCGCCCAGGCATCATTGAGCTCAGTTACCTTGGCATCGTGCTCTTCCTGCGGCACACCGCAACCGGATAAAACCGCCGCCACACTACCCGCTATTACCATCATCGCAATCTTTCTCGTCAGCATTTCCTTCTCCTTACTTGTTAACAACGAATACTTCCTAATAAAAACAGAACTACTATATCGAGTGATATTTTTTAATTCAATCCCTCTTGAGGTAAAATAATTCCACCCTTCCCGATCCGACTTCCAGCCCCGATTAAACCAAGTCGCACGCCTCCGGCGGCATCCAATGCCGCTCCTGGCCTTCCCACTTCACGTTGCAACCGATCGGGTTGGTGGTCGCAACCGCAACAGCCTTTCCGGCCAGATATTCCTCAAGGGCATCCACCAACTCATGCGTGGTCGAGGCCTCCCAAGCACGAGGGCTATCGATCGCGCGGCCGGTGTAGATCAACTTGAAGGATTGGTCGAACACATAGAAATGCGGTGTGCGCAAAGCACCGTAGGCCTCCGCGACCTCCTGCGACTCGTCATAAAGATACGTCCACGGAAATTGGTGTTCCTTCATGCGGGAAACCATGTGCTCAAAATCGTCTTCCGCATAGGTGTTCTTGCTGTTCGAGTTGATCGCCACGAATTTTACGCCCTGATCGGAAAACTGTTCGGCAGCCGCACGCGTGTTTTCATCCGACCCGATTACATAGGGGCAGTGGTTACAGGTAAAGAACACCACCAACGCCTGCGCATTTCCGAAATCCTCCAAAGAATAGGTTTCTCCGTCTGTCGCCAGTAGGCTGAATGCGGGAGCCGAGGCTCCAATCTCTAATGTAAATGCCATGCTAAATCTCCCATTGAATGACGAACTTTTTGCACTTCCATGCTTGGATTAGCAAATCTATTCTGCTTTTCACGAACCATAAAAGTCGATAGCTTGTTTCTTAATGAAGGTGGTTCTGCTTGTTTTGGACTCGGTCGGAATCGGCGAAGCGTCGGATGCAGCAGCCTACGGCAATATGGGCAGTGTGACGTTGCAGTATAGTACCGAAGCCGTCGCGAAGAAGACCAAAGAAGATTAATGGCCTATTTGGACATATTCCTACACGAAGCCATCCGGCTCTCCCAAGAGCCGATGAAGGCCGACGAAAGCGGCCCGTTCGGGGCTGTGATTGTCAAGGATGGAAAAATCGTCGGGCGTGGCAGGAATCACGTCACCCGTTCCAATGATCCAACAGCGCACGCCGAAGTCGAGGCCATCCGCGAGGCCGGCTCCAAACTGAAAACCTTTTCGCTGGTGGGGTGCGAAATCTATGCAAGTTGCGAACCCTGCCCCATGTGCCTCTCCGCCATCTATTGGGCTCGACTCGACGCACTCTACTTCGCCGCCTCCCGCGAGGATGCCGCCGATGCCGGATTCGATGATGCCCTGCTCTATGAAGAGATCGCCAAAGCCAGGGACTCCCGCACCCTCAAAACCGAGCAACATCTGCGCGAGAAAGCCCGGTCAGCTTTCGACCTATGGAAAGATAAACCTAATAAAACTCCATACTAATTGCAAAAAGGAATCATCATGCTGACCCGAAGAACCCTCACTGCCGGACTCTCCGCAACTGCGGCGACCCTACTCTCTTCTTGCGGAACAATTATCTATCCCGACCGCGTTAACCAAGAGGAACGTAGCAGTTTAGATCCCCTCGTCATTATTCTCAACGGCGTGGGCCTCTTCTTTTTCATCATTCCGGGCGTAGTTGCATTTGCGGTGGACTTTACCACCGGTGCCATCTATCTCCCAGAGGGCAAGGAGTCGGGAGACAAGGAACGTACCCTACTTGATGATCTCAGCATGCATATCCCGGGAAAACTCAACCAACGGAATATTGAGTACGTCGTCAGCCGGGGTGCCGGAGTTGAGATCGACTTGACTCGCGATACCGTCCGAGTTGCCCAACTCGACCGCCTCGATCAGTTTTGGATGGCTCATGCTCGGCTTTCAGATCAGACAACGCTGGCCTTTAACGATTGAAATACCCTGTAAGTCGTAGCGGTGTTTCTAAGAAACACCAGCGGCTCTGAGAGCCGCCACTACAAAACATACCGACCGCTTTACCTTGTCGGCTAAAATGGATTCGGCACGGGCTCCCACATCGTACAACAGCGAGCCAAGTAGGGAGTTGGTGGTCTTCGGACAGACGAAGAGCCTCCTTATTTTCGAATGGCGATTCAACCTGATAAACTTCATACTCGTCAGTCATGAAGCCATTCCTCACGATTGCACTCATCGTTCCTACAGCTCTTGTCACGTTTGGACAGAATGCAGCCGAACTCTATCAAACACACTGTGCAAGTTGTCATGGCGATCAATTTCAAGGCGGTAGTGCACAGAGCCTCGCCGATGAGGTCTGGCAGTTTGGTAGCACCACCGAACACATCGATTGGAACACCAAGAATGGAATCGTCCATCTGGGCATGCCCGCCTTCAGGGAGACGCTGACGGATCCTGAGATCCGGCAGATCACAGCCTATCTCCTCGATGCAGAAAAAAAGGAACGGGCTATAACGCCCTTCATTCCGAAAGTGCTCCACACACTGGATTACGAAATCAACGTTGACGTGTGGGCGGAAGGGCTAGAAATTCCGTGGAGCCTAGCGTTTCTTGACTCGAAGACCGCACTCGTCACCGAACGATCTGGCCGCTTACGCGTGATCGAAAACGGGCGACTGCACTCCCAGCCGATCATAGGAACCCCGGAAGTCCTCGCCGAAGGCCAAGGTGGACTGCTCGCCGTTGCGTTCGATCCCGATTATGCCGCCGAGGGCAATCAATGGATCTATCTCGCCTATAGCCATGGGCTCGAGCTGCAGCCCAATGGGAAACGCGCCGCCGCCATGACGAAACTCGCACGTGGCCGCATCGACGGTAACCATTGGGTTGATGAAGAGGTCCTCTTCGAGGCCCCGCACGAAACCTACCGTACCACCCGCCACCACTTCGGAACCCGCATTATATTCGATGCCGAGGGCAATCTCTACTTCAGCATTGGCGATCGCGGCACCGGAGCCCACGCCCAGGATCTCTCCAAGCCCAACGGAAAAATCCACCGCATCCGGCGAGATGGCTCCATCCCCAGAAGCAATCCATTCCGGCGCAACAAAACCGCCATGCGCTCCATCTTTTCCTACGGCCACCGCAATCCGCAGGGCCTTGCCTTCCATCCCGAAACCGGCCTCCTCTGGGTCGCCGAGCATGGCCCGCTCGGCGGCGACGAACTCAACCTCGTCCTGTCAGGCGCCAATTACGGCTGGCCCATCATTACCTACGGAAAAAACTATAACGGCACACCCATCACCGAGTTTGTCCGCAAAGAAGGCCTACAGCAACCCGCCTTCTACTGGACCCCTTCCACCGCCGTCTGTGGAATCGACTTCTACCACGGTGAACTCTTCCCGAAATGGAATAACAAACTCCTCGTTGGGGCACTCAAGTATGAAGATCTCCGTCTGCTTAATATTGAGAAAAATCGGGTTATGCACGAAGAAATAATCCTCCAAAATTCCGGTCGCGTCCGCGATGTGGTATGCGGCCCCGATGGTGCCATCTACGTCGTTCTCAACAATCCTGGCACCATCCTGCGACTCTCGCCCGCGAAGAATAAATGACTGCCCATCGTGAGGATGGATTCTGTCCCGCCCTTTCGGTAGATCATGGAAAAGAGATGCGACTTCCGTTAGGACGGGACGGCACCTGCCCCTCCAACTAATCGTTTGCGCTTGTGCGCTCCGCCCTTATAATCGCCCCTATGAAGATCGGATTTTCGACATTCACGATGCAGGGGGGCAAGTCGGGCGTGGCTACGTATATCCGCGAGCTACTGCGGGTGCTGCAATTGGAAGATTGCGAAAACCAATATGACCTGCTGATGGCTCGGGATGAGGAAAACTTGATCGGACTGACGAATCCAAATTTTGGCAAAACCCTCTATCCCCCATTCATCAACCGACCGCTCGTCAACCTGGCCTGGCACAACCTTAGGCTTCCACAAAAGAAATACGACGTACTGCATATTCCAAGCTACCGCCGCATCCCGCTGGTAAAACACACAAGGGTCGTAGCGACAGTGCATGACTTAGCGGCCTTCTCGGTGGAAGCAAAATATGGCCGAGCGCGTATGGTGTTCAATCGCCAGATCGTTCCATCGATGATCCGTCGCGCGGATCATGTGATTGCAGTGAGTCACCATACGAAGAAGGACCTTGTCCGGCGGATCGGCTATCCGGAGGAGCAGATTTCGGTGGTCTATTCCGGGATCAACCACGAGCTGTTCCGGCCAATCCCGAAGGATGAAGCACGGCGGAAGCTGGCGCAGTTACATGGGCTGGAGAAACCTTTTTTTATTTATGTTTCCCGTCTGGAGTACCCCGCAAAAAATCACATCCGACTGATCGAGGCTTTTGAGCGGTTTAAGCTGGAAAACGACAGCGCGCATCAACTGGTTTTTGCAGGGGCGAACTGGCATGGGGCAGATCGAATTCGAGCACGGGCGGCGGAAAGTCCGGTGAAGGGGGATATCGTCTTTCTCGGCTTCGCACCGGTGCAGTCTCTCCCCTTGCTTTACAGCGGTTGCGACCTAATGGTCTACCCCTCTTTGTTTGAAGGATTTGGCTTTCCAATCATCGAAGCGCTGGCGTGCGGCGCACCGGTAGCCTGTTCGAATACCTCGTCGATGAAGGAGCTGGCAGCTGATCTCTTGCCGACCTTCGACCCGGCTAGTAGCGATGAAATTTTCCAACAGATGGAAGAGGTGATTTCCAAGGGCTGGAATGCTGAAATGCGCGCGCGCGGCATGGAATATGCTCATATGTTTAACTGGCGGAATACCGCACAGCATGTCTTGGGAGTTTACCGGTCGGTACGTTGACCGGTTTAGTTGTTTTTATGAAGCTTGAAACTCGACCCATTCTACTTTCGATTCTCGGTACCTTGCTCGCCGTTGGCGCAGCGATGTATTTTTTCAACTCTATTGCCATTCGGGAGATCGAGCTGTCGCCAGGGGAGCACCGGTGGCTGGAGCAGCATGGCCGCGAGATCCATTTTGCCCCCTTACCCGACTCCCCGCCTATCGACTTCACCGACCGAGGCGATAACCACCTAGGGCTGACCGCCGACTATATCCGGCTGATCGAAAAGCAACTGGACATCCGCTTTATCCCCGTGCAACTCGGCAGTTGGAAGGAGATTCTGGAAAAGCTTGAGTCCAAAGAAATAGACCTCGTCGGATCGGTCCAAAACACCGTAGATCGCCGTGAATTCCTACGCTTTACTAAACCCTACCTGCGGATTCCAAACGTCATTTTGGTACGGAAGGAGATGGCCGGCAACCTCTCGGTCGATTCGCTCGACGACCTGCACGTGGCCATCGTCGACGGCTCTGCTACACACGACTATCTAGCCAACCTCTACCCTGAATACACGCTGGTTCCGGTTAAGGATGCCGCCACCGGTTTCCGCATGCTCTCCTTCCAGGATGTTGATGCCATGGTGGCCGACCTGGGGGTGGCGTCGTACTACATCGAAGAACTGGGCATCTCGAACCTGCGCGTCGCCGGCGACATCGACTATCCGTGGGAGCTATGCTTGGCTTCGCGCAAGGACTGGCCGTTCTTGAATACGATTCTTGATAAAGCCCTTTCGAATATTGCCCAGAAGCAGCGGCGCATGATCCGCCGCGAGTGGATCACCCTGAGCGACACGGTCATTGTTCCGCGCGACCTCTCGCTACAGATTATCGGCGGCATCCTGCTGACCACCCTGCTAGCCGTTGGATCGTTCGTATTCTGGAACCGGATCCTGAAGCGGCAAGTGCGCCATCGTACGCACGAACTCGGCCGGGTTCGGCATAGCCACCGGCAGACGACCCGCGCACTCGACGAAAGCGAAGAGCGCTTCCGCACTTTGGTCGAGTCGTCGAACGATATGATTTGGGAGATGGATCCACAGGGAAACTATACCTACGTCAGCCCTCGCGTGCGCGACATCCTCGGCCACGAGCCGCCGCAGGTAATCGGTCAAAGCTCGCTTTCGTTCATGACCCCGACCGACTCGGCAAAAATTCTGCCCAAACTCCGCAAAGCCACCGTCGGAACCGTGATCGATTGCGAGATCAGTACCCACCTGCATAAAGACGGAAGTCAAATCATCCTTGAAACCAGTGGAATGGCCTTTTCCGATAACGCCGGGCAGCTCGCCGGCTTCCGCGGAGTCACGCGCGATATTACCGCCCGCACCGGAGCCGAAGAAGCTCTCAAGCAAAGCGAAGAGCGCTTCCGTAATCTAGTGGAAACCACCTCCGACTGGATCTGGGAAATCGATCCCGAGGGCCACTATACTTACACCAGTCCGCAGATTGGAAACTTACTCGGCTATACCCCTTCGGAGTTGATCGGGCAGCGCTTCACGAAAACTATGCCGGAAAAGGAGGCCGAGGCCATGAAGGCACTTTTTGCCGACACCGCCAAACACGGCGCTCCGATACACAGCCTCGTCAACATCAACCAGCACAAGGACGGGCGCACCGTTGTGCTTGAAACCAGTGCTGTACCCTTCTACGACAAAAAGTGGAATATTCAGGGCTACCGGGGTATCGGTCGCGATATCACCGAGCGCATCGCTGTTGAAAAGCAACTCGCCTTCGAGCGCGGCCTGTTCCGCTCGTTCATGGAACACGCCCCAGAATCGATCTACTTCAAGGATGCCGACGGACGCTTTATCGAGGTCAATACCGCCAAGGCCAAGGAAGTCCATCTGCTCCCTGACGAAGTCGTGGGTAAGACCGACTTCGACTTCCTTCCCGAGCAACAGGCTCAGCAAAAATTTGACGATGAACTTGAGGTAATGCGCTCCGAAAAGCCCATACAAAAAGAGGAGCGAACCACCACCCCCGATGGCGACCGATGGCATCTGACCACCACCGTTCCGCGTTATGACGAGAAGGGGAAAATCGTCGGCACCTTTGGAACAGCGTGGAATATTACCTATCGAAAACAGGCTGCGGAAGAGTTGCGGCACCTTCGCGCCCAGCTGAGCAATATCATCGATTCAATGCCTTCGATCCTCGTTGGAGTCGACTTGGACGGTTACGTTACCCAATGGAACCGCGAGGCCGAGCACTCCACCGAAACCGCGGCGTCCGATGCCATCGGGCAACCCTTGAAGACGGTCTTCCCGCAACTTGCCAAGGAAATGGTCAAAGTCGAGCGCGCCATTCGCGAGCGCGCTACACAGAGGGAAGAACGCATTCCTGTTCGCAAAAACGGTCACACGTACTACAGCGACATCACCGTCTATCCCCTGCTCGAAAACGATGCCGCAGGCGCGGTGATCCGCATGGACGATGTCACCGAACGTGTTCTGATTGAGGACAGTATCCGTAATATTGTCGAGGGTGTTTCCGCAGTCGGCCACCACTTCTTCAACTCGATGGTGGTCCAGCTCGCAAAATCGCTCGATGCCGATTTCACCTTCATTAGCGAAATGAGCAGCACCCCCGGAACCATGCACACCATTGCCGCCTCAGCCTCGGGGGAGGAGGCCAAAAACTTTGACTATGCCCTCAACAGCACTCCCTGCCAGCAGGTGATGGACGAGGAGGCCTGTGTCTGTGTTACGGATGTTCGCAAGCACTATCCCGACACCAAAATACTTCAGGATTTGGGAATTAACAGCTATATCGGAATCCCATTGGTCGACTCCGAATCCCGCCCGCGCGGTTGCATGGTCGCCATGTATAAAGCTCCGATTGAAAACCTAGAATTTGCCACCTCCATCATGCAGGTATTTGCCGGACGAACCTCCGCCGAGATTGAGCGCCTTCAAGCCACCAAAGAACTGCTCACGCTGCGCAACCTGCTGAGTAATATCATTAACTCCATGCCCTCCATTCTCGTTGGCGTCGATGCCGAAAACCGCGTGATGCAATGGAACCGCGAAGCCGAGAATATTACGGGAACTTCAGCGGCCCAGGCTCAGGGTCAATCTCTCGAAAAAGTCTTCCCCAATCTGGGTGGGGAAATGAACCAGATCATCAAGGCCATCGGAGAGCGAAAGCTCCGGCACGACGAACGCATTCCCTGCATGATCGGCAACGAGCAGCGCTTCGCCGATGTTACCGTCTATCCCATCACCACCGACGGCACCGACGGCGCCGTGATCCGCGTCGACGACGTGACCGACCGTGTGCGTATCGAGGAGATGATGGTGCAGTCCGAAAAAATGATGTCGGTCGGCGGACTGGCCGCTGGCATGGCCCACGAAATCAACAACCCGCTGGCCGGTATTCTCCAGAACCTGCAGGTCATGCGCAACCGCGTCACCCACAGCACCGAGCGCAACATATCCGCCGCCGAAGAGGCTGGCGCCTCGTTCGAGGCCATCCAGACCTACATGGAGGATCGTGGCCTGCTCAAAATGATGGACTCCGTTACCGAGGCCGGTCGCCGCGCCGCTAAGATTGTCGACAACATGCTCAGCTTCAGCCGCAAGGATGAAGCCCATTTTGCGCCGAACAACCTTCAGGAAATTCTGGAGCGCAGTATCGAGCTGGCCTCGAACGACTATAACCTGAAAAAACGATTCGACTTCCGGCATGTCCGCATCGACCGGGATTATGACGATGCGCTTGAGCCCATCCCTTGCGAGAGCAGCCAGATCCAACAAGTGGTTCTCAACCTCATCTCCAACAGTGCCCAGGCCATGGCCGAGAACCCCGACCCGACGAAAGAGCCGCGCATCACCCTGCGTCTTAAAAAAGAAGCCGCCATGATCCTCATCGAAATCGAAGACAACGGCCCTGGCATGGATGCCGAAACACGAAAACGCGCCTTCGAACCGTTCTTTACCACCAAGGAAGTTGGCCATGGAACTGGCCTCGGATTGTCCGTCTCATACTTCATCATCACCGAAAACCACGGCGGAACCATGCGGCTGGTTTCCTCGCCCGGAAAAGGCGCGCGCTTCAGCATCCGGATCCCCTACGAGCACCGAAAAACCAAATGGGGTCTGCGCTATTGACCACCTAATAAACAAAAATGCCGAGCACAATAAGCGCGACGCCTAAGACGATCTTGGTGTAGGCCGTCGACTTCAGAAGCACGGCGTTATCCATGAAGGGCACATACATCTTGCGGAAATACCATGGCGACAGCAGTAGCATCAGGCCATAAATGATCCAGAGGTAGACGAGGATCACCACCACCAGCCGCAACGACGACTCGTGCCAGCGTGCCACCTGTAGAATCGGCACGGCGATAAGCAACAGGAACCCGCCGAGCGTACGCGGTGCAAGTAGCTCCTTCATGTAGACCACGCTGGCTATGAAAACCGCCGGAGAAAGGATGTAGATATATTTCTTGTAAGCATCGAGGAAGCCCATGTTCATGCCCAACGCTTCCTTCGCTCCAAGCACGCAGCAGAGCGCCGTGAAGATCCACGCCGGAACAGTGCTGCGCGGGAACCATCCCGCAAAGCGCTTGATCAACTCCGGGCGCAGTGCGCCGACCAGCCCACCCACCGTTGCCAAAGCCCCGATACATATCGCAATCCACTGTAGGGTCATAGAATTTTCCTGTTTAAATAAGCGCGCAGAATCGCACGGATGCACCAGCGGCTCAACCCAGGAACTCCTCTTTAAAACTCTACCACAGGCGCAGCGGCGGCTTCGGGGGCGGACTCGAACGGGATTTTACGCTCATAGCCCTTCATACCGGCAATAATGGCACCGGGGTATTTCCGAATGTATTTATTGTACGCGGAAACGGCCTCGTTATAGCGGCGGCGCTCGACGGAAATCCGATTTTCTGTGCCCGAGAGTTCTTCCTGCAGCGCGAGGAAGTTTTGGTTGGATTTAATGTCCGGATATTTTTCAACCACGACCATCAGGCGGCCGAGCGCGCCTTCGAGCATGCCGGCGGTCTTAACGCTCTGGGCGCTATTGCCAGACGCTTTGGCCTTGCCCCACTGGCTACGCAGGCGCGTGACTTCGGTAAGCAATTCTTTCTCGTGGCTCGCAAAACCTTTGACGGTGTTGACCAGGTTCGGGATTAGATCGTAGCGGCGTTGTAGCACGCTTTCAACGTTGGCCCAGGCCTGAGTGACGTTTTCATCGCGATCAATGATCTTGTTATTTACGCCAATCGTAACCATGATAAAGATCACTAGAATGGCGAACAGAGACCCCACGGTAATCAGTACAACTTTCATAATTTATTCTCCTTTGTGAATGTAGGCGTCGACCGCATCGACAACGCACTCCACGGTTTTTAGATAGGTATTGAACAGCTCGTCGAGCGCAACGTCCTTGGTCTTTTGCGTTCCGTCCTTCAGACCCTGCACCGTTTCGAAGACGGATATATCGAACTCCAGATGCGTCGCCAGTTTTTTCAGAGCCTCAAATTTTTTCTGCGGAACCTCCTGCCCGAACAGGCGTAGCGATGCACGGAACAGCACGAGGAAGGTCGAGAGTGACTGGATCATCAAATCGGCTACGGCCTTGGATTTCCCTTGCGTCAGCAGATAGCTCTGCCTCAGGCGGATCAACTTGCCGCGCAGCTCGTGCTCGATTTCCAGCCGTAGGTTTTTCGTGTCGATCTCCAAGTCCTGCACCAAGTCTGCGCCGTGCAGGACTTTATGGCACTCGCGGATGTCGAGCAGCTCGATTGGAAAAACGTCCGTGGCCTGCGCCAGATGCTCCTCGGTAAAGAGCAGTGGCGCGGGGTTTCCAGCCTTGGCCCACGCAG
>QIHI01000136.1 GCA_003230915.1 Kiritimatiellales bacterium | reverse complement strand
CCCGAAAGGGGTCGAGGTGGTACATCGCGGGATTATTCGCCTGCTCTTCGGCGTGGATTATGTACCGCTCAATACCGACACGGTGATCCTGCACATGGCGGCTGTTTCGTTCGATGCCTCCACCTTCGAAATCTGGGGTGCGTTGCTACACGGTGGAACCTGCGTACTCTGTCCGTCGCGCGTGCCCACGCTCGATGTGATTGGGCAACTGCTCGCCGAGCATCGCGTGAATACGTTTTGGATGACCGCCGCACTTTTCAACCTGGCCGTTGCCGAAGCACCAGAGATCCTTGCGCCAGTGAAATATCTGTTAACCGGTGGCGAGGCCCTTTCGCCATGGCATGTTGGGAAAGCACTACGCGAGTTGCCAGACACACAACTAATCAACGGCTATGGGCCGACCGAAAACACCACCTTTTCCACCACCTATACGTTTGATCCCGCCACCTTCAACCCCGACCTTCCGATCCCGATTGGCCGGGCTATTGGAAACTCCACCTGCCACATCCTCGACGAGGCTCTGAATCAAACTCCGATCGGCGTTATCGGCGAACTGTATGTCGGCGGCGACGGTCTAGCGCGTGGCTATTCCAACCGCCCGGATTTAACGGCGGAAGTTTTTCTACCCAATCCGTTCAGTTCAAAGCCCGGCGCGCGTATGTACAAGACCGGCGACCGGGTCCGCTGGAACAAGGAGGGATTGATCGAGTTTATTGGCCGCGTTGACCATCAAGTGAAACTGCGTGGCTTCCGGGTCGAGTTGCAAGAGATCGATGTTGCGCTCGGAGCTTGCCCGGGGGTTGAACAGGCGGTCACGGTGGTTTATGAGGACGACGTGCGCGGCAAGTGGCTCGCCGGCTACGTCAAGGTCGCCAATCCCGAACAATTCCCGATGGAGGAACTGGAAAAATTCGCGGTTGAAAAGCTGCCCGACTACATGGTGCCCGCCGCGTTTATTCCAGTGGCGGAATGGAGCTTCACGCCCAGCGGAAAGTTGGATCGAAAGGCCCTGCCGAAACCGCAGCTTTCCGCGCCAGTTGGAACGGAGTACCACCCTCCGGAAAATAAGACGCAAAAAGCGTTGGCCGCAATCTGGGAACGGTTGCTCCGTCTCGAGCGTGTGGGCCTTGACGATCACTTTTTCGACCGTGGCGGCGACTCGCTCCGGGCTGTTCACCTCTTCCACGAAATCAGCCAGCAGCTGGGGCATGAACTCCCGCTCTCCACCTTGGCACGGACACCAACAGTGCGTGGGTTGGCCGCAATCATCGACGGGGATGCCGACGAAGCGCAACTGAAAGGCTTCCGCTCGCTCCAGTGTATTCAGCGGGGCGACCCCGCTGCGACGCCTATTTTCATGATTCATGGCGGGGCGGGCAACGTGGTGGTCTTCCGCGAATTGGCCAACAACCTCGGTATTCGCCAGCCGGTCTACGCCTTCCAGTGGTCGGGCTGGGACGGGCATCGCGGACACCGCACCATTCCCGAAATGGCGGCGGCCTATAAAGAGGAGCTGTTGCGATTCCTCCCGGCAAAATCCTATCGGCTCGGCGGTCATTGCATTGGCGGGTTGATTGCCATCGAACTGGCGCATCAGCTGCGCAAGGACGGTATTGGGGTCGAGGGTTCGATCATCGTCTCGGACTGCCCAAATCTGGAGTCCAAGAAATATCGCCGAAGCGAACCCGAAAACTCATCGGCCTCTCGCACGGCTTTCGAACGTATGGTTACAGAACTGGAAAGCCAAAAGGTGGCGGAGTGCAAGGATTGGCATGTGCCGGCCCTCGCCAAACCCGCCGCCGGATTGCCCGCCACGCTGAAGCGGGTACCGGCGGTGGTGGGAGCCACCCGCAATGCACGTAAGCTCCCACAAAGGGTCAATATCAACTTAAGACTCGCTCGCGGCCAGAAGATTCCGATGGACCTGCGCGCCTTCTATTCGTCCACAACCCTATGCGCGGCCGCCAAGCGGCACATCAGCCCGAAGCATCCCGGCGACATAGTTTATTTCCGCTCTGCCTGCGTGCTGGGGCGTAATCTGGGGTTGGAGGGGTGGTGGGACGATCCCTTCTTCGGCTTTGGCGAGTTGTGCGGAGACCGGTTTGAAGGACATGTGGTTGGCGGCGAGCATAACGAGGTGCTCAATATTCCCGAGGTGGCCGCCGTGGCACGCCGCGAATGGGTAGGGGAGTAGATTTTTTGGTAGATTTGTTTTTCAACTCAAATGCAACCGTGGAACAGTAAACGGAAAGAATACGGAGGATTGGATCATGAAGGCGGTTATTCTCGCGGGAGGCTTTGGCACCCGCATCAGTGAAGAAAGTGCAGTACGCCCGAAGCCGATGGTGGACATTGGTCCGCAGCCGGTGCTCTGGCATATTCACACGCTCGCCGGAAAGAATTTGAGCAAGTTAAAGCAGTTTATTTTAGGAGTAAAATAAGTGAAACATCTCATCCCTATCCCTGACACGCCTCCGAAGCAATCTACGGTTATTGATTGGTTAGCGGACGGCATCGCGGCATCGCTCGATCAACCTGCACTTCATTATAAAGGAGTGGTTCTGTCCTATCGCGAACTCGATGACCAGAGTCATCAAGTGGCCAATTATTTGATCGCTTCTGGCATTACACCGGGCGACCGCGTGGGGCTCTGCCTCGACCGATCCATCGAGATGATTGTAGCGGTGGTGGGGGTTCTAAAATCAGGGGCCGCTTATGTTCCACTCGATTCCGCCTATCCAGCAGATCGCTTAGCCATGATGATAGAGGATGTAGGACTTCATTGTCTATTTACCCATGCTGCGTACGCGACTCTCTTTGCCGAAGCCATCGTTTGGGAAGACCTGATTGGAACCCTTAAAGAGGAGTCTATAGAGGCTTCGAATGGGGCTATTGACCCTGAAAATCCTGCTTATATTATTTTTACTTCGGGATCAACAGGCCGCCCCAAGGGGGTTGAGATGCCGCATCGGGCGTTGGCCAATCTGATCGAATGGCAACTGGAGCGTAAGAGTTTTAAGCCCGCCGCACGCGTATTGCAATATTCCTCCATCAGCTTCGATGTTTCGTTTCAAGAGCTGGCCACCACCTTTGCTTCGGGCGGCACTCTTTTTCTCATTTCAAGCGACGATCAAAAGGATCCGCGGCGGTTGCTAGACCAGCTGGTAGAGCAAAAAATCGAACGCCTTTTTTTACCCTACGTAGCCATGCGTAGCTTGATGGAAACCGCGCATGCGGTGAACACCTATCCCGAATTCTTGAAGGAGCTCATCACGGCCGGCGAGCAGTTGCGCGTGGACGAGGCGCTCCGCCGCTTCATTAAGCAGATTGTTGGTGCCTCGCTCGATAATCAGTATGGTCCATCGGAAACCCATGTGATTACCGCCCATCTGCTGGCGGGCGATCCCTCCGAATGGCCAGAGCTCCCGAGTATTGGTACTCCGCTGAAAAACTGCGGAACCTTGATTCTTAACGAAGCGATGCTCCCGCTAGAAGATGGGCAGGAGGGCGAACTCTTTTTGGCAGGACGCAATTTGGCCTCGGGTTATATCGGGCGTAACGACCTTACGGCGGAAGTGTTTATGCCGAATCCATTTGAAATTCCGGAGCGTACTCGACTTTATAAAACAGGCGATCTTGCGGCGTACCATCCCGATGGATCCATCGAACTTCGCGGGCGGCGTGATCATCAGATAAAAATCCGAGGGCACCGCATTGAACCCGGCGAAATCAACAATGCCGCCGCCTCATTTCCGGGCCTTGGACAATGTCTTGCCCACGCGTCGAAAGGCGCAGATGAAATGCTTCAACTTGCGGCATACTACACGGTAAAAGCGGGGTGTACCGTGGAGCATACTGCCCTGCGTGTGCATCTGGAAGGCCAGCTACCCCGCTATATGGTGCCCGCTTTCTTGATCGAACTCCCCGGAATTCCATATACGCCGAGTGGTAAGGTGGATTTAAAAGCGCTCCCTAAGCCTTCGATTCAAAATAGTCCCTATGCCAATGATGAGCTGCATTATGAATCGGAAACCGAGCAGGCCTTAGCCCAAATTTGGAGCGACTTGCTCGGTATGGATGGAATTCCTCGGAGTGCTAATTTTTTCGAAATCGGTGGCGATTCGCTCCGAGCGGTTCGCCTTTTCCACGCAATCAGCCAGCAACTGGGTCACGAACTCCCGCTCGCCACCTTGGCACGGGCTCCGACGGTGCGCGGGCTAGCCGCCATCATCGATGGCGGTGCCTCTGACGTGTCGTTAGATGACTTTCGCTCGCTCCAGTGTATTCAGCAGGGCGACCCCGAAGTGCCGCCCATTTTTATGATTCACGGCGGGGCGGGTAATGTGGTGATCTTCCGCGAATTTGCCCAGAACCTGGGCTCGGATCAACCCGTGTATGCCTTCCAGTGGTCGGGGTGGGATGGGCATCGCGGACCGCGAACCATTCCCGAAATGGCGGCGGCCTATAAAGAGGAGCTGTTGCGCTTTCGACCGGCGAAAAGTTATCGCATAGGGGGACATTGCATTGGCGGGCTGATCGCGATTGAGTTGGCTCACCAATTGGGTCAAGAGGGCTTGGAGGTAGACGGGCCGATTATTGTTTCGGATAGTCCGAATTTGAAATCGGTACAGTATCGCCCCCGCGAGCCTGAAAATTCACCGGCTTCCCGAGCGGCCTTTAAGCAGATGGTAGAGGCGTTGGAACGTCAGAAAATAGCGGCAGGTATGGCTTGGAATCTTCCGACTCTTGTAAAGCCGTCCTTCGGGCTATCCGCAACCTTGAAGAAATTTCCGGCGGTCATCCGCGCCATCCGCCGTGCACGGGCCTTCCCCGAGCAGATTAAGATTAGCTTAATGCTGGCTCGTGGCCAAAAAATACCGATGGATCGCCGCGCCTTTTATTCGGCAACGACCTTGTGCGCGGCAGCCAAGCGGCATATCAGCCCGAAGCATCCCGGCGACATAGTTTATTTCCGCTCTGCCTGCGTGCTGGGGCGTAACCTTGGGCTGGAGGGGTGGTGGGACGACTCGTTCTTCGGCTTTGGCGAGTTGTGCGGCGGCCGGTTCGAAGGGCATGTGGTGGGCGGCGGACATAATGAGGTGCTCAACCTTCCCGAGGTGGCCGAGCTGGTCCGGCGCGCGTGGGCTGCTGGATCGTAGTTTTTTTAGCAAATTTGTTTTTCAACTTAAATGCAATCATGGAACAGTAGATAGAAAGAAGACGGAGGATTGGACAATGAAAGCGGTTATTCTCGCGGGGGGCTTCGGCACCCGCATCAGTGAAGAAAGTGCAGTGCGCCCAAAGCCGATGGTGGAGATTGGTCCGGAGCCGGTTCTTTGGCATATCATGAAAATCTATGCCCACCATGGCATCACTGACTTTGTGGTGGCCTGTGGCTACAAAGGCGACATGATTAAGGACTATTTCTCGAAGCTATTTTTGTCGTCGGCCGATGTGACCTTCGACTTGAAAAACAATACGCTCGAAATTCATCATGCCCGAACCGAACCCTGGCGGGTGACCTGTGTGGACACGGGATTAGAGAGCCTAACCGGCGGCCGTCTACGCCGAGTTCGCGACTATCTCGACGACGAAACTTTTTGTATGACCTACGGCGATGGCGTCTCGGATATAGACCTCACGGCCGAGATTAAATACCATCGCGAACAGGGGCTTCTCGCCACGATGTCGGCCATCAAACCCCCCGGACGTTTCGGGGCATTCCGTCTGCATCCTGAAGATCCGAAAGTGGCCAGCTTCCATGAGAAACCGCAAGGCGACGGCGCGTGGATTAACGGTGGGTTTTTTGTGCTCGAACCCCGCGTACTCGACTATATCGACTCGGACCAGACGACGTGGGAGCAGGAACCGTTGCAGCGGTTGGCGGAAGAGGGCCAGCTCGCAGCCTACCGTCATACGGGATTCTGGCAACCGATGGATACCTTGCGCGACAAAAACGTGTTGGAAGAGCTGTGGGAATCTAACCAAGCCCCGTGGAAAGTCTGGAGCGAATGAACGTCTTAAAAAATCATTATAACGGCAAGACCGTTCTGCTGACGGGACACACGGGATTCAAAGGTTCATGGCTGGCTGAGTGGTTACTTTCGCTGGGCGCGAACGTAGTCGGGGTGGGTCTCGATCCGATAGACGAACCCTCGCTGTTCGAACAACTCCAACTTAAGGATCGGCTAGAGCATCATATCCTCGATATCCGCGATTCGGAAAAATTGACGCAGCTTGTTCGGGCGGTTCAGCCGGACATGGTCTTTCATCTCGCGGCGCAAGCCCTCGTTCGCTATTCCTACGACCATCCGCTCGAAACCTTTGCCACAAACGTCATGGGCACCGCCCATATCCTCGATGCGCTGCGACAGATTGACGGAGCTTGCGAGGTCGTCATTGTGACCACCGACAAGTGCTATGAAAACCGAGAACGGCCGGAGCCCTATTCGGAGGACGATCCGATGGGCGGGCACGATCCGTATAGCGCGAGTAAGGGAGCCGCGGAACTGGTGGTGGCTTCGTATCGTCGATCGTTCTTCAATCCGGCGGACTATGGGAAATCGCACCGGATCGCCATAGCAACCGCCCGCGCGGGCAATGTGATTGGTGGCGGCGACTGGGCGGTGGATCGTATTGTGCCTGACTGCATGCGCACGCTGGCACTCGGCGATCCGATCTCGGTTCGAAATCCTTCGGCCACCCGCCCGTGGCAACATGTACTGGATCCGCTGGGCGGCTATCTTCAGCTTGCATTAAAACTGGCACAGGCCGAAACCGAAACGGATCGAGTGGCTTTATTTTCGGGGTATAATTTTGGGCCGGATCCGTCTGCCAATCGACCGGTGCGCGATTTGGTTGAGCAGGTGTTGAAAAGCTGGCCGGGCGAATGGATCGATCAATCAGACCCGAATGCACTACACGAGGCTGGCTTGCTCAACCTTTCGATTGAAAAGGCGGCACGGTTGCTCGACTGGTCCCCCGTCTGGGATTTTGAAACGGCCATTGAACAGACGGTGCTATGGTACCGCAACGTGTCGGAAGAATCCTCCTGCGCACTCGAATTTACCCGTCGGCAGATCACGGAATATTCAAAGAGGATAAATCATGAAATTTAAGTCCACCCCCGTGGCCGGCAGTTGGGTGATTTCGCTAGATCGGATCGGTGACGATCGCGGGCATTTCGCTCGCGCCTATTGCCACAAGGAATTTGAGACGCAGGGAATTAGGGCCTCATTTGTCCAATCCAATACCTCATTTAGTCGCGAGGCCGGCACACTCCGTGGCCTGCACTACCAGACGGCCCCCGCCGAGGAAGCCAAGCTGGTGCGTTGCATCCGTGGCGCGATCTTTGATGCGATCTTTGATATGCGGCCGAATTCGCCCACCTATCTCCAGTCTTTCGGTATTGAACTAACGGCGGAAAACACAAAAATGCTCTATGTGCCGGAGGGGTGTGCCCATGGGTATCTCACGATGATTCCGGATTCCGAAGCGTTCTATATGTCGAGTGCATTCTATACGCCGGAATGCGAACGCGGGGTGCGTTACGACGATCCCGCAGTGGGCATCGATTGGCCGGTGCCGGTAAATGTGGTAAGTGAAAAAGACGGCCGCTGGCCCTTATTGAATGGAGTAGGATCATGATGATGGTTGATAGCGCGTTGAAACAGCGCGAGGAAGAAGGGCGCCCGATCCGCGTGGGTCTAGTCGGCGCCGGAGCTATGGCGAAGGGAACCGCCAACCTGATTGTCAATTCAACGCCGGGCATGGTGCTGGCCGCGGTGGCCAATCGCACGCCCGAAAATGCGATGCGTGCCTATGCAGAGACGGGGCTTGCTGGAGCTCAGGAGGTATCGACTCTCTCCGAAATCGAGGCCGCCGTTGCTGCTGGGAAACCCGTCGTCACCGACGACAGCGGGTTGCTCTGCGAGGCCGGGAATCTGGATGTGATTGTTGATGCCACTGGAGCCGTCGAATTCGGCGCGCAGCTGGCTCTCAAGGCTTTTTCCTGTGGCAAGGATATGGTCTCTATGAATGCCGAACTCGACGCGACGGTGGGCTGCGCCATTCAGCACCGCGCTCGCAAGGCCGGGGTGCTTTATGCGATTGCCGACGGCGATCAACCGGCCGTGCAGATGAACCTGTTGCGCTTTGTGCAGGGCATTGGGATTGAACCGTTGGTCTGTGGGAACATTAAGGGGTTGCAAGATCACTACCGCAACCCGACGACCCAGAAGGCTTTTGCCGAGCAGTGGGGGCACAGCCCCTATATGGTCACCAGTTTTGCCGACGGCTCGAAGATCTCGACCGAGCAGGCGAGTATTGCCAATGCCACCGGCATGCAGGTGGAGATGCGCGGCATGCGCGGCGGCGATCACGAGGGACACGTGGACGAGCTATGCCAGAATGGCCGTTACGACATCGACCGCCTCCGCGAACTCGGCGGCGTGGTGGATTATGTAGTGAAGGCTCAGCCCGGCCCCGGCGTCTTTGTTTTCGGCACGACCGACGACCCGATGCACCAACATCATCTCAAACTCTACAAACTCGGCGACGGACCGCTCTATAGTTTCTATCGCCCCTATCATCTTTGCTATTTCGAGGTGCCGATGTCCATTGGCCGGGCCGTCCTTTTTCGCGACAACCCGCTAGAAGCTAAAACCCCGATGGTGGATGTGATCACCACGGCGAAGAAGGATCTCAAGGCGGGCGAAGTGCTCGATGCCATCGGGGGCTATACCGCTTATGGCCAGTGCGAGAACCATTCGGTGGTGCGGGCGGAAAACCTGCTGCCCCAGGGGCTTGCCGAGAACTGCACGCTCAAGCGCGATGTGCCTAAGGATGCGGCGATCTCGTACGACGATGTCGAGCTCCCCTCGGGTATGGAGTGCCAGCGGCTTCGTACCGAACAAGACCAACTTTTTCCCGTATAACACGGAATTAATTTGATTCGTATGACTTGATTTAAACACCAAGGCACGAAGTTCACAAAACTTCGTGTCCTTCGTGCCTTAAGCGCCGCGAGTATTTGAATCTCATTTAAGTTAACGGGGTATAACGGGTTATCCCTCCTCGGTTCCGATTCCCGGAACCTCCACTTCCTCCACGGGGCATTCATCCAGCGATTCAAGGAACAGCCGTCCGTACCATTGGTTGCGGATGCGGCTGTCAAGAATGGTTACCGTTCCCGTGTCGCTACCGCTACGAATTAGCCGCCCGACGCCCTGCCGGAATTTCAGTACGGCTTCGGGGAGCGAATACTCCTTGAACGGGTTGCCCCCGCGCGCCTCGATGGCCTCGAACCGAGCTTGAATGAGCGGATGGTCGGGTACGGCGAAGGGCAGGCGGGTAATGATCACGTTGCTCAGTGCCTCGCCCGGTACATCGACCCCCATCCAAAAACGATCTAGCCCGAACAATACGCCCGCCTCGTGATTGCGGAACTTTTCCAGCATTCGTTTCGGCGGCATGCCGGTGCCTTGCACGAGGAACTCGTAGCCATCGAGTTCGAAGTCGAATCGCAGTTCATCAGCCACCTTCCGCATAAAGCGTGAGTTGGTGAACAGAACAAATGCCCTCCCTCGGCTTTCATCGACGAAATGTCTAATGGCCGTTGCGGCAGCCGCTTCGAAATTTGTTGCGGCAGGTGGCGGCATATTGACGGGGATCTGGAGCTGCATCTGCCGCGCATAATCGAATGGCGATCCGACGCGCAGCTCGGTCGCCTCCTCCGCGCCGATGCGGTGGCGGAAATATTCGAGGTTGTGGCCAACCGCCAGCGTGGCGCTGGTCATGATGACGCACGGGATTTCCTCGAACAACATTTCGCGGAGGATTGGGCCGACATCGACCGGTGCCGAATAGAGCACGGCTTGCTTGCGGCGGCCTTGGATCTCAACCCAATAGACCTGCGCTTCGAGCGACTGCTTGAGGAAGGATTCAATCGTATCTCGCAATTCCAGCCCCCGGTTGCGTAGGCTTTTAATCTCGGCCTGCAGATCCTCGTTGTCGGTCGTCTGCGTAACGGTTTTGAGGTGGTTGCATAGATTCGTGATCTTCAGCGGGAGGTCCGTCTTGATGGGGGGCGGTTCAAATACGCGTTGCTGGGTTTTGGTGGTGCCGAGCTTAAAGTGGTTGCGGACGGACTCGAAAAAGATTTCGGCGGCTTCACGGACTTGGTCAGCCATGAACGTGCCCTTGCCATCCTTGAGTACCGTCAGAATCCCGCGCCGCTTGTCGGAGTGGAGGCGGTTGATCCAATATTCAACCATGTAGAGCGAGAGGCGGATGCCTAGATGCCCTGAGGCCACCTGTTCCATCTGGTGGGCTTCGTCGAAGACGACATACCCGTAGGGCGGTAGAATGGCCGCGCCTTCGGCTCGTAGTGCCAGCTCGGAGAAGAAGAGGGAATGGTTCACTACGAGTACCTGAGCATCCATCATCTCTTGCCGCGCTATCATGAAATAGCACTCCTTATAAAACGGGCAACGCTTACCGGTACAGTTTCCGTGTTCGGCGCAGATGGAGCCCCATACTTGATGGTCGGGTTGCTCCTCTAATTCCTGAAGACTTCCATCGCCTAGCTGCCTGTTGTTGGCCAGTGCATAGATTGTCTCGAGCTGTTTTTCGCGTTCGGGTTCGAGCAGGTCGCCGCCGTTGCGGCGTGCGCGCTGGAGGCGCAGTAGGCAGAGATAGTTCGAACGACCCTTCACCATCACCGCCTTAAAATCGCGCCCTAGCGTTTTTCGGACAAACGGAATGTCCTTGTGTATCAGTTGCTCTTGGAGCGTGATGGTATAGGTCGCGATCACGCAGCGTGTTTCATGTTCCAGTGCGGTGAGGATCTGTGGAACGAGATAGGCAAAGCTCTTCCCGACTCCGGTGCCAGCCTCGACCGCAAGGTGGTGGCCGATCCCCGCCGCATCGGCAATAGCCCGCGCCATTTTTTGCTGCTGCGGGCGCAGTTCAAAGTTGATTCCATCCGCGGTGCAATTCGCCTCTAGCAGACCGCCCGGTTCAAAAAAATGATCGGTGGTTTTTACCGCGTGCGAGGTCGGGACTGGATCGAGTGAAATCATCGGGGCACTCTAGCCAAAAGGATTCGGGGTCGGAAGCTTTGAGCGGCACTATATCGTTCTTTGAACGATACCTGGTCAGTAAGCAAACCCCGTCTCCAGATAGCCAACGAATGGGATAGGAAAGGCGACTGGGAGGCTGACACGAGGAGCCGAGCGCAAGGATCCACTAATACCGTTCGGCCATGTCGGTGCCAAGACCTCGGATTATATTGCCGCCATTCCTCCGCCTACTTGAAAAAGCTTGATTCTAAAAATCATTGGCTGGCACCTTTCGACGAGCTGAATATTCTATTCGAGCTTTTCTTGGCACAGAAAAAACCTACTCAAAAAGTGACGGGAGGGCAAGAGTAGATCATTAATTTATAGGACTGACCCCTTTTATGACCCCTTTTATTGGGTAAATAGAGCATTCCTCTCTTCTTCGGGAGAATCCTCTGGTTTGTTTCGATCGTCAAAAAAACCTTTGATCATCCATTTTATAAGATAGTGAATTCCCCAAGGAATTACGCCAAAAAGCAATGAAATGAGTGTGGCTATTAAATAATCTGTCCATTCGGGATGATACATGTCTTCAGCTATCAAGATGAATGAGATTATGAAGATGATGACACTAAGCACCGTGTAAACTCTAAAGAGGCCTTTTTGGATATTTATTGCCATTTTGTTCCTTGGGTTAAATTGTTGAAACTATCTCAACTTACCTTCGGCTTCTAATGAAGAAACAGCACTATCAAGAAAAGCAGCCATGGTTTCCATGACATCAAATAATTCTCCCCAAAACTCTGCGGACTGAATGTTTGACTCTGAATTCACCCTGTTTTCTTTTAGCCACTCACGACATTCTCGAATGTTGTCTATCTTTTTTTTGCTCATGGAATTTCCTTTGTTTTAGTTATGCCCTGCCAACGGGGTGCGCGTTGACCAACAGAAGTGGAACTGTAGCGGGCTTGCCCGCGGAAGTGGAGCTTTTGTTGGTCCAACGTGTGGTTCTGCGG
>QIHI01000110.1 GCA_003230915.1 Kiritimatiellales bacterium | reverse complement strand
CGGCTACGAGGTAATTACCAAAGTTCCGCCGACCCTGCATACCCCCCTGATGAGTGGTTCGAATGCCATCTCTGGTATTGCGGTGGTAGGAGCAATTATTTGTGCCGGAGCCGATTCGGCTCCGTGGTTTGCCAACTTTCTTGGGTTTGTGGCGGTGGTGCTGGCTATGATTAATATTGTCGGCGGCTTTATGGTGACCGATCGAATGTTGCAGATGTTTAAAAGGAAAAAGGGGTAGGCCATGGAGTGGATTAATCTAGCCTATCTGTTTTCCGCGATCCTTTTTATTCTGGGTTTGAAGGGGTTGGGATCTCCCCGGAGTGCGCCACGAGGGAACCTGCTCGGAGCCGTGGGCATGCTTATCGCGATTGTGGCAACCCTCCTCGATAAAGGAGTGGTCGATTATACGTGGATTATTGCAGGGGTCGTTGTGGGCTCAGCGATTGGTGCTGTTATGGCGAAGCGCGTACAGATGACGCAGATGCCGGAGATGGTCGCTATCTTTAATGGGTTTGGTGGAGCAGCCTCGCTGGTCGTTGCGCTATCGACCCATCTTATTGTTTCGGGCGGCGGCACTTCCTGGGCAATTGCGTTGGTGCTAAGTGCACTCATTGGAGCGGTCACGCTAACGGGTAGCATGGTGGCGTGGGCCAAGTTGCAGGGCTATGCCGATAAAGCGATGAAGCTCCCGAATCAGAGACTTTGGCGAGGTGGCCTAGTACTGGCTATTTTGGTATTGGCAGCTCTGTTTATCCAGAATCCACATAGCGGAGGGTTCTATCTCGTTGCGCTTTCAGTAGTAGCACTCGGACTAGGCATCTTGCTGGTCATCGCTATCGGGGGAGCGGACATGCCCGTGGTGATCGCGCTGTTGAATTCCTATTCCGGACTCGCGGCAGCGGCCACTGGATTTGTACTGAATAATTACGGATTGATCATTAGTGGCGCGCTCGTCGGCGCGTCCGGTATCATCCTAAGTCAGATTATGTGCAAGGCCATGAACCGCTCGCTCGGATCCGTCCTCTTCGGGGGCGCAATGGTGAGCGACGACCAAATGGCCGCTATCCCCGGCAAGGAGTTCTATGAAGGCAAGGTCAAGAGCTGCGGTGCAGAAGAGGTGGCCATGTTGTTGGAGAATGCACAGAAGGTTATCTTTGCCCCCGGCTATGGCCTAGCCGTTGCCCAGGCACAGCATGTTACGCAGGAATTGGCGACGGTTCTTGAAAAGCGGGGTATTGAGGTTAAATTTGCTATCCATCCCGTTGCCGGGCGTATGCCCGGTCATATGAATGTTCTGCTCGCCGAGGCCGAGGTGCCGTACGATAAGCTCGTCGAAATGGACAATATAAATCCCGAATTTTCACAAACCGACGTCACTATCGTCCTCGGCGCAAACGATGTCACCAATCCCGCCGCGCGTGACGATCAAACCAGTCCAATCTATGGCATGCCGATCCTAGAGGTTGATAAATCTCGAACGGTAATCGTGATCAAACGGAGCCTCAGCCCCGGCTTTGCCGGCATTCCGAACCAACTATTCATCAACGATAATACATTGATGCTCTTTGGTGATGCCAAGGCGACCCTTCAAGACCTTAATCGAGCAATGTCGGGGCTCTAAAGTTACGACAAACTCAGATGAATGAGGCCGGACTTTAAAACACAGAACCCTACTGGGCGAGTATGATTAATATTTTGCGGATCATAATTTTCCCCTGGTGTTGAGTTGTTGAACCAGCAAACCTAGATACTAGTAATTACTGTAACTCCTTAAAACCCGCGGGTTTCCCTTTACCCGATCATAAGGCCGACGACTATGAGTGTCGTGCCAATGAGGTTTGGTCAAGTTGGAGATTCGCTGGGTAGGACGATCCAGCTGAGTGGATCACCTCACAGCGGAATCAGGAATTTCAAAAGATGAAGTTTAGAGACTTTGATTTTACTGAGCAGATCAAATCAGATAGCGAATGCGGCTGCGGAGATCATCCGAAAAGGAGCGAGGAGATTACCGCATAGCGATATCTGAATGAGGCCAGCGATAAGAAAGTGCATGCTTGACGGTGGCAAACGAGAAAGATCAGAGCAGACACGCGAAGATGTCCTGTGCGTTGTTTCGGATGGTTTTGGATTCAGTCATGAGGTGCGGATTATAAAACAGAATTCTGCTGGACGAAAAACCCTAATCTGCGGTTTGTTGGTGAACAGATAAAATATAAATCAACAGAATGTGAATTTATGCCACCGACTACCGATGAGTTTCTATGCACGGATCTACCCACCTCACCGCAGGCGGAATTGGGAACTATTCTCGTGGCTGGAGCAACGGGTTATATTGGCGGGCGGCTGGTTCCAGAGTTGATCCATCGAGGCTACACTGTACGGGTGATGGTGCGTGCCCCATCGCCGGAACATACAGAGCGCTGGCCGGAGGCCGAGGTGGTAGTGGCCGATGCGTTGCAAGCCGACCAGGTGCTTCGTGCGCTGGACGGCGTGGATGTGGTGTTCTACTTGATCCACTCGATGCTTTACGGCCTCGATAAATTCGAGAATGCGGATACTCTGGCAGCCCATAACTTCCGTTTAGCAGCCGAGCGGCGGGGCGTTAACCGCATCATCTATCTCGGCGGATTAGGAGACGCACGCACTACACTTTCGACTCATCTGACCAGTCGCCTTCAAATCGCTGATGAGTTTATGCAGAGCCGCATACCAACCACCATTCTTCGTGCTGCAATCATTATTGGCTCCGGTAGTGCATCGTACGAAATGATCAATCATCTCGTACGTAGGCTACCTTTTTTCCTCGTGCCGGTATGGGCGAAGACCAAGTGTCAGCCGATCGGACTGCGTGATGTCATTAAATCGTTAGTGGGGGTGCTGGAGATTTCGGAGTCGAAGGGGCGGACGTATGATATCGGAGGGCCAGATGTACTGACCTACGAAGAGATCCTTAAAACCCAGTCGGTAATTCTAGGGAAGAAGCGAATTTTTATCCGTTCACCTATTTCGCATGTTGGGTTCTATTCCTATGTAACCGGATTGCTGACTCCCGTTCCTGCCCCAATTACCTGGTGCCTAATGGAGAGCGTTACCCACGATGTCATTTGTCAAGAAAACGATATTCTCGATCTGATTCCCTTCCGCCGAATTTCCTGCAAAGAGGCCTTAGTGTTGGCCATCTCGCGAGAAGAACAGGACGCGGTTCGTTCGCGCTGGTCTGATAACTACCCGCTAGATCACGAGCTGGCGATCAAGCTTCATGAGCTATCAGCAGCACCAAACTATGCAAGTTCCTATTCCTTGATTTCGAAAAAAAATCATGCTGCACTGTTCCGATCGGTTATCAAGGTGGGCGGGCGCAAAGGGTGGTTTCACAGCAATCTTCTGTGGCGTATCCGCGGCACGATGGATCGCCTCTTGATGGGAGTTGGAACCGCGCGCGGGCGCCGAAGCGAAACGACGCTACGTGTTAATGATGTGATTGATTTTTGGCGAGTCGAAGCACTCGAAAAAAGCCACCTGCTACGGCTCCGTGCTGAAATGAAAGTACCCGGTCGCGCCTGGTTAGAGTTTAGAATCGACCCTGAAGGCGAACGGAGAAACCGGCTAACGGTCACCGCATACTACCAGTCGAGGGGGCTATGTGGGCGGGTCTACTGGTACATCTTCCTGCCGTTTCACCATTTTATCTTTCACGACCTAATTAAACAGATCGAAAAACGTAGTTAACGGAACCCTATTTATCCATTTTGAGGAAGTTGGTCAGTAGCTTTTCAGCCGCTTGTTGGATTCGTTCTTGCTGCTGCTCAGGGGGGCGGGAGCGGTCAATTTTGGTTTTCAGGTTGCCACGCCAGATTCGGATTCCGGTTTGGGTGTCGTAGACCAGGACGGTCAGAGTGCCGATTTCCACGGTGTAGATATTGAGATCGGGTTCTCGTTCGCCATAGCTCCAACTTCCCTGTTCCCGGCTGTAAACAAATCCGCCGGAAAAGTCGCGCTCGTATGGGTTGGTTTTTGTATATTCCATTTCTTCTTTTAGTTTAACGTAATAGGCAATTTGGACATCTGCTAATGTTGCGGAAGAAACAGATTGGAGGTCTTTTTTTTCAAACTCCTGACTCAGGGCGAGTTGAATATCTTTATTAATATAGGTATCGGATCCTTCGAGAATTTCGGAAGGACCAGCGATCCATTGATAGGTTTTTATAGTGCTGAAATCATAGCTGGAGTCAGGTTCAGAAGTTACTTTCATAGTATTGCAACCGGCCAGTAGTGCGACCAAGATAATGGTCGAAAATAGGTTTAGAATATTCATGGGTTCTCCTGATTGGCAATGACTATAGGTTCTGCTTTCATGGCTGTCTACGGGTAAAATGGATGTCATGATGGTCAAACAAGGTAGGGTGTAATGAAGAAAACAGCATTGGTGACAGGGGCTAGCCGAGGAATTGGTGCGGCGATTGCACTTAAGCTTGCAGCGGAAGGGTGGAACTTAATCCTGACGGCTCGAAATGCCGGGAAACTGTCTGATGTAAAAACGGCCTGCGAAAAATTCGGAATCATGGCGTATTCTATTTGTGCCGATATTACGAACGAAGTCTCAGTGCAGGAGTTGTTTTCTACGGCAGGAGTTGTTGATCTATTGGTCAATAATGCCGGGATCGGTATTTTTGGAAAGCTAGACGAGATGACACTTGAGGACTGGCAGGAAATCCAACGGGTTAATGTGGAAGGATCATTTCTCTGCCTCCGCGAGGCGATGAAGGGCATGAAACAACGCGGAGGTGGAAGGATCATTAATATTTCCTCGGTGGTGGGCGTGAAGGGCTACCCAAACCAAGGAGCCTACAGTGCGAGCAAGCATGCCTTGCTGGGTATGACGAAGACGGCAATCGAAGAAGGGCGGAGTTCAAATATTCGTGTCCATGCGATCTGCCCGGGCGGCGTGGCCACCGAAATGGTAAAGAAATCCCGCCCGGACCTGACTGATTTTAGTGCAATGATCCAACCTGAGGATGTGGCTGAGGCGGTGGCCTACCTGTGTCGGTTGCCTGAAAATATCACGGTCGATGTCATCCACCTGCGCCGATCGGCCAGCGACCAGACTTGGTAGAGGGATTCACAGCATTGGGTTACCTTCCACCATTGTGCATGTATGGTACGACCTCACCCCAACGAAAGGAAAGACCATGATTGAAAACGGACAAAATCTAAACTTTGAGTTGGAACTTGTTGAGGTGAGCTAGCCTCCACATTTCTGCGAAACCCATGGAATCAATATTCGACATTCCCTATTGCCCAATCCCGCCGAAAAGCATCAATGATGCAGTCCCGTTGGGCGTGATTCTCGGGGTGTTTTTTCTAGGAAGATGGTTGTTTCGTCGTTGGCGGAAGAAGCGAAATTCTAAAACTAATAAATAGCTAAAAGACGCCTCGTCTTTCGGGGGGTGTTTTATTTAGAATTTATAGAGGATGCTGGTGAGTAACGCTTTGTCGTAGTAGGCCTTATCGTCGGCAATGGTTTCCGTGTCGCGATCCAAGCGATACTCAAGCCGCAGGAAGACATCCCTAATTAACTTATTTTCAAGTCCGCTAGAAAAAATAAAATGGAAGTTTTCAAGATCACCCAGATGGGTATATTTTTGGAACAGGGTGAGCGAGTTGACCAGCGTCCATTCGATTGACTGATCAAAGATAAACTTTGGTTCGCTTGTGCTGGTAGATACTCCAGCCACGCTCCGTTCGTATATATGGTATCCCCCTCCGATGGAGGTTGAGAATTTGAATTGAGGGCTCTGGAACCACTTTTTTCCTATTTCAGCAGTTTGTAGGTATTCATTGTCGATGCGACGGTTGTAGTCCTGTTGGTACACGGTTTTGGCTTCTGCGTAGTAGCCCCCACTGAGGGTATGGTTGTATTTTTGCGTAAGATTAAGAAAGTCATCCCGGATTTGGATTTCATCTTCGCTATAGCGATAAGTCCAGTTCCAGTTTAGGTTGTTCCTCTCGCCCTTCCAGTTGATGTGGCCATAAACTCGGTAGGTCTGGTATTTATCCTCTTGGGTTGTGGTGGTTTTTTCGCGTATGGCCACTTGAAGTCCGGCCTGTCCCGACCATTGGCTCGGTTTCTCTTGGGCAGGAGGAGGTGCCACTGGCGAGGCAGGTTGAGGGACGGGTTCCGTTTGCGGAGCAATGGCTTCCGCTGGAACAATAATCTCGCCAGTTTCTGGGATCCCAATACGAATTTCTGCAATGTCGGGCGTATTCAGGCTCACCGAGCCAAACGAACTCGTCTTAAAGTATACGTGTTCGGAATCCTGTTTGATGATTTTACCGGTGAGCACGTCGCCATTCTTAAATACAATAGTATCCTGCGCAAACACCGTAATGGTTGCGAGAGATGCAATTAGAAAATATTGAATTTGTTTTTTCATGGATAGTTGTTAATAGAATTCCTCTAAATTCCTCGGAAGCTATCGGTTTGAGACAAGTAGGTCAACCTCGCCTAACTGAGAAAGTCTTATTTTTTGCCTTTTTTCAGGAGGTTGACCTATCGTGTTGGCGGTGCGTGGATACAGGCCTTGTGTAGTGCATGCGCCGCCTCCATCCATACTTCAGCAAACGTTGGATGGGCATGCACGGTGTTGCCCAGCTCCTCCGCCGTAAGTTCCTCGCGCACAGCAATCACCATTTCGCTGATGAGATCGGTGGCGTGCGGTCCGGCGCACTGTGCGCCTAGAATCCGATCCGTTTCTTGGTCGGCAATAATCTTCACAAAACCTTCGGTTTCGTTCGAGGCCAGCGCCTTGCCCATTCCCCGAAAATAAAACTTTCCGGTGCTGACGGCTAGGCCTTGTTCCTTGGCTTCGGCTTCCGTAATACCGACCAGCGCCACTTCTGGCGAGGTAAAGATAACGCCTGGAATAACGATCTCCTCAATTTTTTCCGCATCCTTGAGCGCATGCTCGACCGCATAGACCGCCTGCGACGTTGCCGCATGGGCCAGTTGCATCCGACCGGAGACATCACCAATACAGTAGATTCCGGGTATATTCGTTCGGCTGAGATCGTCCACATTGACGTAGCCGCGGTCATTCGTTTCCACGCCGGCGGCCTCGATATTCAGTCCGTCTGTCACTGGGCTACGCCCAATGGCTACGAGCAACATGTCGGCCTTTAATTTTTTACTGCCCGCCGTAGCGGTAACGCCCTTGTCCGTAGCCTTGATGTTTTCCATCGCAGCACCGGTCAGCAGGGTCATGCCGAGCTGGCTCTTCATATTTTTCTTAACCACTTGGCGCACATCCTTGTCGAGGAGCATCAGCACATCGTCCAGTAGCTCGACCATCGTGACCTTTACGCCGAGGCCGGCAGCCATGCAGGCCAGTTCAGAGCCAATATACCCTCCGCCCAGTACCAGCAGACTTTCCGGAAGTTCCTCCAATTCAAGGAAAGTGCGGCTTTCCATGATGCGTTCGTGTTGCGGAATAAACTCTGGAACCGTCGAGGTTGATCCGGTGGCGATAATAATGTTCCTGCCGGTAATCTCCTGGATCGAGCCATCGCTGGATTTCACCGCAATGGTCGTGGCATCTCGGAACGAACCCGTACCTTCGAACACGGTTACGCCGTGCACCTTGAGGAGCGATTCAATGCCACCGACAAGTGTTTTTACCACGCCATCCTTTCGTTTTTTCATGGCTGGGTAGTCAATCTCGGGCGTGCCGACGTTGATGCCGAATGCATCGGCGTGCAAAATCTTTTGGTAGACCTCCGCACCAGCGATCAGCGTCTTGGTCGGGATGCAACCACAATTCAGGCAGGTTCCGCCGAGCCATTCGCGTTCAATGAGGGCGGTCTTTGCACCGAGTTGAGCGGCGCGGATCGCTACGGGATAGCCCCCCGGTCCAGCTCCAATAACAATGACGTCAAATTCCATGGTTTTGTTTTCCTTAAAAGGTGAGCGGAGTATTGGGAAATTCTCTGGGGAGAGTCAATCACAAGGCATTTCTAATGCTTGGAAGTCAGCTTTTATACGCGTTCGAATACAAAGCCGGTGCGGGCGGGAATGTAGATGTTGATCTGGTGGCGGGTGGTGCCGTTGTCGTCGAAGTCGAAAGTTTTGAATGTGGGTTTGCCCTGAACGCTACCATGGCCACCGAATTCGAGGGAGTCGGTGTTGAGGACGAGGTGATAGGTGCCAGGCGGAACGTCGATGGGATAATGAGTGAACGATTTGCTGGGGTGGAAGTTGAGGCAGAACGTCAGGCCGTGATGTTCGTAGGCCATGAACTTATCACCTTCGTTGATGAGCCGCTGCTGGACGGGCTCGCTGCCAACGATCCCGCGATCACGGACAAGGTTGACCATGGCCCGATCAAAATCGGCGAGAGTGTGGAATTTCAGGTCGGAGTTGTCGCGCAAATTCCACTGGCGGCGGGCGTACTGGTATGACCAGCCGTTGCCTTCGCGCGGGAAGTCGATCCATTCGGGGTGGCCAAATTCATTGCCCATGAAGTTAAGATAGCCGTGCGCGGCGGCACCGATGGTGGCGAGTCGCGCCATCTTGTGTAGCGCAAGGCCACGGTCGACGACGATGTTTTCGTCATCTCGGTGCATACCGTCGTACATGGCGGCATCGATGAGTTCGAAGATGAAGGTCTTGCCGCCCACAAGAGCCTGGTCGTGCGATTCGACGTAGCTGATGACCTGTTCATCGGCGCGGTGGTTGGATAGCTCGTGGTAGAGCCACCCCATGCCCCATTCATCGTCGGCTGTGTCGTTGACGAGTTTGAACCAGGTGTCGGGTACACCCATGGAGAGGCGGTAGTCGAAGCCGCAACCGCCGTTTTCAGCGGGGGCACCAAGGCCGGGCATTCCGGAGACGTCTTCGGCGATGGTGATGGCGGCCGGTCGTACTTCGTGAATGAGCTGGTTGGCGAGGGCGAGGTAGGCAAGGGCGTCCATATCGACCGATCCATCGAAATAGCAGGAATAGTCGGTGAAGGCGGTGTCAAGGCCGCGGTGGTGGTAGAGCATGCTGGTGACGCCGTCGAAGCGGTAGCCGTCGAAGTTGAATTCGTCGAGCCAGTAGCGGGCGTTGGAGAGCAGGAAGTGGAGTACTTCGGGCTTGGCGTAGTCGAAGCAGCGCGAGTCCCATGCGTCGTGGTCGCCACGGTCGCCTTCGTGGAAATATTGGTAGAGCGTGCCGTCGAAGCAAGAGAGTCCTTCGGACTCGTTCTTCACGGCATGGGAGTGGACGAGATCCATGATGACGGCAAGGCCGGCTTCGTGGCAGGCATCGATGAGTTCCTTCAATTCCTCAGGGGTGCCGAAGCGCGAAGAGGCGGCGAAAAAGTTAGAGACATGATAGCCGAAGGAACCGTAGTACGGGTGTTCCATAATGCCCATGAGCTGGATGGTGTTGTAGCCCATTGCGACGATACGCGGGAGGATTTTTTCCTTGTATTCAAGGTAGGATCCGACCTTTTCCTCCTCCTGCGCCATGCCGACGTGCGACTCGTAGATTAACGGAGCGCCGATGGCTTCCGCTGGGTTCGGGAACTTCCATTCATAGGGTTTTTCGGGTTGCCAAATCTGTGCGCAGAAAACGTGCGTTTCGGGATCCTGTACAGCGCGACGGGCGTAGGCCGGAAGCCGTTCACCTTCGCCACCGGGCCAGTATAGCTTGAGCTTGTAGAGTTCGCCGTGTGCCATCATTTCGCTGGACAGTTCAATTTCCCAGACGCCATGGCCGTCGCCATAGTGCATCGCGAAGGCTTCGCGTTGTTCCCATTGGGAAAAGTCGCCGATTAGGTAGACGGCGGTCGCGTTGGGTGCCCACTCGCGAAAGACCCATTTTCCGTCGCAGAAATGTAGCCCATAATATTCGTGGGCATTGGCGAATTCATCAAGCGTCAGAGTTTCACCAGTCAGGCGGTCGGCCACAGACTGAGTGTGGTCGGCGCGTTGCCGGAGCTTACCAAGGAAGGGTTCGAGCCACGGGTCGTCGGAAAGTTTTGCAAGGTGGGGATTTCTCATAGGGTCATGGGCTGTTTTTTAAAAACTTCATCGACGAGTGGGCGGTTGAGCATTTGTTGATAGATATCGATGTAGGCCTGCGCTGTCACAGCATGGTTGAAGCACTCATTGCTCTCTTTCATGATCCGACCGATCTGTGTTCCGCGTGTGTATTCGTCGAGGTGGAAAAAATCCATGGCACGATCAATCGCCCATGCGAGGCCGCTGGAGTCGTAGGACTCGAACAGGAAGCCGTTGCCAGTATTGTTTTCGACATTCATATTGAAGACCGAGTCGTGTAGGCCGCCGGTGTCGCGGGCGATGGGTAGCGAGCCATAGATGACACTGGTCATCTGAGGCAGACCGCAGGGTTCGAAGAGCGACGGCATGAACAGGAAGTCGGAGGCGGCGAAGCCGATGTGCGACAAGCCTTCCTCGAAGTCACAGACGGCGACGCGCTTATAGAGGTTATGCTGCTGGACGATGTCGTGGAATACCTGCTGGTATGCCCCGTTGGCGATGAAGGCAATTTGCAGGCCGTCGTCTCGGTATTTTTCGATGATTTGGTAGAGGATTTCGGCCACGAGCTGGCAACCTTTCTGTACCGGATCGAGGCGCGACGGCCAGAAGAACAGCGGTGCATCAGGGTTGACCTCCATGCCCAGCCGCTCTTGGAGATAAATCTTGTTGGCGCGCTTGGCGGTGAAGTGGTCGGCCACGCCGTAGTTTTCAACCAAGTGTTCATCGGTCTCGGGATCGGCCGAGGCATCGGGCGAGTTAAGGATTCCGGAGGCGCAGCCCGCGTGGTATTTGCCGGCGACTTCGTGTTGGATATTGGCGGGTACAAAGTTGTGCTGGTTATCGACAATCTCTTTCATGAAAGTCGGGCTGACGGTATTGATGAAGTGCGAGCTGAATATCCCGCTGCACAGCAGGTCGACGAGGTTGGTGTCGCGGCTCTCTTCGTAGTTGTGCGGCGGCCAGCTGTAGAACAGGTTGCTCCAGAATTCTGCGGCGTCGATACCACGATCCTCTATGTGGGCGAGCGTCGTCTTGACGGTATGGATATTGTGGAAGGTAAAGAGGCTAGGGATGCCGAGCATGCGCGCTTCGGCGGGGATCAGGCCAGTCATCCAGTCGTTGCAATGGATCAGGTCAGGTTTGACGGTTGGGATGATGTTGTTGATGACCTCGCGCTGGAAGGCGAGGGCAATCTTAAGGTCGGTCTGCTCGGAGTTACTGTAGACCCGATCTTGGTAATAAAAGATGCGATCTTCGGCCAGATGGATGCGGTCGTCGGGCAGTTTGCTCTTGTAGATCAGCAACTCGTCGTCAATAAAACTTCCGATATCGACGTGGAACATCTTGCGGTAGTGTGGCAGGGCGACATGGACATCTGCCCCTAATTCGTAAAGTGCCGAAACCAGCGAGGCTGAAACATCCGCTAGGCCGCCCGCCTTCGCTGAAAGTTTATTCGTCATATTCCCCATGCCGGCGGGGAGGTAGGTAATCTCGGGGGTGACAATGAGGATACGAGGGCTTTTTTGCTTCTTCTTCCGTGTGGCCATGGACAGTTCCTCTCGCGTTGGAGCAATCAAAACAGGCCGGAGCAGGGTTTACAAGGTTATTGGGCGGAACCTTTCATACAGGGGTTACGGTTCGTTCGTCCGCGCTACATAAACCGCGCCCTTCGACGATCCGCCGGTGACGGGATTTGGAAACTCGATGGTGTGTGCCTCGGCACTGGAAAACACGCCAGTCAATCGATGGGTGAATTCCTCTTCAGGCATTCCGTCCGCCCAAAGGGAAAATATGCCGTTAGGCTTTAGGTGCTGCTTAAGTTCCTCAAGACCACTTTCAGTATAGAAGTGTGTATTGGATTGGTGCAGGACATGCGTTGGCGTGTGGTCGATATCCAGTAGGATGGCATCATATTTTTTAGTGGGCATCTCGCGCATAAGTGCAAAAAAGTCGGCGTGCATGAGTTGGCAGCGGGGATCGTCCATTAGCGTCTGGCCAAGCGGAACGAGTCCGGTTTTATGCCACTCCAGTACGCCTTCAAGATATTCCACCACCACGAGCGATCCCACCCGCCCATCCTCCAATGCTGCCGCCGCCGTATAGCCCAGTCCCAGCCCACCGACCATCACATCGAGACTACTGTCTTTCAGCGCGGACAACCCCAGTTTGGCCAATTGGGATTCAGCCTCATGAAACAGGCTTGTCATCAGAAAATCTTCACCCAGCTTTACTTCGTAGATGTCGCAGTCCTCAAGCTGAGGCATGCGCCTCCGCCGCAACATTAAATCCCCAATCGGCGTGGATCTAAAATCCAGTTCCTTGTAGAATAGACCCATTCAGCTCTTCCGGTTCATAAGGTGGTCTGCAATGGCGCGCAGAATTTCCGTGTTGCGTGGCAGGGTGTCGAGTGCCGTGATCGCATCGTGGGTAAGTTCTTTGACCTTGTCTTTGGCTGCGGCCATGCCGTGGACGGCGGTATAGGTGAGTTTCTGTTGTTCGAGATCCGAAC
>QIHI01000103.1 GCA_003230915.1 Kiritimatiellales bacterium | reverse complement strand
CGGAGTAGACCAGCTCAGGATATTACTTTCAGATCCGGGCGCAAAATATGTCAAGGCCGAGGGGGTGCGATTGGGTGCGCCGATTGCGAGGCCTTCGAAAATCATTTGCGTGGGCGCAAATTATGCCGCTCATGCAAAGGAGTTTGGCCACGAAATTCCTGCCGATCCGATCCTCTTTTCTAAAGCCACGACGACTATCTGCGGCCCAACCGACTCGATCAAGATGCCGGATGGAGCGCAGGTGGTCGATAGCGAGGCGGAGCTGGCGGTAGTGATCGGCAAGGTGGCTTCAAAGGTTTGTGCCGCCGATGCACTGGATTATGTGGCGGGCTATACGGTGCTTAATGATGTCACTGAGCGGATAGTGCAAAGGGGGGACGGTCAATGGTTTCGTGGAAAAGGGTTCGATACGTTCTGCCCGATAGGGCCGTTTCTCGTGACGCCCGATGAGATTCCTGATCCGGGTAATTTGCGGGTGTGGCAAAAACTGAACAGGGAAATTCTACAGAATGGGAATACCGCCGATATGATGTTCGATGTGCCGTTTCTAATTGAATATATTTCGCAGGGCATGACATTGCTCCCGGGCGATGTGATCTCTACCGGCACACCATCTGGAATAGGTTCGGCGTGCGAGCCACAGGCGCTGATGAAGTCCGGCGATGTGATTGAGGTTGGCGTTGATGGGGTGGGCATGCAGCGCTGCGAGGTTCGGTAGCAGGTGTACGTACGACCCCGAAAAAGGGATTGCCATTGGCGATCCCTTGGCTGTTTCCGCAAGCTGGGGTTAGAACTGGTAGCGGAGTGAACCGGACACGGTATAGTCGGAGTAGGCTCTGGCTTGTTGCGTATCAAGGTCAGCGCGCAGTTCGAGGAATTCGCTCAGCTTGGCGGAAACTCCCGCCCCAAGTCGGAGAACATCTTCCTCCGGTGACTGGAGAATCAGGTTGTAGCTACCACCGGTTCCACCAATAAGGGTATAATCTAGATCCTCCTCCTTGGCGTTGAACTCGTGCAACCAATGGACGCGCAACTCGGGTTTAAGGGTTACTTCGCCCATGGCCATGTAGATAGCGAGATTACAACCGAGCGAGCTTTGGATGTAGAGTGCGTCAAAGCTATTCACGGAGCGTGGCACAGCATTGGTTGATTCTTCGTCGTAGGCATCCTGCTCGTAGTAGTTCGCCAGCAAGGAGGCCTGTGGAGTAATGATCAGATATTTCCCGACGATCTCTTTTCCTCCACCGAGGTAGAACGCGAGGTTCTGAGCATCATAGGAGGCGGTGGTATCGAAAACATCGCCCAATGTGTTGTCGATAGAGCTGGATCCGTAGAGCATGCTAGCATCCAAAAACCAATCTTTAGTTCCAAGAGAGACATAGATTGCGCCATAGGTGGTTTTAGTGTCACCCCGGGCTCCGTTGTCTTTGTCCACACTACCGCTATTGGAGCCACCAGCCAGACCCACGAGAATATTTTGAGAAATGGAGAGGTCGGCACCGATGATGAAGCCGCCTAGGTTGGAATCGTAGGCATCGAACCCGTCGTCGGCGCTCTTATCGCCCCACGAACCATATCCAGCAACCCAACCTTGCAACTGTTGATCCTGCATATGCGGGCCTCCAGCGCCCACGGGGGTCGGTGCTTCTGCGGCCGTCGATATGCGTGAACGGGTGTTATCTCCACGTACGGTCAGCTCTGAGGCAATAGATCCAATACCCTGGTTGATCACATTGTGCATTGGGGCGGAGCTGGTCTTTTCACCATAGTAGTCGTTCATGGCTTGATTGATTTCTTGACCCGTCATACCATTTTGAAATGTTTCCCTCATGGCTTGGGCAAATTCGTTGGATGCTACCGCCATGCTCTGGATTTCATCTGCCACATCCGCTAGCATACCGTCCAGTCCTGCGGCTTCTCTAATGCTGCGTTCGATGAAGTTATTCAGGAAGATAGTGTTGTTGGTCACAATAAAGTCGAATCCAAGTAGTGCGTTTATTTGAAAGTTGATAGAGCTATGAAGAAGATCTGTTGTGGCATCCTGGTCGTCAATCGTTAGAGTTCCGGCCGCTACGATGGTTCTTTCAATTTCATTGGTAACCCCATTCTCGACCAGTTCGGGAATGGTTTCGTCGCTAGTGACGATAATGGTTGTATCGCGGTCAAAGCGGGCGGTTCCGTCCACAACTAGGTTTGTGGTTACGCTGTTGGTGCTTAACCGAACTAAAAGGGTGGAGAACTCGTCTTGTTCGTAATCTCCGTCGACTTTAATTTGCGCATCATAATTAATTTCAACGACGCCCTTGGCCAATGATAGATTTCCGCCGATGAGAATATTGCCCATATCATAAGCTCCGAGTCTATTCCCACTGGATGTGTCGTTGGTCGATCCCACGTACAAATCGTTTCCTACAGTGAGCATGGCGTTGGTGCCACGAACTTCGATGGTGTTGTCGGACGATGCCAAGCCTATCCAGACGTTACTGGAAATATTGACCGTTGCTCCATTGATAATGGTAAGCGTGTTTGAATTTCCAACATCACCCACGATGAGGTTGTTTCCGACATTCAGCGTAGAATTACTGTTTGAAACCGCGACGGAATTTTCCGAGCTATTTGTAAGTGATCCGATGATGAGATCGTAGTCGAGGTTTGCCTCCCCTTCTTCGATGATCAGTGTATTTCCCGTGGCTTCGTTAACTCCGATAATCAGGTTGCTTGTCACGTTAAGCACGGCATTGCTACCTGTTAACACCAGAGTGTTGTTGTCCGAAGCCAATCCAATGGTTGCTAGACCGTCAATATTTATGACGGCGTTACTGGAAATTTGCAATGTATTCAAGGAGCCGTTTAGGCCTAAAGTCAAGTCGCCCATGACATTCAGGACGGAGTTTGTTCCTGTGAACCCTTCGAGCAGGCCGGTGTTGCTATCGCTTGTAGAACCCATAAAGAAATTGTTGGATACCGTGATTTCCCCGCCACCAAGAATGTTCAAGGTATTTCCTGAAGAGCCCGTGTTTCCGACAATAAGATTATTCCCGATAATAATCCGTGAGCTAAGTCCGGTGGAGGAGAGGGTGTTGTCGATTGAGGCGGAGGAATTTCCCACGATTAGGTTTGTGCTGGTTGTGGCTATGCCGCCCTCTTTGGCCGTCAAAATATTTCCATCGGTTTCATTGCCTGCATAGAGGATGTCTGCCCCAGTGTTCCAGAGTGCGTCATTTGTTGCGATGCTTCCGTTGATGGCAATTTCAATTCCACCTTCCACTCGGTTGGTTCCAGAGAGTACCCCGCCTACTTCGAGAGCGGCACCGGTGTCCAAGAATATATTGGATGAAATGGTGGCAAAATCCCAATCCAGCGTCTGGAGGGTTCCGTTGTTATTAATGTTCAAGACATTATTGCTTCCGCCCACTTCGGAAATAGTTCCGCCCACAAACAAGGTTCCACCATTCTCAACAGCAACGGTGTTGTTGGTGCCGGTGTCCGATCCAATTGCGAGGTTATTGGTGATGGAAAGCAGGGAACCTTCACCTGTTATGGTGACCACGTTGTTCGAGACCCCATCATAGGTTCCTACAAATAAATCCTGTACACCAACTGTTCCACCCGCGACGATATCAAGCGTATTGATCGAGTTCGATGCGCCGATGTAGATGACTCCTGCAACGTTGAGTATCGCATTGGTTGTTTCGATGTGAATGAAGTTTGCCTCCTCATGCTGGTTCGTAGTGCTACCTAGGAACAGGTCTCCGCTGATGTTGGCCGTGCCCCCATAAACGGCAAAACGGTTACTGCCACCTTCTTTTCCGACCACCAAATTACTGGCTACGTTGAAGCGGGTGTCGGCATCGCGCTGGAGATAGATATAGTTATCCCCGACAGCTTCACCAATAATCGCATCGCCATCAACGTTGACCATGCCTCCGTCACGGATGGCCAGAATACTACCGCCACCTTCCAATCCTACGATCAGGTCTTGCTGGATATTCAGGGTCGAGTTTGTTCCGATAATCGCGAGGTTTCCCGTAGTTTCCACGCTGTCGGAATCCACGAATCCTGTCTGTCCAGTGGCATCCTCTGTCTGACCGATAATAAATGCCCCGGAAACCGTGTTGGTTCCGCCGCTTTGGAGGTATTGATTTTCAGTACTTGACTGACCGACGACCAAACGATTGGCGATCGCCACGTTGGCATTTGTTTCAAGAAAGAGTTGGTTTCCGTTTGCGCTTACATTGCGCCCAAGAATCACAGTGTCTGCATTGAAGGTAGCGGCGTTCACCGTCAGGCTATTTTCACTTCCTGAAAACCCGATAAAGTTTGTTCCACTCACGGAGAGAAGAGCACCATCAAGCACATTGAGTGTATTGTTATTTGCGGTTGCATCCCTTCCGATACGCAATGTTGTGGCGATGGAGACGTTAGCTCCGTTTGTAAGCGTCAACGAGTTTCCGCTGGTGCTAAAGCCGACAGATGCCCCGGCAGCGTCAGTTACATTCCAAAGGGCATTGCTGGTGTTGAGTACAATATTCAGCCCAACACCTTCAATGTTTTCAATTGCGGAGTTGTTGGCGGATAGCTCGCCGTTTACCGTTACATCGGCATTTTGGTTCAGAACAAGTCCACGGTCTTTCAGATCTTCGGTGTTCAAATCCCCGCCCACTTCGAGCGTCCCTTCATTCCCAATGACAATTTGGTTCGCTTGGCTTTCAAAGCCGATGACGTTGATGTTGGTCACGGAATCAACGAAAAGGGTTCCTCCGCTTGTAGCAGAGATGACATTGTTGGAGGTTGTTGCTGAACCGAGGTTAAGGGCGCCTCCGATTTTGAATGTCGCTCCTCCGGAAATATCAATGGTGTTGTCCGAACCGGCTACGCCAATATGGACGGCATTTGATATGGCCAAGACTACACCTTCTCCAGAAAGTACGACAGATCCAGAGTCGTTGGATCCCGCGCCCATGTAGAAGTTTTCGGCTTCCACGTGAGCGGCATTATCCATGGAAACGGAGGCAATGCCCTCATCTATGTTGCTACCGACAATGAGTGATGCCGAGTTGGTTGTGGTGAATGTAGTGGTTCCAATGATCAACTGGCTAGAGTCTTCTAGGACAAGCCGGTTTGTGATCACATTATCGTTGCCGTTCATGTTCAAGGTTCCGGCTTCAACCACGGCGTTGGTTTGAATTTGGAGTAAGGTGTTTGCCGCGGTGTCACCTACCCAGAGCGCATCTGTTGTGGTGTGGTCGTTGGTAATGGAATGGCTACCTCCATTGTAGTAGGGGAATCCGTCAGTAGCATCCGATTTTATACTGGTTATCACAAGGGTACATAAAAAAAGGAATGCTGTATTTCTGCTCATCGCATTGAACTGGCCTGTCATAATGATTTTCTCCCTTACTATAACTATAAAATTCGCCTGAAACCGGAAGGGAAAGGATTCCTCTTCTGGCTCAAAAATATCGGGCAATCTATAGGTCTGGTCTGTAGAAAACAACCTTGTTTCCATAGATTTAGTCCCGCTCTGGGCGGGTTATTTGACCATTCTCCCGATTGTTGGATTTTAGACTTGGGGCGGGTTGGGGGTAGGGGATACGATCCTCTCCCGTGTTTTTGAACTCTCCAACCCTCTAAATATGGAACAGATTTAATGGCAAAATATCTCTTTATCACCGGCGGCGTGGTTTCTTCTCTGGGCAAGGGCATAACAGCGGCTTCCGTGGGTCGGTTATTGATCAACCGCGGGTTGAAAATCCGCATGCTCAAGCTCGATCCCTACCTCAACGTGGATCCGGGCACCATGAGCCCCTACCAGCACGGCGAAGTTTACGTGACCGACGATGGTGCGGAAACCGATCTCGATCTCGGCCACTACGAGCGCTATACTGGCCAACCCACTTCGCAGAAGAGCAATATTACAGCCGGCAGTGTCTATTGGAACGTGCTCCAGAAAGAGCGGCGCGGCGATTATCTGGGTGCGACCATTCAGATGATTCCGCATATTTCCAACGAGATCAAAGATCGCATTCAGACGTTGGAATCCGAGAATCCGGATGTCATCCTCGTCGAACTGGGCGGTACGGTCGGCGATATCGAAGGGTTAATTTTTCTTGAAGCGATTCGCCAGTTGGCGCTGGAGGTCGGGCGCGATAGTTCGATGTTCGTTCATCTCACCTACGTTCCATTCATCGCGGCGGCGAAAGAGGTGAAGACCAAACCCACCCAGCAGAGTGTGGCCAAATTGCGCGAGATTGGCATCATGCCCGATGTCCTCGTCTGCCGCACCGAGGTTGATCTGGAGCAAGAGCATCTCGATAAACTTTCGCTTTTTTGCAACGTACCGAAAGATTGCGTGATTGTGGAGAAAGATGTTGAAACCTCCATCTACGAAATCCCATTGGTGCTTTCACGCGCGGGGCTTGATGAGATTATTCTCAATCGTTTCCGTATCGTTAAACCCTCGAAGCCGCTAACGGATTGGGAAAAACTGATCGATACAATCAAGTGCCCAAAAGGTACGGTACGCATTGGTGTAGTCGGGAAATATTCCGAACTCCAGGATGCCTATAAATCCATCTACGAGGCACTCTATCACGGCGGTTATGCTGCGGGATACAAGGTCGAGGCAGTCAAGGTCGCCGCCGAGGACATCGAAAAGGATCCTTCCATTCTTGATACCGTTGATGGGGTGCTGATCCCTGGCGGCTTCGGTTCGCGCGGTATGGAAGGAAAAATCCGCGCGGCGCGGTATGCCCGCGAAAATAATATTCCCTTCCTCGGCATTTGTCTGGGACTCCAATGCGCGGTGATTGAGTTCGCCCGCACCGTTTGCGGTCTTGAGGGCGCACATACGAGCGAATTTGATGAAGAGCGCGGGGTTAAAACCGAGCATCCGGTGGTCTGCCTAATGGAGGAGCAGGTGGATGTGCAGGAGAAGGGTGGAACCATGCGCCTCGGAGCCTGCCCGTGCGATCTCAAAGAAGGAACCAAAGCCTTTGCCGCTTACGGAACCAAGAAGGTATCCGAGCGCCATCGCCATCGTTATGAGGTCAATAATCACTATTGTGAACGGTTCGAAGAAAAGGGGCTTGTCCTTTCGGGGATCAATCCCGATATCGGGGTGGTTGAGATGATTGAGCTGTCCGACCACCCGTGGTATGTCGCCACGCAGGCACATCCCGAGCTCAAGTCGCAGCCCGTCAACCCCCATCCGCTTTTCAAGGACTTCGTCGCCGCCGTTGTTAAGAAAGCGGAGGGATAGGCTTGTTGTAGGTAGGACGTGGAGGGAGGGTTATTGACCCTTTTCGCCCTACAACTTTCCTTAAAATGCGTAGATGACTTTGGCGGAGAGGTTGTGGGAGTAGAACCCATTACCGAAGAGCTCATCGAAGTCGAACCGAAACAGGACATTCTTGGGTTTGTTGCGCAGTATATTGAAGAAGGTAAAGCCAAAGCCGGCACGGAAGATTTCCTCGTCGAGCAGGGGAGTGGCCAGCTGGTAGTTTCCGCTTCCACCTTCAAGGCTGAAGGCCATGCTTCCCGGATCCGAGTTGAATTCGTGCAGCCAGTGGATACGGCCATCCAGTTTGAACCCAAAGGTTTCGAATGCAGTGGTATTGAGCGTGGATAGGTTGAGTCCAATACTGCTACGGAGCGAACTTGCATCAAAAGCATCGATATTGCGCGGAACGGCGTTGTCGCTGGTTTCGGAATAGGCATCTTGTTCGTAGAGTGAATACTGAATGGAGGCTTCCGGGGAGAAAACCGTTCCTCCTTCGGTATCGATGAGGTCGTAGCCGCCGCCGAAATAGGCACTGATGACTTGGGCATCAAATTCCCCGAGGAGAGTGAATGCGCCGCCGGTCTTGGTTTCCACTTGATTGTGGCCATACGCAATCCCTGCGTCGAAATAGGCTCGTTGGGTTCCATAGGTTCCGTAGAGTGCGCCATGGAACGCATCGATAGTTTCCTCCGATTCGGTCGAATCTGTAGTCCGGTAGTTGCCGACCCCACCGCTGATCCCGAGCAACAGGTTTCCGATGCTCTTATCGATCCCGCCGACCCCACCGTGCAGGGTGGTGTCGTACTGCCGGTTTAGGCCGTCGGCGTTGTGGCTATAAAACTGGCCGTAGTACTTAACCCAACCGCGCAGGTCGTTTTTACGTGGCGGGCCCTTGGCACCAGGGGGAATCAGCTTAAGCTGTTCGCGGAATTCCGCTCCGCGGGATACGGATTGGCCAACTGCTGCCTGCAATCCCTGCAGTGCAGTCTGGAAGGTATTCATGGTGGTAAAATAGGCTTCTTCTACTGCGGCCAGTGATTGTACGGAACTGCCAAAGCTATCGATGATCGCCAGCATTTCGCTACTGGCCAGTAGATCCAGTTCGTTGGCAAACTCTTCGGACACGACGCTGGAGATACCGTTGCTCAACCCCCAGTACTCGCTTAATGCCTGGGCGGTAAATTGGAACAGGATGACCGTATTCCCGTTGGTAGTCTCGAAAAAGAGATCGACGAATCGGGTGCGGTCGGCCGACGTGGTTTCGATATTGACATTTTCCTTGAAGGATTCGGCGTCGGCGTTGGTGTTTGTGGTTGCTCCGGCAAAAATCTGATCGGTATCTGCGGAGATCAACGCATAGTTGTTGGTCTGGATACTGCTCACGCCTGCGCCGCTTAGATTGATTTGCAAAACCGAGTTGGTTTTAAAGTATGCGGTCTGGGTGTCAATCAAGCCATTCCCGGCACTCGTAATGGCGAGTATGTTGGAGGAAAAGGAATCGGCGATGAACGTATTGGCTATAATTGAGGCGACTCCAATGTTCATTGTGGCGTTGGAGGCAACATTTAGCTGACTGAAAGTAGCTCTGCTATCTTGACCGTCGAGAATGAAGCTACCCCCATCCAGCAGGGTAAACGTATTGCTGGGAAAGGCCATGGTTCCACTGAGTATTAAAATATCATTTAGTGCATCGGAATTCTGGTTATCAATCACGACGGTGCCGCCATTTTGAACAATACCGTTTCGGACGATGAGGTTGGTTCCAGCCAGAAAGTGCTGGACAGAGCCCTCTACGCCATAAAAGGCCAGCGAGCTAAAATCGCCACCAAGCAAGTCGACATGGTTGGTCGTGGCATCGGTAAGTATGCTGAAAAGACCGTCGCCCAGCACGGCAGATGTCCCGTTGAGGTTCCCATCGAATGTGCCGCCGTACACAGTGGCATCGCTGTCTTGCAGAAAAAAAGCGGTGTTGCCTACGCCACCGGTAAAGCTACCCTCGTGAATGGTGACGGAAGAACGGTCGAGAGCAATCAATCCTCCACCGGTGTTCCCGCCACGAAAGGTGCCGTTGCTGATGGTCAAGGTGGATTGCTCCATGACAAACCCAGCTGCGCTGCCCCCTCCTGCGAATTCGCTTCCAATAATAGTAGCCATACTATTCGATATGGATCCTCCACTTGATTCCTCCAGCCCGGGCAGGGGAGGGGCGTTTCCACTGCCTCCTTCGGCCCCTATGGTTCCGATAAATCGCCCTCCGATAAGGGTGAGATTTGTGGCATTCCTCGCCGCGAAAACGGTGCTGTGTGTGGAGGTGATATTTGCCCCCGTGGCATTGACCGTGAAGGAACTCGCTTGGTTGGTAATGTTGATGAAGCCAGTGATCTCATGGCTCAGCGTCAGAGAGGTGGTTCCATCATGCGCAATCAGAAGATCGCTCGCGCCATCCTCGACGGAGGCGATGGTGGTAGCAGTAGCCACTGCGGACGCAGCGCCATAGACCGTTCCGGACACCGTATTGCTGGCGGCATGGGCGGGGCGAACGAGAAGAGTACACAACAAAAAGGCGGATACCGCTAGGTACTGCACCTTTTTCCTGTTTTCCGCCCAGCGCCTTGTCGAATGGAGATTCATCATGAGAACCGCTCTAGGCGAAATGGGGTTAATATCGGTTATTTCTGGGTCTTTTTCGGCACGAGGATGGCGTTGACAAATCGACCGTTCAGACGGGGTGTCTGATCGACCGTTGTGATGTCCACCGTGTCCTGAATCACGCGTTGCATCACTTCGAATCCGAGTTCGCGGTGGGCATTTTCGCGACCGCGGAACATGAGTGAAATTTTAACGCGGTCACCATGCTCGATGAACTTGCGCAGGTTGCGCATCTTGGTGTCATAGTCGTGGTCGCCCACGTTAACACGAAATTTGACTTCCTTGAGCTTCGTTTGCACCTGGTGCTTCTTCTGCTCTTTCTTCTTTTTTTCCTGATCGTACTTATATTTGCCGAAATCCATGATTCGACACAGCGGCGGCTTGGCAGTGGGGGAAATCTCCACTAGATCCAGTCCGTACTGGTCGGAACGGCGTAGCGCGTCGCCCGTCTTCATGATGCCGAGCTGATCCCCGTTGGGGTCGATCACGCGGATTTCCGGCACACGGATGCGGTGGTTGATCCGGGTCTGTGGCTCGCGTTGCTGTCTTCCTCTGAATTGCCTGCTAATCTGAGACCTCCATGTCTACTGTTGTCTTTTCCAACTCTTCCTTTTTGAGCTGCTCGATAAATTCTTCCAGACGGTATTCGCCCTTCATACCCTGAAGGCGGTGGCGCACGGCAACCTGTTTATTGTCCTGTTCCTTGCCTCCGATAATAAGCATATACGGAACTTTGTCCAGTTGGGCGTTCTTAACTTTTCCGTTTAGTTTTCCCGGTCTGGAATCGACCGTGGCACGGATTTCAACCTCGCGGAGTGCTTTGAGAATCTCGTCGGCATAGTCAAGCTGGTCATCGGACAGCGGCAGAATACGTACCTGTTCCGGTGCGAGCCAGACAGGGAAGCCACCGGCATAGTGCTCGATCAGGATGCCGAAGAAGCGTTCTAGGCTGCCGAATAGCGCACGGTGCACCATGTAAGGTCGGTGCGCCTCGCCGTCGTCGCCGATGTATTTCAGGTCGAAGCGCTCCGGCAGGTTAAAGTCGAACTGGATGGTGCTCGTTTGCCACTCGCGGCCGATCGCATCCTTCACCTTAAGGTCGATCTTTGGGCCGTAGAATGCGCCGCCGCCCTCGTCGATTTCGTAAGGAAGGCCTTCGGCTTTGATCGCCGCTTCGAGCGAGTGAACAGCCTGATCCCACTGCGCGGGTTCGCCGACCGCTTTTTCTGGGCGGGTGGAGAGGTAGGCCTTTACTTCGGTGAAGCCGAAGGTTTTCCAGATCATGTTGCAGAAGCGAATGACTTCCTTGATCTCGTCCTCGATCTGTTCCTGAGTACAAAAAATATGGGCGTCGTCTTGGGTAAACCCGCGGACGCGGAACAGCCCGTGCAGGGTGCCGGCCTTTTCGTAGCGGTAGACAGTGCCGAGCTCCGCCCAGCGCAGCGGAAGTTCGCGATAGGAACGCAGTCCGGATTTATAAATCTCGATATGAAACGGGCAGTTCATTGGCTTGATGAAATATTCCTGTCCATCGACATCCATCGGGGCAAACATGCCTTCCTTGTAGAAATCGAGGTGCCCAGAGGTTTCCCATAGGTTGGCCTTGCCGACATGCGGGGTATAGAGAATATCGTAGCCATTCTTAAAGTGCTCGCGTTTCCAGAAGTCTTCGATGATCGATCGGATGCGCGCGCCCTTCGGATGCCAGTGTACAAGGCCGGGGCCGACTTTCTCGGAAATGGAATAGAGATCAAGATCTTTGGCGAGGCGCCGATGGTCGCGTTTCTTCGCCTCCTCGACCTGCTTTAGATAGAGGCGTAGCTGCTTCGGGTTGGTGAAGGCCGTGCCGTAAATGCGCTGGAGCATCGGGTTGGTTTCGTGGCCCCGGTAGTATGAGCCAGCAATATTCATGATCTTGAAGGCGCGCAACTTACCGGTGCTTTCCACATGCGGGCCGCGGCACAGATCTTGGAATTCGCCACAACTATAGAAGGTGATCGCATCGCCTTCTGGAATATCGGCCAGACGTTCGAGCTTATATTTCTGACCCTTGAGAATTTCTTTCGCCTCATCGCGCGAGACTTCGATGCATTCGAAGGGCAGGTCTTCGTTAACGATCTTCTGCATTTCAGCTTCGATGCGCTCGAAATCTTCCGGCGTAATACGGGTTTCAAGGTCGAAGTCATAATAGAAGCCGTCGTCGGTCGAGGGGCCAATGTCGAGCTGCACATTCTCAAACAGGCGGCATACCGCCGCCGCCATCACATGCGCCGTACTGTGACGCAACCTATCCAAATCGGTCGCTTGTTCATTTTTCATTTAGCCGAGGAATCTCCTGTAAAAAGAGCGTGAATATAGGGAGATGTGAATGCAGTGTCAAAAACAAGCCGCGCTAAAACAAACTCCACGGCGTTTGAAGATGGCGCGGGTTTTTAATCAGTGAACATCTGCATGGCTCGTGGATATAAAACTTTGAATCCGTTTTTTAGAGGCCTTCCGTGTGCTTTTTCGGATCGGGTGATTTGTCTACTCGTTGGGTTTTTTGAATCGAGGTTTCCGGTACATTGAAGTCGTATTGAGGGGGATTTTTTATGTGTCCGGAGTGTAGTGGGTTGGCGAGGTATGGTCTGCCTTTTTTCTGAAGTATTCTGATTCCTTCATGAACATCGGCTTCAATAGCTTCACAGTATCGAACCAGCTGGAGGGCATCAAGTCTGTGATAGCCGCTTTCTATTTTCTGAACATGGCCGATGGAGCAATCCAGTAACTTGCAGAGATCGCGCATAGTTAGGCCAGATGATTTCCGTGCGGTTTTTAGCCAATTTATCAGAGATTCGTAATCTGGATTATAGATCGTTTTTTCCATAGACTGGGAAGATACGAGAAACGCACCCAAGTTCATTAATAGTGAACATTTCTCTTGCGTCTGTGATGTACGTACCTGTAGAAAGAGTCTCAAATGTTTGATGAAGGTAGTGAGAGGGGATGATTATGAAGCTTAAACTCGGGATAGTTGCACTAGGTCTTGTTATGGGATCTACCGCCGTCGCGAAGCCCGTGGCGGATGATGGGGTTATTGGCTCGGTGGATTCCATTGCTGCCT
>QIHI01000027.1 GCA_003230915.1 Kiritimatiellales bacterium | reverse complement strand
AGCGGCAGGAGATCGACGAGGAAACACTGAAAAAGGTCGCCAACGCCAGTGACGGAAAATTCTACCGCGCCCGCAACCTTGAAAGCCTTGAAGCAATCTACGAAGAGATTGATCGACTGGAAAAAACAGAGATCGAAATCGAGCAGTTCACCCGTTACGAAGAAACTTCCAAAGGTTGGATTATTGCGGGAATATTGTTGCTACTGATAGAACAAATCTTGGGATTAACGAAATTGGGAAGATTGCCGTGAAACGTGAAAAAGGTCACGCCTCACGGTTCATTCGTCAAATAACATGAAATGGAACGATCCAGATTTTCTGATGTGGCTACTGGCCTTGCTACCGCTACTGCTCATGACCGTGCTGATGCTGAGTCGGCGCGAAAAACGGACGGAGCGGATGGCTGAAAGGGGCTTGTGGTCGGAGATGCTTCCTGGGTATTCGACCCAACGGCGGCACGCCAAAAACCTACTACGAGTGCTGGCGCTGGCGCTGGCGTTAGTGGCCATTGCCCGCCCGCAGTGGGGCTTTAAATGGGAAGAGGTTAAGCAACGCGGTCTGAGCATTATCGTTGCGCTCGACACCTCGAAAAGCATGCTTGCCCAAGACATCAAACCCAACCGCCTGCAACAGGCGAAGTGGGGTGTGCGCGACCTCGTTCGGGAGCTACGCGGCGACCGCATCGGGCTGGTGGCCTTCGCGGGCGATGCCTTTCTGCAATGCCCCACCACCATCGACTATGCCGCCTTTCTGATGATGCTCGACGATATCTACGCGGGGATCATTCCGCTTGGTGGAACCGATATTTTTCAAGCCCTAGAGGAGTCGCTTGATAGCTTCGAACAGGATCGTGCCGCCGACAAGGTGATCATTCTGATTTCCGATGGCGAAGGCACCACCGGCGACCCGGTCGCCCTGCTCCCTCGATTAAAGGAGGAGGGGATCCGCGTCTTCGCCATTGGTGTTGGAACTCGCGAAGGCGAACTGATCCAAACCAGCGATGGCTTTGTGAAAGATTCGGCGGGCAACGTGGTCAAGAGCTCGCTAAACGAAGATACGCTCGAACGTATCGCTTTCGAAACGGGCGGCTTCTATGTCCGCTCCGCACCGGGCGACTTTGGACTCGAACGTGTTTATCGACAAGGCATCGCCGAGCTGCAGCGCGAGGAGCACGAATCGCGCATGGCCAAGACCTGGATCGAACGCTTCCAATGGTTTCTGGGAGTAGCTTTGTTTCTTTTGGTTGTTGAGGCGGGAGTGCGACCGGTGAAGATTAGCCGCGAAAGAACGCAGAGAATACAAAAGAATTCCGGCGGAAAATCTTTGGGGTCTTTGCGCTCTCTGGCGGCCATCCTTTTCCTGTTTGTTCCGTTTATCACGAATGCCGAGGAAACTCCGCGGTCGGCGATGCGCAAGGGGCTGAAGATGTACAAGGAGGGCGACTATACCCATTCTGTCGAGTCCCTTGAAAAGACCGTGCTGGAGTTTCCAAACATTGGAAACTACAATCTTGGCAACGCGCACTACCGCAACGACGATTTTGAAGCGGCGGAAAAGGCGTTCAACGAAGCCTTGCGCACAATCGATCTGGATCTGCAGGCCAAGGCCTATTTTAACCAGGGCAATGCCCTGCTCGCACGCACAACGGTGATGACCGGGCCGGAACAGATTGGCCTCGCCGCCGAGTTGGTGTTCCAAGCGATAGGCATGTACGAAAAGGCCATTCTGCTCGATCCGGCGGATATGGATGCCAAGCGCAACTTCGAGAAGGCTCGGAAGCTGCGGTTGACACTGGAGTATACCAAAGGCAAGTGGCTGTACGACCAAGCCGAAGCCCTATTGCAGGAATACAAAGCGAAGGGGGCGAAGCATAACTACCAACAGGCCAAGCTCCAGTTGGAACATATCCTCGAGGATGTCGACTCAACCCATGACGAATCGAAACAACTTCTACCAAAAGCTACCGCGCGGCTCGAGATGCTACATCAAGCACTCGAAGAGGCCGAACACGACCTAGCGATTGCGATCCAACAGATCGAAGACTACCAATACATGCTCGCCGTACCCCGGTTGACAACCGAGACCGATAACCGGAAATATGCCTTTGATCTCAAACCCAACCTAAAGAAACAATATGAAGAAACCATTCAAAAGAACCAAGAGGTTCTGACCATCATCCAGGAACTTTCCAATCTGAACATTGCTGAATGAAAATTCTCCCCTCTATTTTATTTCTGAGCCTCGCTGCAACAGCCATCTTGGCAGGCGCCGCCGAACGCGATGCCGAGTTTTTCCATCCGGCGGCCAGCTTCTACATCCAAGGGGATGCCACTGCCTCCAGCAACCTGGTGGCCAAGGGGTTATCCATCTATCCGGAAGACGGCAAGCTACTACGCCTGAAAGATCTACTAGAAAAACAGCAGGAACAGAATCAACAGCAGAACGAGGAGCAGCAGAACGAAGAACAGCAAAACCAAGAGAATCAGGAAAACCAAAACCCATCCGAACCGAGCGAAGAACAGCAGCAACAACCGCCCGAACCAAAACCCGCAGAACAGATGAGCGAAGATGAAGCCAAGCAGCTGCTCGACGCCATGCGACAGGAAGAAAAAAATAAACGGATGCAACTGCACCCGGTTCTCGGAAGCCCCGTGAAGGTGGACAAGGATTGGTGACCCGCGTTCTTTGAATGGAGATCACTAATTTCGAATACTGAATATAGAATGATGAATTTCGAAGAAATACAAATAGGCTGGCTGGATAGAAAAGTTCGATATTGGACATTTCTTATTCTGTATTCACTATTCGCCAGTGCGGTTCCCGCACTGGCGGCGGATGTTAAAATGAGCATCGAACCGCAGTTGATCAGCCTGCTTGACCGCGCGGTGCTGAAAATCGAATTTATCAATACCAAGGGCGATACCGTCGATATCCCCGAAGTCGATGGATTGCGGATCCAATACCAAGGCCAAAGTTCGGAAACACGCATCATCAACCTCAAGCGTAGCTCGAAGGTGATCCATAAATACCTCGTTACCCCGTCCAGGATAGGCGACTTCACGGTCGGCCCTGTGAATTGCTCCTATAAAGGTGGGCAGAAAGAGGTTACCGCACAGCTACGGGTTATCAAGCCGGAGGACGACAAGCAGGCTCAGCAAATTTCTGAAATCATGTTTTCTAAGATTTCCACCGATCACGCAGCGCCGTATGTACACGAATCGTTTGGTCTGGATCTAAAGGTCTACATCCGAGACGGTGTGCAGATCGACGGAAACTTCAGCCTGCGCGGCGGGATACCGGAAAGCGGCCTAGAAGGCGATCTGAAGTGGGATGTGACCCACAAGGAGCAGGAAGAGCGCAATGGGGTCATCTTCAATGTCTACACCCTGCGGACTAGCGCCAAAACCCTCACGGCAGGCACCTTCTCCTTCCGCCCCCAGGTACAACTTAACGTGGTTATTCCCCGCCAGGATCGCCGTCCTTACGGCCTCGACGACCCCTTCTTCGGCGACTTTTTCGGGCGGCAGGAAACCCGCCCGATTGTACTCGACTGCAACACGCTTAAGGTTACCGTTCAGCCCATACCGCTGGAACTGCGGCCCGACAGCTTTACCGGCGGCGTCGGCACTTTTGGTTTCAATGTTAGCATCGGTCCAAAACAGGTAAAGGCGGGGGAACCCGTTACCGTTAAAATGCGGATTTTTGGGCGGGGAAACCTCAGCCAAATCACACCACCAACGATCGAGGCAAGTCACGACTTCAAACTCTATGAAGCACGTATTCTGTCCTCCAAAACCCCGAATGAAGTCATCTTCGAACAAGTCATCATTCCCACTTCAGATTCCGTCACGAATATTCCCGCAATCGCCTTTTCATACTTCAACACGAAAACGGCCGACTTCCGTACCCTTACCGAAGGGCCTTTTCCCATCGAGGTCGAGGCTGTGCCGCAGCAGGCGGCTCAGGTGATCGCCACGATTCCGAGCTCCTTCCGGCAAGAGACCAAAATCCTCGGTCGCGACATTGTCTATCTGAAATCCATCCCGAAGAAATGGAAAACCATTAACAGCCTTGCATGGCACCGCACTAACCCCTTCTACATCTCTCTCGCCTTCCCAGCGCTCTTCCTACTGGTCATGGCTAGCATCTCGGCCAACCGCAATGCACTGGCAAACGACGTCGCCCGTGCCCGGCGACAGAAGGCTCCAAAAGCGGCCCGCAAAAATCTGCAACGTGCCGAGCAGGCCCTGCGCAAAAAAGACGAGGCCGCTTTCTACGAAGCCCTCTGGGATACGCTAGTCGACTACTTCGGCCACCGCCTCAATCTCGCACCCGGCGAGGTGTCGCTGTCCGCCGTACTCGCTCGCCTACCACAACAGATCGAAGCCCTTGAGGCCCTCTTCACCACGATTGAGCAGCGCCGCTACGGCATCCAGTCCGGCGACAACAAAACGGATATGAAGAATTTACTCAAGCAAACCACCGCCACGTTGCGCCAATGCGAAAGGATCAAGCGATGAAAATCCAATTCGCCACCCTAACCACTATCCTATTTGCAACCTTCTCCTCCTCTGCGTTTGAGAAAGAGTCCCAAACCCCACCCATCCAACCATCTAAATCGGTTATCTTTCTAGAGGCGCAGGCCGCCTATGATGATCGCCGCTATGCCGAAGCGGCGGCTCTCTACGAAAAACTGCTGAAAGGTGGCATCAATAACCTCGAGGTCGAATACAATCTTGCCAACGCCTATTTCAAGAATGGCAACCTGCCCGACTCCATTTTGCACTACCGCCGAGCAGTATATGCCGCACCGCGCGATCCAGATATCCGCGCCAACCTGCACTTTGCCCTCAATGCCGCTGGGGCGGCCGAACCTGTACCCTCGCTAATTGAACGATTCTTCGGCACCCTCTCGCAGAACGAATGGATCATGGTGGCCATTGGTGCATACTTCACCTTTACGCTGTTGCTGAGCCTTGGCCTACTCATCCGTTCCACCAAGTGGACACTCTTCAGGCTGAGCCTGCTGCCCGCTGCAATGATCCTGATTTCCACCGCCGGGTGGTGGCAGTGGAGGCAGCTCGACATTCGGCCGGAATGGGTGGTGGTTCAATCCGGCACCACCGCCTTATTCGGTCCCATTGAAGGAAGCACAGCCCACTACAAAGTTCCGCTCGCCGCATTGGTTCGCCAGCGTAGTTCCGACGCCAAAGGCTGGGTCGAAATCCAGTATGATGGCAAGAACGGCTGGCTGAAAGAGGAATACATTCAACGCGTTTTTCCTTGATCGAACAGGGTCCATCCGGCATAACCTCCCGTTCATATGAACGGTAAAAAAAGTCCATTCCAACCGAAAGCACTGCTCTGGTGGGTCGCCATCATTTCGCTGGCCATTTCCACCGCACTCTATTTCTTTCTTAAGGAACAGGCGCAGTACGATGTCGCGCTCGACCAACGCCGCCTGTTATTCCCCCTCGTCGGGATCGTCATCGCCGGCATCTGCATCATCGCCGGTACCGCCGGGCGCTGGTTCTATCCCAAATAAAAATCCCGCCCGGAGACTCCGCGTGAAAGCAGATATTGAATGGGTCGAACGGCTCGACGACAGCGTAAAGCGGAAAATTCGTATCACCTTTCTCGGCAAGGGAAAAATGAAGTGGCAGACCAAGCGCTCCGACGAAGAGTTTTGGGACTACGATACCCCGCCTACCCCCGACGACTGGGTCGCTCTTGAAGAAAAGGTGGAAGCACTCTACAACCGCCGCCGCATCCCCTTCAAGAATCTCGAACTCGTCCGCCAACTGAAAAAGGGAAGCGGAGGCTGAACTACTTAGTCTCACTCATCCACACTGATTATTTCCGATCTTCTGAAAATTAGTGTGGATGAGTGAAAATGAATATTTGGTTGGATGTCATGGAATTTACGATACACAGCGAATACATCGAACTCTGCAAACTGCTCAAGGCCGCCAACCTCGTCATGTCCGGCGGCGAAGGTAAGGAAGTCGTCGCACAAGGGCTCGTCACCGTCGATGGCCAGCTTGAAACTCGTAAACGTTGTAAAATCCGGCCCGGCCAGACCATCGAATTTAAAGGCAATATGATTAACGTCGAAATCACTCGGCCTCGTTAAATACACCCACCACAATTTTTACGGCGTAGGCCGACTGCCCTTCTCGACCAGCGGATCGTGCAACAGACGCCTGATGAAACAATCGGCCAGCCTCCCGACCCAGTGCTGGACAGAGTGGACTCGCAAACGGAAAATCTTACTTCATCCCGAACAAATATCCCTTTACAAGCCCATCCGGCTTCTCTATCTTTCGATCAATGTATATCGGTGCTGTCGATATGCCATTGTCCGCACAGTCCGTTCAACATAACCAAGATAAGCATCTAGAGATTCTGAACATTTTACCCCAGACTAAATAATAGAATTTTGTTGTCATGAAATAGTCGGTAAACAGAGAAATATAGCACATAGTCTTATTCTTATCGATCAAGTTAATGCCAGTTATCTAAAATATTCCCGAGAAAATCTTATGATAAATAAAAATATAGCTCTTGCCCACCTACTTGATTTACTCGCTGTTGAAGGCCTGACCGGGCAAGAAAGCAAAGTGGTCGAAGCGATCACAAAAAAACTGATCAAAGCCGGTTGCAAGAAAGCATGGATCAAAACCGACGATGCACATAAGCGGTTGGGTGAAGGATTTGAAATTGGCAACTTGATCGTAAAACTACCGGGTACGGTGAAAGCTCCGCGTATTATGTTTTCGGCGCACATGGATACCGTTCCGCTCTGCAAAGGTGCGGAACCGGTAATCCGAGGAAAGCGCATTGTCGCTAAGGGGAACACTGGATTGGGTGGCGATGATCGCTCTGGTTGTGCAGCGATCGTGACGCTGGCGGAAGCGCTACTAAAAAACAATATGCCCCGCCCACCGATTACCTTGCTCTTTCCAGTCGCCGAGGAGAACGGGTTACACGGTTCACGAGTGGTTCGCTTTTCCGACCTTGGAAATCCCGTGATGGATTTTAATCTCGATGGGCAGAAACCCAACGAAATTGTGATCGGCGCGATGAGCGCGGTACGTTGGACGGCGGAAATTAAGGGACTTTCCTGTCATGCTGGATTAGAACCTCAAAAGGGAATCTCGGCGGGTCTGATTGCCGCGAAGGCGATGGCAACGATTTCGGAAAAAGGCTACTTCGGCAAGATCATCAAAGGCAACCGTACTGGCACATCCAATCTTGGAACAATACATGGCGACGGAGCCAACAATCAGGTCATGGACACTACCTTGCTGGCCGGCGAGTGCCGTAGCCATAACCCCGCATTTCTAGAGCAAATTGTCCGCATCTACAAAACCGCCTTTGAACAAGCGGCCAAGAACGTAACCAACGATGCGGGAAAATGTGGAACGGTAAAGTTTACCGTTGCCAGTGACTACCGCGCCTTCCGACTCAAGAGATCCGAACCGTGCGTAAAAATTGCCACTAAGGCGGTGAAGGCCGTCGGACTACAACCGAATCCGATCGCAATGGATGCCGGACTTGATGCCAACAACTTCAATGAAAAAGGGCTCCCCACTGTCACCCTTGGAACGGGCGCGCATAAATTTCACCAGCTGGAAGAATATGTCGACATCAAAGAATACCAAACGATCTGCACCGTATTGTTGAACATCGTTCAACAGGCCGCCGCCATTTCAAGCTGAACCAGCCGTCTCTGGAAAGCCCCCATTTTACAAAATACAGTATCCTGATGGAGTCGGTTGGATAGTGGGTTCTTTGATCTGCCCGTCAGATTGAACTCTCTCGGCCAGATGCTCAAGGCTTGAGCAAGCGAAGCAAAACAGGTGTAAGGAAGTTCTACTTCCGTGCTAAATCGTGTAGCTTAGATTGTACGGTAAACGGGTGTAGATGGCCTTCCGGGCGCGGTCGTACGAACCGAAGAGATTGTCCTCGCCCACAACTCGCACAAGCCCACTACGGTGCATCACATCTAACACCTGACTTTTGACGCCGACGAACAGCAACTGTACCCCGTTGTCTTTCAACTGGCTCGCCACCTCTTTGAGCATTTCAGTACCGGATGCGTCGATTTCATTGATGCCGTTAAAGACCACGGCAATATAGTGCGCCTCAGGAAAACGTTCGCAGGTGGCGTAAACCTGTTCCTCAAAATAAGAGACGTTGGCAAAGAACAGCCGTCCGTCAATGCGTATGGCGGGGAGGTTTGGGTCTGTTTCCAGTCCGTGCAAGTCAGCATCGCGCATTGCGCCGTCGGGATGAAGTCCCAGTAGAGCCACGTGCGGACGCATCATGCGGTAGAGATGAATAAAGATGGATATCGAAGCTCCGAATATGATGCCTTTCTCTAGATGCGGCGCAAACAGCAAGGTCGCGAAAAAACATCCGAAAGCAGAAAATCCATCGGCCTTATTCACCACCATGTAGTGCCACAGCTGCTTAAAGTTTAGTAGGCGAAGTACAGCGGAAATAATAATGGCGGCCAGCACGGTCTGAGGAAGAAAATGAAGCAAGCGGGTGAACACCAGCAGGAATACTAGCACAAATATTCCAGTGAATACGGCACTCAGTCCAGAACGGGCACCCATTGAAAAATTCAAGGCGGATCGGGAAAAGGAGCCGTTCACAGGGAAACCTCCTGAAAATGCACTACCAAATGAGGCGACCGCCTGACCGATTGTTTCCTGATTTAGATTTAGTTTTTGGCCGCTTCGTGCAGCCAGCGCACGAGCCACCGAACTCATTTCTATGAATCCCACCAAAGCGATGACCAATGCTCCGGGAAGGAGCCTGATTAAATTATGCCAGCCCGGTATCGCAAGAACCGGCCGAGGGATTCCGGGAGAAATCTGCCCCACAATGATCAAAGGGTTGGTCATGTGCTCAGGATCACTCAAACCCAAAAGATAGACCAGCCCCGTACTTGCCACGACGACGATCACCGCAACAGGTATTCTTGGAAACCAACGGTGGCCAATCAACAATATTCCTAGTGATAGACCACCCATCAATAGGCTCATTCCATTGATTTGATCTAGCTGACCAAAGAGTGCGGCAAGCTCGGCGATATAGTGATCTCCGCGTACCGTCTCAACCCCCATAATGTTGCCGAGCTGTGATGTGAAAATAATGATGGCTCCGGCATGCAAAAATCCTTCAATAACCGGGCGGGAGATAAAATTAATCACGAAAGTAAAATGTAACATCGCCATGATCAGCCATAGCACGCCAACGATAAAGGCCAATTGGACGGCCAATAAAATATATTCCGGGCTGTTGGCCATAGCCAACGGCCCCAGTACCGAGGCCGTAAGTAATGAAATCGTCGCTCCGGGTCCTGTCTGCAAATGGTTAGAAGACCCCCATAGACCACCCAGAATCACAGGGAGAAATGCTGCATAGAGCCCAACCCACGGGGGTAGTCCTGCCAACTCAGCATAGGCCATCGACTGCGGAATTAGCACCAGTGCCACCGTCAAACCCGCCAACAAATCAGCCCGCAAATCGGAGGGCCGCATCGGGAACCAAGCTAGGAATGGAAAATATCGTTTCAACATGAATCGGAGTCGTTTTTAAAATATAAGTAATCTGGCCAAATATTATGTATAATATACATTTTCGATCAATCTCAAACCGAAGCGGGTTGCACTGTTCCTCCAAACTGAAGATTGATTCAAACCCTACCTCGCCGTAGACTTCCCGAATGAATCCACAGATCAATCCGTTGACCCTCGACTCCGCTACAGAAGCCCTTCGGAAAATATGGCCGGATGCCCGCCCAAAGTGTGGACTGATCCTCGGTTCTGGCTGGGGCGAAGCGGTCGAAGGGTTTCAGGGAGAGGAGCTTCCCTACTCCAAAATCACGGGCATGGGGAAACCCGGTGTGATGGGTCATGCCGGCAAGCTACTTCGCACGACCATCGGCGAGATGGAAATCTTCATTTTCCAAGGACGACAGCATTGGTATGAAGGCGAAGGGTGGACACCGGTTATTCTTCCGGTCTATCTATTACATGCCTTCGGCGCAGACACCATCCTGCTCACCAACGCCGCCGGCGGTATCCGCGACGACCTTGCCCCCGGCTCGTTAATGGCCATTGCCGACCACATCAATATGCTCGGTTCCAATCCGCTGATCGGCTCGCACAATCCAAAGCTCGGAACCCGTTTTCCCGATCAATCGGAGGTCTACAGTAGAGCGCTTCGGAAAAAACTACTCGATGCAGGTGCCGATGCCGAAGGAGTCTATATTGCCACTAGCGGGCCGACGTTCGAGACCCCTGCGGAAATCAACCAGTACCGCTCGATGGGTGCCGATGCCGTAGGCATGTCGACCGTCCCCGAGGCTATCGTCGCCAACGCACTCGGTATACGGGTTGCCGCACTCTCCTGCGTCTGCAACTGGGCAGCAGGTATCGGCAACACCAAGCTTACCCATGAAGATGTCAATGAAGTAGCCGCAGCCACCATGCCCCGCATGAAAAGCACAATCATCACGTTTCTGGAGGAGCTCGCCCGCCATGACCATTCGTAATTTAATACGGGAAACAGAAAGGTATGGACAGGATTCATGCCTTAACCTATCAAGATAGGAGCTCCCGATGCCTGATGGAAAGACTCTATACGTAATGCGCCACGCCGAAGCCGCTTGGCCAAGTTCCAGACACCGCGACTTTGACCGTCCACTCGATCTTCAGGGAGAACGTGATGCCTCCGCCATGGGGAAACGGCTCAGAGCACATGGCAGCATTCCAGATCTGATGATTTCCAGCCCTGCCCGCCGCGCCGAGCAAACTGCGAAACTCATCGCCAAGGAACTAAAAATTGAATTCCACACAATTGTTTTTGAGGCAAGTATCTACGAAGCGGGAGTCTCTAATTTACTCGATATCATCCAAGCTTTGGATGACCGTTACCAAAGTGCCATGCTGATTGGTCACAACCCCTCCCTAACGTGGGTCATCAACCAGCTTACTGGTGAGCACATTGCCAATGCCCCCACCTGTTCCATCGCCACGCTTCGAACTTTTTCTCCGCGCTGGGTAGACACCGTATTCGAAACCTCCGAGCTGCTGAAAATCAGCCTCCCGCATAAATAGTATAAATTGGTCAAGTTCTCATTGACGCTCCCTGCATTCATGAGTGTTTTTTCCACTCTTGCGAGGATCTTACTTCCTAAGTAAAATGGGACATAAGGAGCCGCCATGAATTCAAGAATCGCGATCTGTATTCTACCCGTCTATTTACTTTTAATCTTCTGCGCATGACGAACAGGGTTGAACATTAGAACAGGGAGATCAAGCGGCGTACGAGATGTGTCGGGGCTCTTCCAGTTATAGCCCGCTGGAAAGGCGGGCTTCGGGGAAGGCGGAGAGGCCGATGGAGAACATGACCCGCTGTTCGCCGTCGTCGTAGACGTGGTAGCCGAGACCATACCGTATGCAACAAAAGTTTTTATAGGCGATTACTGCGATTTCCTGAAGATCGTTGTCGTCGTCGTCGTAACGACCATAGGCTTCGATCGAGGTATCGCCCTTGGGGAAGAAGTCGATGCGGGGAGTCCAGAGCGAGCGCACCTTGTCTTCGTAGTAATGCTCTAGCGAAAAAATGATGTCGTCGTGATTGTGAGAGATACGCGTGATGAATTCGGAGATCGTGCCGGTATACCAGTCGTAGGTTCCATCCAGATCGACCATGGTTCGTTTGGTCAACGGCATGCGCGCGTCGATGTGCAGAAATTCAAAAGCGTCGTCGGCTCCGTTCTTTTCGACGAGGTAGTAGGTATATAAGTCGAGATCGATGAAGCGGGAGGTACGACCGTCGCGCTGGGTTTGCAGTACGTTGCGCAGACCGACCTGTACTTTGTTTTGATCTGTGAGTTCGTCGATATCGTCGAACTGTAAGAGTTGGTTGGGGATCGTTGAGGTATTTTCGTAGATATAGTCGGCGTAGGGTTCGATCTTGTGGCGGAGACCCTTGCCGTACCAACGCTCTCGCTCGGAAAGGATCTTGGTGGCTTGGAAGGAGGCTTCGATGCCCGCGCCGGGAATCTGACGAAGCTCATCACCGCTGCTCGCAGCGGCGGGTTTCGAGTAGTAGGTAGCGCGGTAGCTGGCGCGCGGAACGAGGTTGAGAAAGCCGTAGCGTTGCGGCAGGTAAAGTGTGTTGGCGGTGTCGAGCCGGATAGAATCATACGCGGCATCGACGAGGTTGGTGTTGGCATAAACGCGTTCGAGGTGGGCCACGGTGTTTTCGCTCTGGAGATAGAACGGGGAGTTGCCGAGCCGAGTGCGGTAAAGGTCGGCGGAATATTCAACGCGGTCGACGTTGTCATAGAAATCGTTCAGGCGGGTGGAGACGAAGGCCTCCGACCCCACAAAGCTGTTCCCGTATACCCACGAGGCATAGTTCTCGGGCTGGGCGTTGTTGCGGTATTCCTTTTTGAAAAACTCTTCAAGCACAACGGGGTCGCTGAGGTAGTTCCACTTGGTATTGAGATAGTGGGTGTCGGTAAAGTTTTGGAGGTGCTCAAGCTTGAAGCGGGAGCGGTCGTCGGCGATTTCCGGCGAATCAAAGCGGGCGTTCGGGTCCTGATCCTTCAGGTAGAAGGCGGCGAATTCGCCGACGGCATTGGGATAGTCCCACGAGAAGCCCTGGCCGATGCCAATACCGCGCTTGCTGTAGAGATTGATGTCGGTGATGTAGTCCACGTTTTCCGTGATGGGCAGCGTGGTCTTAGTCAGGGCAAAGGCTCCCCACTCGCTACCGAAACCCAGCTCAAAAGTGAAGACCGGATCCTTGAGTTTGTGGTTCCAATAGGGAAGATACAGCACTGGCACCTTGCCGACATAGAACGTCACGCCCTTGGCTTTAATATATTTTTCGTCGACCAGTCTCGCCTCTTTCGTCCGCGCATGAATATGCGGCGAGTCCTTCGGGCAGGTGGTGAAGGTGGCGCCACGCAGCATGTATTCGTTGGTGGAAACCCGCTCCACATGATCGACGCTCAGGAACGCCGGCTCAAAATAAAGCGACGATGGCCCAAACAGCCCCGACTGCGTGAGAAAATTATAGTCCAGTTCGCTCCCCTGCCAGAGGACGTTGCCGCGTTCAAAGAGGATGTTGCCCTCAGCATGTAGATCGCCGGTTTCGGGGTTGCCGGAAATCCGGTCAGCGCGGATGGTCACGTTCTCGAA
>QIHI01000078.1 GCA_003230915.1 Kiritimatiellales bacterium | reverse complement strand
AGATTACGGTTTTCCTGAATCACGAACACCTCGTCGGCATAGGGGCGGAGAAGCGTGTCGTCCCCCAGTTTTTGATTAACGAGAACGAACATGGAAACCGTCCCAATTACGGTATGCTTGTGCATGAGCAAGGCATGTGCGGAGTTGCGCCGCGCCGCAAGTCGTTTAAAGTCGGCCACGGTCGCATCGGCGGGCAGTTGCGGGGTAGCTTTGATCGGCACCATGAGCGTCCGCACGGGAACATCGTGCATCGAGGTTGCATTATCCATCATGCGGCTCTGCTGGGAAGAAATCAGCCCCACCTTCGCGCCGGCCGAAAAATATTCCTTGAGGCCTGCGGGTGAAAGGCGGTGTAGCTCGCGCCCTGGCTCCTCACTCCTCCCTCGCGTGAGCAGCGTGAAGAGTTTTTTCAGCGGCCAGCTGAAGGGATAGAACGCCAATACGATCAGGCGCATGATGCCTGCCGACCGATACATGAGCGTGTCGGCTTTTTTCCGGAACCCGTTTTTCGGGGCGACTTCGGCAAAGAAGAACAGCGGGAATACCAGCGTGAGCGTGGCGGCCATTTCCGCATTCCAGGGGATGAAGCCGAACAACGTACGCCCGCCTTCGAGACCGCCGTCCAGGTAGAGATCGGTCACAATCTTGGATAGTAGATAGATTGCGATATTATTGCCGATCAGCACGGTGAAAACAAATATATGCGGCTCGGCTAGTAGCTTTGAGAGTAGGATAGCCGAGCGGCGGCGCTCCAGAACACGCTGGCGTAAACGGATACGGTTAATCATGTAGCTACCGGTTTCCACACCGGAAAACAGCGCGGAAAACAGAAAGCCCAACAAAAGGATCGCGACAGGCAATAGGTTCACCGCTCCTCCTCCTTGCCGACGGAGAGTTCGAGTAGTACGGACTCAATCCGGTTGGAACACACCTGCTCGACTGTAAACCGCAGATTGTGAACCTGAGCCACATCGCCAGCTTCCGGCATGCGCTTGAGCAGAGAAACCACTAGACCGCTCAATGTGTCGAGGGCCAGCGTGCGTACCACTTCGTCGGGCAGAAATCCCACAAACAGGCTGCGCCATTCACGGATACCTAGGCTGCCCGGCAACCGATAAATGCTTTCGCCGATCTTTTCAATAACCGGTGCCTCCATGACATCGAATTCACCCACCACCTTTTCGAGCAGGTCTTCAAGGCAAACGGTTCCAGCCAGCCCGCCAAACTCGTCCACCACGCCAACCATCCGCAAATTCCCCGCCAAAAACTCGCGTAGCATTTCATCGGCACGCTTGGTTTCCGGCACAAAAGAAACCGGTAGCACAAAATCTTTCAACGGACGCAAAGGATCCTCATTCACAAAGAGGTCGCGAACTTCGACCATTCCGATCATGTTGTCTTCGTCCCCTTCATAGATGGGGATGAGTTCGATCCCCTGCTCGGCGGCCACAGAGAGGGCTTCGGCGGCGGAGGCATCCGCTCGGCGAAAGAGCTGCTTTACGCGGGGAACCATCAGTTCTCGTACTCGGATTTCAGGAAGGTTGACAATATCCTCGATGATCGCCTTTTCCTGTTTCCCAAAGGTTGGGTCGTTCCGGGTGGCATCGATCAGCAACTTTAGTTCGGCGGCATTCAGCTGGCTATCGTATGTATCGGCGGGCTCCAAATGGCGAGTGATGACTTCCAATACACGGCGTACTGGTCCCATAAAGTGATACCAACTGCGCAGAGGCAAGGCATTTAGACGGGCGACCCGCTCGGGAAAGGAGATGCCCAAAGCTTTGGGCAATATTTCACCCATCAGAATCATTAGTACCAGTACTGCCACACCCATTGCAGCCCCCCACCATTCACCATGGTATCGGCCCACATCGACCGTCACCGCCACACTCAGGCTGAAAAACAGGATATTCACCACAATGTTCCCGAATAAGATGGCAATCAGCAGCCCAGAGGGGTTTCCAGCCAACAAAGACAGGGTCTTCTCGATATGCTGCCCGCACCCCCGCAACCGTTCCACCTGCCCGCGCGTTAACGAAAACAGTGCCGTTTCGGTACCCGAAAAAAAGGCAGAACAGAACAACAGCACGGCCATCGATACCAATCCCACCCAATTATCTGCTAAAAACTCCACCGACCCATCGCTCCTTCAATTCTCGGCATTGAACCCAAAAGGCTTGGAAAAGGGAAGCTCGCCGCAACTTTTTCCGGTCGAAGGAAATTTTCCGCTTCAAAATATCCAAGGGTGGGATAAGGTAGCACTCCATGAACTCAATATCTCTAAAACTCCGGTTGCAGATCGAATTTATTATGCCCTCCGAACTGTTGCCATCGTGGGGGATCGTGACCGGCGGAGTTTAGGGTAGAATATCTTTTTTAAAATTTTGATGAATCTCGCACCCGACAGGTGTGGTTAAAGGAATTTCAACGGAATGAAACACAGAAAATCAGTTTTGATTGGCAGCGGGATCTTCCTGCTACTCACCTTCTTCTTCGGTTGTGGCGAACGCTCTGGCGAGAAGGAATATAACAAGGGAATGGCCTCCTGGAAAAACGGCGACCTCGTCCGCGCGCAAGGGCAACTTGAAAAAGCCATACGCAAACTCTCGGGAAAGGAAAAGCGGTCCGAAGCCAATAACCAACTGGGTATCATTCTCTGGAATCTCGGGAAACACGACCAAGCTGCGGAAAAGTTTGGCGAATCCTGCCGCCTGTCAGACGAACTTAGCGGGGCTAATCTCAACCTCGGCATCGCTCTCTTCCATGCGGATCAGCTGGAACAAGCCGAATTTGAATTCACCAAGATCCTTAACGACCAACCGAGCAACTCGACGGCTCGTTCCTTTCTGGGAATCATTCAAATGCAACGGAAGAATTGGGCGAGCGCATCAAAAGAAATCACCGCCAGCTTGCGCACCACCCCCAATAATCCGGCCAGACAAAATGCTCTGGCTTTGGCCGAGCTACACCTCAATGGAGGCAGTACCGCCGCCATAAAACGGCTTGAGCAGATTGTGATCGCCTACCCCGACTATGCCCCAGCCCTCTATAACTTAGCCCTCATCCAAGACCAATGGCTCCACAATAGCAGTGCCGCTCTCCGCAGATATAAACAGTACCTCGCCAAAGCCGGAACCGATGCCCTGCAAAGCACGGTTGCCGAACAAGCCATCGTCCGACTCGGCGGAAAAACCGACCCCGCCCGCCCGACTACATCAGCACAGCACAATCCCGACAAAGCCTCCCGTCTAATTGCCGCAGGCTCCAAACTCCATGCCGCTAAAAAATATAACGCCGCCGTGAAACAGTATGAACAAGCCCTCCGAGCCGACCCAACGCAAAAAACCGCGCACTACAACATGGGACTCTCCTACTACGCCCTGAAAGATTATTCCCAAGCCGCCCAGGCCTGCCTCGATGCGCTGAAGATTGATCCTTCTTTTACGGATGCCCGCTACATGCTCTCGCTCAGCTACAGCCAGCAAGGCCAATGGAGCTATGCCGAGCGCGAAGCCAAAACCCTGAAAGAGACCGATCCTACGCGCGGCAAATCCATGCTTAAATATATCTCCGGCGCCCAGAAACGATAGTCTCTACTCCCAAAAGGGTGGTTCGGTACTCGACCTCGATGAGAAAAACGACTTGGAAATTCAATTCACTATTTCTCCATGGGTGCGTCGATTCATCCATCGCTGAAATTGAATTCTCCGGAAATGGTGATAGGGTACTGCGCGAATTATGAAGGAACTGATCGCCACGATAATTGCCGGCTCCGCGCTGGGCTGGGTTGCCATCCCGCACTGCTATGCCATGTGTGGTCCATTACACGTGTCCGTTTGTGCTCTTCACCGGGAAAAGAGTCTGAAGGCGCTGTCGCTCTTCAATCTCGGGCGGGTGGTGGGCTACACGCTGGCAGGACTTCTCTTTGGAGCTTTCGGCGAATTTGTCAACGTAGGCATGGCGCACTACTGTTGCCCGACATCATCAACCCATCCCCTTCGGGGAGCACTGCTATCGCTCCTGTTTCCGGCCATCATGATGTTCTTCATTGCCGGATACACCTTCCGTAAAAAGAAGCTAAAAGCACCGGGCGGGAATTGGTTGGCGAAGTTTTTTAGCGGTGGATTGGGCAAGTTGACCGCGGGGGGTGCATGTACAGCACTCATCCCGTGCGGCATGCTCTACGCCGCGTTTGCGATGGCCATCGGAACCGGAACATGGTGGCTTGGCGGCGCGTTTATGCTGGCCTTTGTCATCACGCAAACCTTTTTCATGCAGCTTGGTATTTCCCTTGGCCGCTTGGTCGATAAAAAATGGGGAGCCCGCTTTGAAAAAGCCTTTCCGTGGATCTGTCTCGCCATTGGGATTTTCTATATCACCTTGTTCATCCTAAAGCTTACACCATCTATTCAATAGGGAGATCGCCCACACAAAGCCATCACACTTTAAGCACTCTTGTTTCCATGTGCCTCCGTGCCTTTGTGCGAGAAAACAACCATGTCCGAACAGTGCATAGTTTGCAGCCGGAACGTTCCCGGCGGAGAGGGGGAGTTTTGCTGTCCGGGCTGTGCGGCGGTCTATTCGATCGTCGGCAAGATGGGCCTCGAAGGATCCGTGCGCGACGAACGTGTTAAGGCGTTGCTCGAAGGCGTCTTTCCCGGTGGCGAAGAGGTGGCCGATCAGGGGACCGAAATCGAGCATGGTCAGGAACTCTTCTTCCTTGTGGGCGGGATGGTCTGCCCAGCCTGTTCATGGTTGGTGCACCATAGCCTTGGGAAGCTTTTCGGCGTCGGCAACGTGAACCTCAACTTTATCGCGGAAACCTGCTCGCTTTCCTACGACCCGATGAAGATCGGCAAGGACGATATTGTCCAAAATATTGAAAAGCTAGGGTATCAATTCCACGAGGGTCACGACTCGGAACGCAGTGGCTACGACTATTTTCGATTTGGCGCCGGCTGGTTCTTTGCACTCAACAACATGATGCTCTCGTTTGTCGTCTACTCGGCCGAGAGCTGGGAAGTCCCTTTTGCAATACAGGTGGTCTGCTCGGTTTTGCTCGCGGTGTTCGGTACGTTGGTCCCGCTCTACGCCGCACGTAATACGATGTGGGCAGGTGTGCGACAAATTAGAATGCGGCAGTTCCGTATGGAGAGCCTGGTATTCCTTTCGGCCACCGCGGCATGGATCTATTCCGTATTCTCGATGGTTACTGGAAATTTTTCCCATCTCTACTTTGATGTGGTGGCGCTACTGCTGATGCTCATTGAAACAGGCAACCTGATTTCCGCCAGCTTCTATAAAAAGCTGAGCCGCCGAGTTAGCTCACTCGCATGGCAACTCCCCAAAAAAGTGAGAGTGGGTTCGGATGACTATGTGGCCACCGAAGACCTCCAACCCGGGCAAGAGTTCAACGTGGTGCGGAGCGAAATTGTTCCCACCGATGGCCTCCTTTTGGCATCGGCAGAGTTCGACTTCAGCCTGATCACCGGCGAGTCGAACGGAATCACGTTGGAACAGGGGCGCTATGTCGGCGCAGGAGCCAAACTGCTTTCCGATTGTGCACGTTTGTCGGTGCCTGCTTCCGGACAAAGCAATCTGATCCAGAAGATGGTCGACAGCACCATCGAAGCTTTCAATACGCGCAAGGAACAGCTTTCGCTGGGCGACCGGATCAGTCAGATATTTGTTCCAATCGTGGTCGTCGTCGGCGGGTTGGTCTTCGTGGCCAACGTGCTATGGGGCGACCGCAACGAAGCAATGGTTCGAATGCTGGGTGTGCTGATCGTGGCCTGTCCCTGCGCATTCGGCATTGCCGAGCCGCTGGTGCTGACGGCGGCCATCGAAAAAGTACGCGGATTGGGCATCCAGATTTTCAACGGCGCAGTGCTGGCACTAAAACCACTCGTCGTCGTGTTCGATAAAACCGGTACGCTCACCCGCGGTGCGCCGGAAATCCACGAAATCGTTTGGCTGACCGATGAGAATCCGGACTATCTAAACCTACTCGCATCGCTCGAAAACGGGATTGAACACCCGATTGCCCGCGCACTTGCCGGGATGGGTACGCCGCGCACCGTGACCGAGCGCAAAATTACCCGCACCATCGTATCTGCCAAAGTCGATGGCATCCACTACATGGCCGGAAGCGCAGGGCTCTATCCTGATATTGCGATTCCACCTAGCCTCGAAAACTCAACCCTCGTGATGTTTGGCACGGCCGACAAATGCTACCTCGTTGCCGGGTTGAAGGACACGCTCCGCGATGAGTCGGCCGCACTGGTGGCGGAACTTCGGGCAGGGGGCGTGGAACCACTCATCTTTTCCGGCGACCGGGAGGCGGTCGTCCGGCAAGTAGCCGATGAACTGGGAATCAAAAAATATCGGGCTGAAATGGGGAGCGGCGACAAGCAAAAAGAAGTCGAAACACTCCAGCAGCAGGGAAAGACGGTGATGATGATCGGCGATGGCATCAACGATGCCCAGGCCCTGACAACGGCCGACCTTGGCCTTGCGGTCTTCTCCGGCCAGATTCCCGCCAAGATGAGTGCGGACGGGGTCTTCATGGTTCCGGAAATTGGCCGGCTGAGCGATCTACCTTTCATGCAACGCAAGGTTCGCCGCAAAATTCGGCAGAACTATGGTTGGGCATTTCTCTATAATATCTTCGGTATGTTTCTCGCCGGGATAGGATGGCTCTCGCCCAAATACTGCGCGGTCGGCATGGTCTTCTCCAACCTCCTCGTCATCTTCAACTCCATGTATGGCATGAACCTTCCTTCCGCCAAAAAGCGGCGGAATGCATGAATGTAGACGAAACTTCCAACTTCGTCAGGCGCACCGAACTCGATTGGGGAACCGCGAAGAAATGCGCAAGTATGCGGGAGGGCCATTGGCCTCAACGACCACTTACACGACGCCGTTCGATTTGATGCAGACAAATGGTTGAAAAAGACCCGCACGGGAAATTCTACAGAGTCTGGGGTGAGAGATATTCTATAGCGTATTCACTATAAAACACCCTCAATATGAGCCTTATTGGCCTAAAATATATCATAAATGCTATAAGAAATAATCTTTAATTTCAGAGAATCGATCCAAAGTGATCGTGTTGTTCTCCCTTCGTGAGCATCGGAATCTAAACATTTAATCGCCGAGCAATAACTCCTGCCTTTGTGACTTAAACCCATAACTGCCGATCCAGTGTCCGATACTGGATCGCTTCAGAAATATGCTGCGGCTCAATCGTATTGGCGGCATCGAGATCGGCGATGGTGCGGGCGACTTTTAGGATGCGGTCGTAGGCACGGGCACTCAAGTCGAGATCGCTCATGGCGGTACGCAGGATTTGCTCGGCATCGGGTTCCATGTGGCAGACTTGATGAAGTGTCTTGCTACGCATGTTGGCGTTGCAGTGTGTGCCGGGTTGGTCCTTGTATCGACCTTGCTGGATTTCGCGGGCGCGGACGACGCGCTCACGGATGGCGGATGACGGCTCGCCTTGGTCGAGCTTCGTAAGCTGCTCGTAGGAGATGGCGGGAACTTCGACGTGGATGTCGATGCGGTCGAGCAGCGGGCCGGAAATTTTACTGCGGTAGCGCGCGATCTGAGGGGGCGAGCAACGGCACTCGCGCTTGGGGTCGGTTTGATATCCACACGGGCAGGGGTTCATGGCGGCAACGAGCATAAAGCGACAGGGATAAGTGACGCTGGCGGCGGCGCGGGCAATGGTGACTTCGCCGTCTTCGAGCGGCTGGCGCATGACTTCGAGTACACTGCGCTGAAACTCGGGAAGCTCATCGAGAAACAGGACTCCGTTATGAGCCAGGCTCACCGCACCGGGCATCGGGTTGGTTCCCCCTCCGAGCAGTCCGGCATTGGAGATGGTGTGATGCGGCGAGTGGAACGGGCGGCGCGCCACCAGTGCTTGATGCGATTTGAGTGAACCGGAGATACTATGAATTTTCGTGGTCTCCAACGCTTCGTCGAGCGACATAGAGGGAAGAATCGAAGGTAACCGTTTAGCGAGCATACTTTTGCCTGTTCCAGGCGGGCCGATCAACAGACAATTATGCCCGCCGCTCATGGCCACCTCAAGCGCGCGCTTGGCGAATTCCTGCCCCTTCACGTCGGCGAAGTCGTCTTCGTAGAGGCTGTTGGCCTTGAATACGGATTGGATGTCGAGGTGGTAGAGATCGATTTCTAGATCCTGATTGAGGAAGTCGGCGGCTTCGCGCAGGTTGCGCACAGGAAATACCTTGATGCCATCGACCACGGCGGCTTCCTCGGCATTCTCGACCGGAACCATGATGGCTTTGATCCCCGCGTTACGTGCCATAATAGCGATCGGAAGCACTCCCCGGACTTTGCGTATTGCCCCGCTGAGTGCTAGCTCGCCGACGATGCAAATGCGCGGCAGGAGATCGTGCTGGAGATCGTCCAGCGCGGCGATGATCCCGAGCGCAATGGGCAGGTCAAAACTCGGCCCCTCCTTTTTCATATTGGCCGGGGCAAGATTGATCGTGGTGCGCCCCTTCGGCGGGCGGAAGCCGGAATTGATCAGTGCCGTCCAGACCCGATCGGAGCTTTCTTTCACGGCGGCATCGGGCAAGCCGACAATGACCACCTTGGGTTCGCCGTGTCCGGCGTTGACCTCAATCTCTACCGCATAGGCATCGATTCCCGATACCGTCCCTGAATTAATTTTCGAAAGCATTTCTTACTCCAAATTAGAACAACATGAACTTGTAAATAGTAAACCGTTTTAAAGGATCTGTTTCGAGAAAAATAGATATCTAGGCTTTCGCATCCTATTCATGGAAATTTGGCGCACATTTTTTCCAGACATTGGAAACGGTCTGCCCTACTCTCCCAAGAACTGACAGCCAAGCACCACGCACTAAAACCCAAATACCCATACTATGAGCGCAAAAGAAGATAGCACCCCATCGGACATCGAAATTGTGAATGAGCCAGAGGTGCCGGACAATCTGCCGGTGATGCCGCTGAAAAACTTTGTGCTCTTCCCTCGCATGACCGCCCCGTTGATCATTACGTCAGAACAATCGAAAAAACTAGTCGGAAATCTTTCGGAGCGTACGCCCCATTTCATCACGGTACTCCAGCGCGAGGAGGAGATTGATGAAGCTCATCTGACAAAAGACGACATCTACCGCGTCGGTTGCGTCACCCGCCTGATTAAGACCCTGAACTTCCCGGATGGTTCGACACACATCCTCGTCGAAGGCATGTCGCGTTGCACGCTGAAAAGTTTGAATACGAAGTCGGACTATCCAACCGCCAAGTACCGAATGATCACAGAGACCGAGGATACCTCGCTCGAAACAGAAGCCCTTGCCCGCAATGCGTCAGAAAAGTTCCAGCAAATCGTAACCATGTCGCCCCATTTGCCCGACGAACTGGCCATCGCTATTTTTAACATGGATGCTCCAGAGCAGCTCTCTGACCTGCTCGCCACCAACCTGCCGGTGCCAATCGAGATTTGCCAAAGTTTGCTGGCCGACAACCAGCCCGGTCGCCGCCTCAAAACCCTGATGGAATTTCTCAACCGTGAGTTCCAAATCCAAAAACTCGGTAACAAGATCCAGAGCAAGGTTAACGAAAGTTTCAGCAAGACGCAGCGGGAGATCTTCCTGCGCGAGCAGCTCCGAACCATTCAGAAGGAACTGGGCGAAGACGACCCCCAGGCCACCGAACTGCTTGAGCTCGAAAAAGCGCTTGAGGTAGCCAAACTTCCGAAACAGGCACGTGCAGCGGCCGACAAAGAACTACAGCGCCTCAAGAGCGTTCCACCTGCCTCGCCAGAACACGGCGTGATCCGCACCTACCTCGATGTGCTTGCCGAACTACCGTGGAACCAATTCACCGAAGACCACCTCGACATCCTCGCCGCCGAAAAGATTCTCAATAAAGACCACTACGGCCTCGAAAAAGTTAAGGATCGTATTCTCGAATACCTCTCCGTACTCAAACTCAAGAAGGATATGAAAGGCCCAATCCTTTGCCTCGCCGGACCACCGGGAGTGGGTAAAACCTCGCTCGGCAAATCGGTCGCCCGCGCACTGGGCCGCGAGTTCGTGCGCATGTCGCTCGGCGGCCTACACGATGAAGCCGAAATCCGCGGTCACCGCCGCACCTATATCGGTGCCATGCCTGGCCGCATCGTTGAGAGCATCCGTCGTTGCGGAGCCAACAACCCCGTCTTCATGCTCGACGAGATCGATAAGGTCGGCACCGACTTCCGCGGCGACCCCGCTTCCGCCCTGCTCGAAGTGCTCGACCCCGAACAAAATTCAACCTTCAACGACCACTACCTCGATGTCGACTTCGATCTCTCCAAGGTGCTCTTCATCACCACCGCCAACCAGCTCGACCCCATCCCCGGCCCGCTACGCGACCGTATGGAAGTCATCCACATCTCCGGTTACACGGTGCAGGAAAAAACGAACATTGCTCGCCGCTATCTCGTGCCCAAGGCGGTCAAGGCACACGGTCTTAAACGGGCACAGATCAAGTTTACCAAGGATGCGCTTGAAGGCATCATCGGCGGTTATACCGCCGAGGCGGGGGTGCGCAACCTCGAACGTCAGATCGCCAATGTCTGCCGCAAGGTGGCTCGGAGATTTGCCGAAGGCAAGACTCGCCCCGTCGAAATCACACTGCGGAAACTCAAGGGTTTTCTCGGCCCTGTAAAGATCGAGAAGGATGTTGCCGAGCGCGAATCCATCCCCGGCGTCGTGACCGGTCTGGCGTGGACACCGTACGGGGGTGATATCCTCTTTATCGAAGCCAGCCGCATGGCCGGGAAGGGTCAGCTGATCCTCACCGGATCGCTCGGCGATGTGATGAAGGAATCCGCTCGCGCGGCACTGAGTTTCCTACAGTCGCACGCCACCGACTTCCAGCTTGACGAAGCCCTCTTCGCCACGAGCGACATTCACATCCATGTCCCCGCCGGTGCCACGCCCAAGGATGGACCCTCGGCCGGCATTGCGATTGCACTGGCGATCCTTTCGATACTACAGAATAAATCTGTACGCCCCGATCTGGCTATGACCGGCGAGATTTCCCTGCGCGGCCGCGTGCTGCCCATCGGTGGACTAAAGGAAAAGGTGCTGGCCGCATCACGGGCGGGGATCAAACACATCATGCTTCCCGAAAAGAACAAAATCGATCTCGATGAAATCCCTGCCGAGGTGAAAAAGAAACTAACATTTAAGACGGTCAAGAACATCGACCAAGCCCTGCGCTATGCCTTGAAACTCTCCGAACAGGAATAAATATTATGGCCAAGTTCACCTTTGCGATCCTATGCCTTCTTTGTGCTTTTCGTAGCTATTCTGCGCCGCTACCGGCCGACGATATTCTGGCATATATCCGCACGAAGCTACCGTCAGATCCCATCAAACTAACCGGCACGCTTAAAGTGCGCACAAAGAAAGGATTCACCAAAATCAGCCTGCCGATTGAAATGAATCTCGACTGGGGTGCGGAAAAGCCGAGTGCCAGCTATCGCATCGGTGATCAATCCCTGAAAATCGTCTGGAATAACGAAGTCCCCAGCTACACCTTTTCCGATGACCAAAGCACCCCTACCTCCGACATTCTCGATACGGGCATCACCTGGGCGGATCTGAGTTTTTCCGTCCTCTGGTGGCCCAACTCCCTTTTGGTCGACGAGGAAAAAAAGATTAACCGCGAATGCTATGTGGTCGACGTTCCCATCCCCGGATCGGAGCAAACCATGCGCCTGTGGGTCGAGAAAAAAATGGGCATGCTGCTCGAAGTACGGACACTCGATGCTCAGGAAAAAGAGACCCGGCGCATGAAGATCAAGAGCATCAAAAAGATGGATGGAATGTGGGTCGCCAAGGATCTTGAAATCAAGGATATGGCCACCGGCAGCAAAACCACCCTACAAATCACCGACCTGCAATGGAACTCCCCTAAAGAGACCTCCATGGCATTCGATTCTTCTGAGTCGATCAATCAACTTTCTATCGACCTCTACCGCAGCCTCTCCACCGAAAACGACAACAACCTATTCCTTTCGCCCTACAGCATCTCAACCGCTCTAGCCATGGTGTACGGCGGCGCAGGCGGCACGACCGAAGAGCAGATGAACCGCACCCTCCATTTTGGCGGACAAGGTGCAACTCATCCAGCACTTTCCCATTTCCGGAAGAAGCTCAACAGCATCCAGAAAAAGAGGCATATCCAGCTGAACGTCGCCAACTCGCTTTGGCCGCAAAAGGACTATACCTTCCTGCCCGACTACCTCGCCATGACGACCGAGTTTTACGGTAGTGAAATCGAAGCCGTCGACTACAGAACTGACACCGAAGGCGCACGAACGAAAATCAACGACTGGGTGGCGGATCAAACCAACGACCGCATCAAGGATCTGATTCCCGAAGGCATGCTCGACCCTTTGACTCGGCTTGTGCTGGCCAATGCGATCTATTTCAAGGGTGACTGGGCCAGTCCGTTCAAGCCTGGTCGCACCCGCCCCGCCCCGTTCAAACTCCTTGATGGCACAACTGTCGAAGTGCCGATGATGTCACAAACGGCCCACTTTAAGCTGAGCCACACCCCGGAGTTCCAAGCTCTGGAACTCCCCTACGAAGGCGACGATCTCTCCATGCTCATCCTGCTTCCAAGTGAACCGGGTAAACTCCCGAACCTTGAAAAATCCCTGACGTCGGAAACGTTCGACAGACTCGAGTTCAACGAAATGAAAGTGATGGTGCATCTGCCCAAATTTAAAATCGAATCCTCGTTTAGCCTCGGCGACACCCTCGCCGCCATGGGCATGCCGCTCGCCTTTTCCGACCAAGCCGACTTTTCCGGCATGACCGGAACACGCGACCTTTTCATCGGCGCCATTGTCCACAAGGCATTTGTCGAAGTGAACGAGGAAGGCACCGAGGCCGCCGCCGCGACCGCCGTTGGGATGCGAACCACCAGCATGCCGTCGATGTTCAAAGCCAACCACCCCTTCCTTTTCCTCATCCGCGAAAACAAGACCGGAACCCTTCTCTTTATTGGCCGAGTAACTGACCCAAGGTAATTCTATGAATCCAACTGCAAAATTATTTCTCTCACTCGGTGCCATCAGCGGAGCGCTCGCGGTACTCATCGGAGCCTTCGGCGCACACGGACTCAAAGACAAACTCTGCGAGAAAATGCTCGTCGTCTATAAAACAGGAGTCGAATACCACTTCTACCACACCCTCGCCCTCCTCGCCATCGGGCTGCTTTCGCTTTACTATAAATCTGCACTACTCACCGCCAGCGGGTGGTCGATGGTGGCGGGCATCGTGATCTTTTCCGGTAGCCTCTACGCCCTTTCCATTAGCGGAGTCAGGGGACTCGGCGCCATCACGCCGATCGGCGGACTGTGTTTTATCATCGGCTGGGTGTTGCTTGCAGGGGCCATAATCAAAGCCGGCTAGAGCTGG
>QIHI01000137.1 GCA_003230915.1 Kiritimatiellales bacterium | reverse complement strand
ACGAAGCTATCGCCACCACCAACGATAATCTAGAGCGCTACCGATTCAATGATACCACGATGGCGATCTATGATTTCTTCTGGCATAGCTACTGCGACTGGTACATTGAATATGCCAAGCCGATCCTTTTCAAAGGCTCGTCGGAACAAAAGAAACATACGCTTCAGGTGATGCACTTCTCCTTCTCAACCGCGTTGCGCCTGTTGCATCCATTCATGCCATTTCTTACGGAGGAGCTGTGGCACGGAATGGACTACAACCATTCGACGGAAACCATCATGTTGGCCAAATGGCCGGACAAGGCTGTTGCGGAAGGGATTGATGCTGAGATAGTCAAATATGTAGATGGGAAGCACGACCTCATTCGTGTGGGTCGTATCCTGCGCGCCGAATATAATTTAGCGAACAAGCAGACGGCTGTGTTTCATATCCGTCCGGCGAATGAAACCTATACAGAGCAAATCAATGGCGATAAAGCCTCAATTATGACCCTGTTAAAAGCCGAGGAGATCGGGGTCGAGATTGACTTTACACCGAGCGGTGCGATGCCGAGCGGAATCAGCACGCTCGGGACCGTCTACATGTCGATCGACGGCCTCGTTGATGTCGATGCCGAAGTGAAGAAGCTATCCGCCGAACTCGACGAAGTGAACGGCCATTTGGCAAATGTGAGGCAGAAACTCTCCAACGAAAAATTTACCAGCCGTGCCCCGAAAGAAGTGGTCGCCGTTCAGGAAAAGCGCAAGGACGAGCTAATCGAAAAGAGTGAGAAACTCAAAAAAATGATTAACACGCTGAAGAGTTAGGAGGCCAACATGAGTACTACAGTCGAGGAAAAACCCGCCCGCTTGCCAAAGTGGTTGCGCCGCCCGATCCAGACGGATGCGGCCTATTCGGAAACGCATGCGGCATTGAAAAAGAACGGTTTGCACACGGTCTGCGAAGATGCCAAGTGCCCGAACCGTCACGAGTGTTGGAACGCTGGCACGGCGACGGTTATGATTCTCGGAAATATTTGCACGCGCGATTGCCGCTTTTGTTCAATTGCTACGGGCAAGCCACTAGGTCTTGATCTGGAAGAACCCCAGCGCGTTGCGAATGCGGTTGAAAAGATGAACCTCAAGCATGTGGTCATCACCAGCGTAACGCGCGACGATGTGCTGGACGGCGGCGCGGAAATTTTTGCCCAGACGATTACTGCGGTGAAGGAGCGTGTACCCGGCCTAACGGTGGAGGTGCTGACGCCCGATTTCTGGGGGCGGAAAGAGTCACTCTACAAGGTGTTGGAGGCTGGCCCACTTGTATTCAATCATAATATGGAAACGGTAAAGCGCCTACAGCGCTCGATCCGTTCGGGGGCAACCTACGAACGGTCTTTGTCGGTTTTAAAAATGGCCGCAGAGTATGGTGATCGGACGATCAAGGTGAAAACGGGGATCATGCTGGGGTTAGGCGAGACCAACGACGAGGTGATGCAATGCCTTCAGGATATTTATGATCACGGAGTTCGGTTGTTGACGATTGGTCAATATATGGCTCCGACGCGAGACCATGCGAACACGAAACGCTATGTGACTCCGCAAGAATTCGAGGAATTCGAGGCGGCAGCCTACCGGGTCGGGTTCGATGCGGTGGCTTCCGGTCCGCTGGTGCGCTCGTCGTATCGCGCGGATAAAATGATTACGGTCAACTAGTGATTCTCTTCTTATAAAGCATCCCGTCACACAAAGGCGATGCGGATTGGCGAGTTGGTGCGGGCGCACGGTTGCGATGCGGGGTTGTTGTTCCTGGCGGTGCTGAGCTGTTTTTCGGATCGTCGGGCGATCAAGTAGGGGCTTATTCTGTGCCCTTGCGCCCGGCAAGGGTCTCCACCCATGCGATGGCTACGATGCCCGCAACCATGATGGCTACGGCAATGGCCGTTTCGGCAGTGGCTTCGGGCAGGGTATAGGTGTAACCTACGACCTTTTCCTTGAGGCCATCCCCTTTTTCGAAAATCTGGATGATGGCTTCTTTCCATGGCCAGAGAATACAAAGCGACCCGAAGATAAAGCCGGTTAGCAGAGCGATGGTTTGGTCGTGGAATTTCTTGAAGATCCATGCGAGCAACCGAGCAAAGGCTAGCAGGCCGACCATGGCGCCGATGCCAACAGGAATCAAAATGCTGAGATCGAAGGTGGAGACGGATTTGATCATGACAAGTTGGTAGTTCCCCATCAGCAACAGCACGTAGGAACCGGAGAGGCCGGGTAGAATCATGCTGCACATGGCAATGGCTCCACAGGCAAGCAGGTAGGGGATGGATGCATTTTCTGCAGCGGGTTCGAGAAAGGCGATGCTTGCGGCAATCACTGTGCCAAGGAGGAACAGGGCAACAACCGATCCGTTGCGCCGCTCGATTTTTTTACCGACAAAGTAGACCGAGGCGAGGATCAGGCCGAAGAAAAAGGCCCAGACGTGGAGGGCATGATGCTCGAACAGGTATTCAAGCAGGCGAGCAAATGTCAGTATGCTTGCGACAACGCCTATTCCGATGGCGGAGAGGAACGGAAGATCGATATGTTGGAAGAGAGCCTTGAATTGGAACTTCGAGAGCAGCTTAAGGGCGTGTAGGTCAAACGACTTGATCGCGTTAATCAACCGTTCAAATATTCCGGTGAGCAAGGCCATAGTGCCCCCGGAAACGCCGGGGATGACATTGGCAGCGCCCATCAACGCGCCCTTGAGAATGTTGTGAATATACTTGGCCATGAAATACCCATCCCTGTGCTTGTTATGCAAAGTCAAAAGTAGTAGGGGTTAGACAACAAGTTGTCAATTTCATGTGGAACAAAAGGAAATAACCATGACAGATCAAGAGATTTTAGAAGCAGTTAATGTGGTAATGGTTGAAGAGGTTTCGCCAGCACTAGCCTCGCACGGCGGTGGCGGCGAAGTGACCAAGGTGGAGCATGGGGTGGTGTTTATTGAGCTCGACGGCGGCTGCAAAGGCTGTCCGGGGGCTCGCATGACCATGAAGAACGGAATCGAAACTCTCCTAAAAGAGCGCGTTCCGGCGGTTAAGGAAGTCATCGACGACACCGACCACCTATAGGCTAGATTTTCCATGCCTACAAAGGTACTGGAGTCACGCACTGGCAATCCCTCTTGTTGGTGCGTTTTTGTTTCCACACTTACCGAGTGAAAACCATTGAACCGAATCGGTCGATTTGCGAATGTTCGTAGCTGTGGCGTTGTCTGGTTGCATAATGCAAAGTTCCAGAGCGCTCTACTGGAGACCGTTTGATGAAGATTCTGCTCGTTGAGGACAATACCTTTTCACGAACTTTGCTCAAGAAGACGCTTGCGAAAGCGGGCTTTGATGTGATTGCTGCGGAGAGTGGCGAGACGGCCTGGGAGGAGTTGCAAAAGGGGGAGGTTCCGAAGCTGGCGTTGATTGACTGGATGATGCCGGGAATGAGCGGAGTGGAACTTTGCCGGAAAATTCGTGAGATAGATACGGCGTCGCCTATCTATGTGATTCTACTGACGGCCAAATCGGCTAAGGATGATGTCCTTGAGGGTTTTGCTGCGGGAGCCGATGACTTCATTAAGAAACCTTTCGATAGCGGTGAGCTGCTGGCTCGTATTCAGGTGGGTCGCCGTCTGGTTGAGCAGCAGGCCTTGCTTCACTGCCTGATCGATTCGATTCCTGATCCGATCTATTTCAAGGACAACCGCGGTCTCTACCTCGGCTGCAATAAGGCGTATGCGAAGTTCGTCGGAAAGAAAGAGAGCGAAATCATCAACCGTACCAATAGCGCATTCATGTCGGAGAACGAGGCGCGGGATGCTCATATGGAAGATTTTCGTGTGCTGGCAAACGGTACGCCGGTAGAAACGGAAGGTTGGAAGACGGGGGTTGACGGGAACGAGGTTTATCTCAGCACCTTAAAAACTCCGTATTTGGAATCTGCTGGGGGATCAACAGGGATGATTGGTATTAGCCGTGATCTAACCAAGCGGATCCGGATGGAGCAGGAGGTAAAGCGTTTGGCGGTGGCGGTGGAACAGTCCACGGAGTCAATCATCATTACCGATGTGAATGGTGCAATTATCTATGTGAATGCGGCTTTTGAATCGACCACAGGATATGCCTCCACCGAGGTGATTGGCGAAACCCCGGACCTATTTCGTAGCGATAAGTATGAAAATGAATTCTATCAAAAATTAGTGTCCACCATCTCTTCCGGAAGCAAATGGGAGGGTCACATTTCCAGTTGCCGAAAAAACGGGGCGCTATTCGATGTGGAAGCCATCATCTATCCCATTCGCGACGATTCTGATAAAGTTCTGAGCTATGTGGCAATTAGCCGGGATATTACTCAGGAGATAGCCATCGAAAAGCAGATGCGCCAGACCCAGAAAATGACCGCTATTGGTGAACTGGCCGGTGGGGTATCGCATGACTTCAATAATATCCTGACAGCCATTCTCGGTTATGTGGCACTATGCATGAACTCGGTCGAGGAAGATGACAAAGTTTATGGGTATCTCAAGGAAATCGTCAAAGCGGGGGATCGGGCCACCAAACTAGTACGCCAGATCCTCATGTTCAGTCGTCAAGAAGAGCAGGGTTTTCATTCAGTCGCTTTACCATCGATACTGCGAGACTCTCTAAGCATGGTTCAAACCACGATCAATCCATGCATCTCGGTAGAGACCGATATTGCCGAGCAGTGTGGTTCAGTATTTGGGGATACCACGCAGATTCAGCAGATCATGGTGAATCTTTGCACCAATGCCGTACATGCGCTGGGGAAAGAGCCGGGAACGCTGAGCGTTTCCCTTAAACAAGTGGAACTGCTTGGAAAGAAACATGATGAACGGGTAGTGGATCTCGATCCCGGCCTCTATGCCTGCGTTACCGTCGAAGATACAGGAAGTGGTATGCCGCCGGAAATTATGGAACGGATTTTCGAACCCTACTACACCACAAAAAAGAAGGGCGAGGGAACGGGCTTTGGGCTATCCATCGTGCATGGCATCGTGCGGAAACATCGGGGTTACATCGCGGTAGAAAGTGAACTCGGAGTTGGAAGCACCTTTAGTCTGTATCTTCCCTTGCTGATCGAAACCGCTGAAGAAGAGCGGCAGGCGATTGATTTATCCACTCCGGAAGGTTTTGGTCGACTCCTGTTTGTGGACGACGACGATCTGGTACTTTCCATGGGGTGCGAGATTCTGGAGTCCTTTGGGTATTCGGTATTAACTGCGACCAATGGTGCTCGGGCTCTTGAAATTTTTCAACGAGATCCCGATGGGTTTGATGCTCTTATTTCCGACTACAGCATGCCGGAAATGAACGGCCACGAATTGATTTCTGAATGCCTGCTCCTCAAACCAAGCCTCCCAGCTATCCTGTGCAGTGGCTATATGGAAAAGGTGGACGGGGAGAGCCTCAGTGAGTTAGGGCACGCCGCTTTCATCCCGAAGCCGCTCGATTGGCGCGAACTCAGTCGTATTCTCCAACAGGAGATAAACAGGCAAGCCTGATCGATCATTAACGTGGCATAATTGTTGCTCTATCTGCCGAAACTAATATCAGGAATTTGCATATGAAGAAAATCGACCACTATTTGGAAGAAATGCTGGAAAAAGGCGCCAGCGATATTCATCTGTCCACCAATCATCAACTTTGCTTCCGCATCGATGGTGAAATGCATTTCCAACGCGGAACTGAAAAATTTACCGAAGAGGAGCTTCGGGAAATTCTCTATGAGGTGACCCCGGAACGAAATATTACGGAGTTCGAAGAGGTATGGGATACCGACTTTGCTTACGAACTTCCAGGAACAGCACGCTTCCGGGTCAATATTTTTGTGGATCACGAGGGAATTGGTTGCGTTATGCGCCAAATTCCATCTCGAATCCCAACCTTTGAAGAACTCAATATTCCAGAAGGCATCCGTTCATTTTGCTTTATGAACAAAGGACTCGTTATCGTGACAGGACCAACTGGAAGCGGCAAGTCCACCACTCTGGCCGCCATGGTCGACTTGATCAATCGCACCCGCCGTCAGCACCTGATCACGATTGAGGATCCGGTAGAATTCAAACACCGTTCCATGGGTTGTCTCGTTAACCAGCGCGAAGTCCATGTACACACCAAAAGTTTTGCCTCCGCCCTGCGTGCAGCGCTTCGTGAAGACCCTGATATTATTCTGGTCGGAGAGATGCGCGACCTTGAAACGATGGAGATTGCCATTGAGACCGCCGAAACCGGGCACTTGGTTTTCGGTACGCTACACACCAACACCGCCGCCACGACCGTCGACCGGATCATTGACAAATTTCCGGCCGACCGCCAAAACCAGATCCGTACCATGTTGGCCGACTCGCTGAAGGGTGTGATCGCCCAGACACTGTGCAAGCGTATTGGTGGCGGGCGTATTGCCTCGGCCGAAATCCTAGTGGTCACACCGGCCGTTTCCGCCAATATCCGTGAAGGAAAGACTCACCAGATTCCGTCCTTGATGCAGACGGGTCGCAACGTCGGCATGTGTACATTTGCTGACGACCTACTGAGCCTCGTTAAGCGCGGCGTTATTACGCCGGAAGAGGCCTACGTCAACGCGATCGATAAGCCCTTTCTTCAGAAAAAGTTCGATGAGGAAAAGATTGAACTCAATCTCAAACTTGTGGCTCTTGAAGACGTAGATTGTGATGTTGAAGGAGAAGAAAACGCCTCCAAGGTCGAAAAGGTCAGGAAAAAATTACATATCAATCCAAAAGATACCGCTGCATTACGCGAGGTTGTCCTTCTTCTTTCCACGGATGAAAATCCTGACGAGCGTAATGGATCCGAGGCACTTGAGTATGCCCAAAAACTACTTGATATCACTGGAAAGAACGACCCGCTCACGTTAGTTCTCATTAGTGCGGCCTATGCGGAACTTCAGCACTTCTCCGATGCCTCTGAATGGGCGAAACGAGCACTCAAAATTGCCAAGAGCAATAAGCAGAAGGATCTTTCCACCCGAATTCAGCGCTACATCAATCTCTACAAGCGCAACATTCCCCTGCGTGGAGAGGCGGTCTAGCGAGAAACTCGTTTGAAAAGGGGTTCGGTTGCAGTGGAAAGTTTGGCATCATAGCAATAGCCGTTGCCATCGAAATTTATGAGTTCTGCGATGTCTTTGATTTGGTTTTGAATAATAAACCGAGCCATGTTTCCGCGGGCTTTCTTGGCGTAGAAGCTGATGATTTTTAGCGTTCCATTTTTTTCATCTTTGAAGATAGGACTAATAACCTGCTTGTCGAGCTTTCGCCGGTCAATAGCTTTGAAGTATTCCTGAGAGGCAAGATTGAGCAATAAATCACCATCGAGGCGATTGAGTTCATCGGTAAGGGTGGCCTTCCAAAATTCATAAAGGTTTTTTGCGCCGCGCATTTCGAGCGGTCGTCCCATCTCGAGGCGGTAGGGCTGGATAAGATCGATTGGTTTAAGCAATCCGTATAGGCTCGAAAGAATCCGAAGATGTTCTTGTGCAAAGTGTACATCTTGCCTTTTGAGTGTTGTGGCATCGAGTCCATCATAGACATCACCGGTAAAGGCAAACAAGGCTTGCTTGGCATTTCCAGTGTCGAACGGGATTTTCCAATCCTTGAACCGTTGCTGATTGAGCTTGGCCAAATTCTCACTGATTGCCATGAACTCCATCAACTCGGCAGTGGAAAAATTCCGTACTTTTGAAACAAGCTTTTCCGATTGGTCGAGGAAGGCCGGTTGGGAAAAATCGGGAAATTGTCCCGGTTCCATGTCCATACTTTTCGATGGGGATAGGACTACGATCATTTTTCGAGCATCGCCCGGATAGGAGCCGCATAGATCTCGGGTTCGAGCAGGAAGGAGTCGTGTCCTTTGTCGGAGTTAACAGAAATGAATTCCGATTGTATTCCGTTTTCCACGAGTCTGGTGTGAATATTTTCCTGCTCATCGGGATAGAAGCAGACATCGGAGTCGATGCTAAACACCAGATATTCCTGATGTGTGCAATCGTTGAAGACCTCGGCATAGTCTTTCGCTCCACAATCGTTCGCAAGGTGGTAGTGGGTCCATCCGGCAATGAGATAAAGGTAGGTATTTGCATCGAAGCGTTGCAGAAATTTACGGCCTTGGTGGAGGATATAGGACTCCAGCGGGGTCTTGATTTTATACCACGAGAATTCGTCATGTTCCTGCTCGCATTTATTCGTCATGCGCGCCTCCATGGCCTGGAGTGATACGAAGGTCTTGTGCGAAATCATGCGAGCCAGTGCTAGGCCGCGCAAAGGGGCGGGGCCGTCGTAGTAGTGGCCGTTGCAGAAGTTAGGATCGTTCTCAATGGCGAGGATTTGCTCAAGATTATGAACCCGCGTGAGTGTGGTGGACTCGATGCCGCAGGCAACGGGGATGATACGGTTGACCATCTTCGGATAGCGTACGGAAAAATTCATGACCATCATGCCGCCGAGTGAAGACCCAATGGCGGCGTGGAAGGTTTCGATGCCTAGCTCCTTGAAAAGCGGGATTTGGGAGTCGACGATATCGCCAAAGGTGATCTTCGGGAAGTCACCGCCATATTCTTGTCCCGTTGCTGGATTGATCGACGATGGACCGGTGCTACCATAGCAACCACCGAGATAGTTGGCGCAAATGACGAAGAAACGATTGGTATCAATGGGTTTCCCTGGGCCGACAAAGTCATCCCACCAGCCGGTTTTGCAGGCCTCGTCCCAACGGCCTTCGGCTTCCGGAACATCGGGATTGAAGCCGGCAACGTGCTGGGAGCCGGACAGGGCGTGGAAGATCAAAACGGCGTTATCCTTCGTTTCGTTGAGTTCACCCCATGTTTCATACGCGAGAGTGATAGGCCCAAAATCCCGCCCATCGTGTAGTACGAGGCGGGATTTAGCGTCTTCACCATAGGTGTAGAACTTACTTTTTACTTCCATTAGACCCCTCAAGGCCATCCCCGGAGGGATGGTCGCAGTTGGTTGCTCTAGAGGTTTTCTAGTGCTTGGTCGATATCAGATAAGATATCGTCGATGTGCTCAAGTCCAACCGAGAGGCGAACGAGGTCTGGGGTGATGTGTCCAACAGCCTGCTGCTCTTCGTTCAGCTGCGAGTGTGTGGTGGAGGCCGGGTGGATTGCCAGACTGCGCGCGTCGCCGACATTGGCGAGGTGCGAGAAGAGATCTAGACTTTCGATGAATTTTTTACCAGCCTCTTGCCCTCCTTTGATGCCGAAGATCACCATACCACCCGCGCCGTTGGGCAGGTACTTCTGAGCCAGTTCGTAGGAAGGATCGCCTTCGAGCGCTGGATGGCGAACCCATTCAACCTTGTCGTGGTTTTGCAAATGCTTGGCCACGGCCAGTCCGTTTTCGGAGTGGCGTTCCATGCGCAACGAGAGGGTCTCGACGCCTTGCAGAGCCATCCATGCATTATCGGGGGAAATGCACGCACCGAGATTTCGGAGCGGAATCAGGCGCATGCGCAAGATGTAGGCAAGTGGGGCTAGATCGCCAAGATCATTGGCGAAGCTAACATTCCAGTAGCTCGGTTCCGGGTCGGAGAGCTGCGGGTGCTTGCCAGTGGTCCAGTCGAATTTTCCGGAGTCGACCACAATGCCGCCGATGCTGGTTCCGTGTCCGCCGAGCCATTTGGTCAACGAGTGTACGACGATATCTGCACCATGTTCAAGCGGGCGGGTGAGCGCCGGGGTGGAGAAGGTGCTGTCGACGATTAGGGGCAGCCCGTTGGCGTGGGCAATGTCGGCGATGGCCTGAATGTCGACCACGTCCAGCAGCGGGTTTCCGATGGACTCGCAGTAGACCGCTTTGGTTTTATCCGTGATGGCATCGGCAAAGTTTTGTGGATCGGTCGGGTCAACAAAAATCACTTTAATGCCCATTCCCGGTAAGATGTCATTAAACTGGGTATAGGAGCCGCCGTAGAGGTTGTTGGCGGACACGATTTCATCGCCGGATTGTGCCAGATTGATAATGCTGTAAAAAATGGCAGAAGTCCCCGATGCGACGGCAAGTCCAGCGGCTCCCCCTTCCATGGCCGCAATCCGCTGTTCGAGCACATCGGTGGTCGGATTCATCAGGCGGGTGTAGATGTTGCCCATCTCTTTCAGAGTGAAAAGATTTGCGGCATGTTCGGTGCTGTCGAAACGGTAGGCTGCAGTGCGATAGAGCGGCACAGCATGCGCGTGGGTAGTTGATTCTGCCGATTCATAACCGGCGTGCAGGCATTTGGTTTCCAGTTTGCTCATAGGTCTTTCCCTTTTGTTATTTAAGTATGTATGAAGCAACGCAAGGGAACTTTGAGGAAAGACATCGAACATTGTCCCTTCCGGGAACACATCGTTGCTTTGCGCTGCAAAGCCTGGCCTTGGCACCTTATTCTTGATTTCCAGGTTGCCGGGCGATCACTGGGCCAGTCCCCTCACGCCGCTCTAAATGCTTGTAAATATAAGAAACAAGGTAGTGTTTTATGCGACTTAGTCAAGCGGGTGCTTGTTTTTTTTTATCCTGTGCAGGGCATGAGTTGCGCTTCACGGATAAAGGTGGAACAATGCGTGCTGATTGCTCGAAATAGAGAATGGATATGAACGAAGAAAAATTCATAGATTGGGGCTTTCCCGTCGATCAAATATTTTTGGCGGCAGGGCCGTGCAGCGCGGAAAGTGAGGAACAGGTGTTAGAAACAGCGCGGGCTCTGGCCGATGGCGGAGTAGGTTTTCTACGTGCCGGAATCTGGAAGCCACGCACCCGACCCGGCAGTTTTGAAGGGGTTGGCCGGAGGGGATTGGCGTGGATGGATCGTGCCCGCCGTGAAACCGGCTTGAAGATCGGCACGGAGGTTGCCGAACCGGCGCATGTGGAGGCCTGCCTTGAATATGGCCTGGATATCCTTTGGATCGGTGCGCGTACCTCCACCAACCCGTTTTCGGTGCAGGCGATTGCTGATGCGCTCAAGGGAACGGATGTACCTGTTCTGGTTAAAAATCCCATGACCGCCGATATTGGTCTGTGGATTGGGGCGATTGAGCGTCTGGCTCATGCGGGGTTAACCAAGCTCGGGGCGATCCACCGCGGGTTTAGCTCGCCGCTGGAAATGCGCTATCGCAACGCGCCCAACTGGAAAGTTCCCATCGAACTCAAGCGGCATCTTCCCGAGCTTCCATTGATTTGCGATCCCAGTCATATTTGCGGGAAGGCCGACCTCATCCATATCGTCGCGCAGGAAGCGATGGATCTACTTTTCGACGGCTTGATGGTCGAGGTCCATCCTGACCCACCCAGCGCGCTTTCCGATGCAGCCCAGCAGCTCACCCCCGTCCAGTTTATTTCTATGGTGAGGCACCTGGAACTCTCCCACGAGCAAAGCGAAAGCCCTGTGTTCCTAAACCGTATGAGCGGTCTGCGAGATAGCGTTGACGAGCTGGATAGCCAGTTGCTCAGTCTACTTGGTCAGCGGATGGATATCGTGCAAGAGATGGGTCGACTTAAGACGAAACAAGGCATCTCCACTCTTCAACCGCATCGGTGGCAGGAAATTATTGATGATCGCATAGCAAAAGGTACACGTCTCAATCTTTCCGAAGATTTTGTACTTCAACTCATGCAATCTATTCACGAAGAGGCGATCCGCAAACAGGAGGTTGAGCGAGTAGAAGGGGCAGGATTGGATTGAGGTTGGAGAATCGATGGGAAATGGCTTGCCCGTCTTCGGGTAAATATTTACCTTTCTCGGTCTTTTGTGGAAACGGCTTTTAGACGGCTTGAGAAACCACAACATAATTTAATATTTGGAGGAATGGCTGAGTGGTTGAAGGTGCGCGATTCGAAATCGTGTGTGCCGCAAGGTACCGGGGGTTCAAATCCCTCTTCCTCCGCCATTTTTTGAAATGGACTAGGCCGCATGTGGAAAAGCATGCGGTCTGTCTTTTTTTTCTTCCAACCCTTGAGGATCATGCATACACTTCGGCTTTTTATAACCCTTGGAAATGTTATGGATAACGAAAATAATGACTCGGTTGGTGGAATTCTTTTTCGCCCAATCACCGGAAGTATTCTGGCGGTCTCCGCTGGCCTTTCATTTTTCTTTTTATGCATGATCCTGCCTTTGGTGGGACCTGCTGGGAGTAAAGTTGAGCATGCACTGAAAAATAAAGTCGCCTTTCTAGGGGTCTTGTTGGTTACGTTACTGCTTGCGGCTCTGGCGTCGTATTCCAAACTTATGCAGCGAAAGGTGGTGGACGGCTCGTTGCCGCATTATTCACTTGGTCTATGCGTGGTTTGTATCCTGACCCTTTGTATTTTACTGATGAATGGATTTTCCATCTGACATCCAATTAAGTTAAATTCAGGAATTGTACTTGTCTCTCACCCGTTTTCCTCGCGTATTAAGCGCAGAGATCGCAGGGGAGGAAGAAACCAGAAGTCTCTGCGAGGAATAATCTTAATTCATTTAATTTCGTATGGTTTCATCGAACACAAAAAAACACCCATCGGTTAAGAGGGGTGTTTTTTTAATTGAAGGAGCTGTTTCGGATTACTGCGCGGAAATCACCTCAATGGTGGCGGCATCACGTAAGCTCTTGATGAATACAGCAATAGCCTCTTGTTTCTTTTGGCCGGATAGGAAGGTTATGATCTGTTCATTAGCTTCCTCGAAATCTATCAAGCCTTCTTCTTGACGGTCGCTGACCTTAATAATGTGATAGCCAAACTGGGTTTCGATCACGTCGCCTACCTCATCGATCTCCTGCGTGAAGGCTGCAGCTTCGAATTCAGGAACCATCTGTCCTTTTCCGAAGGTTCCGAGCGAGCCCCCCTGTGCTTTACTTGGGCAATCGGAGTTTGCTGATGCAGCATCTTCGAAAGAAATAGTTCCGGCAATGATTTCGGTGCGAAGGGTTTCGAGGTCGGCCTTCTTTGTCTCTTTAGCTTCATCCGCATCGGTTTCTTCGAAGGTGATGAGGATATGGCTGGCGGTTACGCCCTTGGGCTTTGTGAAGCGGTCTGGGTTGGAATCGTAGAATTCCTTGGCATCTGCTTCAGTGGCCTCGGCAATATCTTCGGTTTTTCTTTCGAGGAATTGGCGGGCAGCCAGCTGCTCTTTAACATTGGCAGTCAATTCTTCAAGGGTCGTTCCGGATATGACGAGGGCGGCTTCGAGTTCCTGTCCCGGCGGTACGCTGGCTCGGATTTCATCCATGGCGGCAGTAAGATCTTCTTCCGAGATCTCTATGCCGGCGGCGGCCATGGCGGCATCCATTAGTTTTTTAGTGACCAGTTGGTCGCGAACGTTGTTATACATTTGAGCCTGCATCTGCTGAAGCTGTTGCGGAGGAACCTGGCGAGCCATCTGTTGCATGGTGACCTGTAAAACCTCTTGAATTTCGCCTCGGGTAATTTCGTCCCCGTTCACACGAACGACGACAGCACTCGG
>QIHI01000133.1 GCA_003230915.1 Kiritimatiellales bacterium | reverse complement strand
AGGATTGGATGGGTAGACGTAAATCAAACGATCCGTTGTTCTCTTCGAGTGTCATGCCGCTAACTCCAGAATGAACCATTTTTCTACGGTTTCAAAATCCAATATCTTGCGCAGATAATTCTTGATCCAGTCCTCGATCCCCACAATTTTGTGCTGGATAAACTTCGAGCTACCGCACCCTTTGGGAATGAAGCACCGTAAAATTCGGCGATGGTCGCCGCCGTCAGCCGAAAGTGGTTTGCAATAAAATGGTAGACCTTACCTGTGGCCTCGTACTTGAAGATGACCAAGTGCATTTTCGAGGGGTATTTCTTGGATGGTGCATGCCCATTGAGCCTGATGATCCGGTTCGACAGAACGCCTTTACTCCAACCCATTTCCGCAAAGACACCGGCCCTGTCTGCGTCTCCAACTGTATCCATTAACCTGAGGGTAGCGTGGATAGATCTTCCAAGGCCAGCATCGCGGCGCGGCGTTCGGCTTCGCGTTTACTTCCCGCAGCGGCTTTCCAGTTTTGATCGCAGGTTGCGACTTCGACGGTGAAGGTGCGGTCGTGTTCGAGACCGGCTGTTTCGATCGTTTTGTAGGTTGGCACCCCGAATCCGTGGCTCTGGGCATATTCCTGTAGATCGCCCTTCGGATTACTTTCGCCCAAAGCCACCTTCAGTTTGTCGAATTCAGGAATAAAGACCTTTTTAAAAATTTTGTTCACGGCGCGAGCTCCACCGTCAATCCAAGCCGCACCGATTATGGCTTCGACGGCATCGGCGAGGTTGGAGGGGCGCGTGGCTCCGCCGTTTTTTTCTTCGCCACGACCCAGTTTAAGGAATGTTCCAATCCCTACCTTTGCGCCAATCTGCGCGAGTTTTCGGTCTTCAGTAAGGCTGCTGCGGAGCTTGGACATATCGCCTTCGCGGGCATCGGGATGGCTGTTGAAAAGATATTCGGCGGAGACGAGGCTGAGCACGGCATCGCCGAGATACTCCAGCCGCTGGTTGTCGTCCTGAGTATCTGGAGTTTCGTAGCGGAAGGAGGGATGTGTAAGCGCGAGTTCTAGTACGGATTTCTTCCTGAACCGGTAGCCAATCGCTTGCTCGATTTCGCGGTAGTTTATTTGCATTAAAACGGGGCGGCCGTTCCAATTTTGGTATTGATGGCGGCTTCGGCGATGGAGCGGCCATCAATCAGTTTAGGTTGCCGCCGCGGGCGCCAGAGGCGACGGCGGCTTTTGACGAGTAGCTTATGGCCGAGGAGAACGTCGAACTTGGAGAGAATCCAGAGCAGGGGATAGGCGATGCCGGCCAGCATGTGGAGACGTTGGTAGCGGTAGAGTTCTTCCTGTCCTGCCTTTGCGCGGATCATCCAGTAGTGTTCAGGAATGATGAGTTTTTGAAGTGCCTCACCCAGAGCTGCAACGGATTCGAGCAGGCCATTGGAATAAAGAATGGTTTCGGGAACATCGAAGCCGTCTTTAAGAATATTATAGAGTTCGCCGCCGGTGTAACCGTTTCGTTTCTGCCCCTTGGCGACTGGGGAAACGCCAAGCAATTTCTGAAGTAGGGCGGTTAGGCTGATTGGGCGGCGGCACTCTTCGCTAATGACCACCCAGCCATTAGATGTGAGTACGCGGTGGCATTCGCGGATGAAGTCCTGATCGCCGGCAATGCCTTTAAGCGCATCGACAATGACCACCATACCGAAGGTCTGGTCGTCGAAGGGGAGCTTTCCATTTTCGATGAGTACGATGGCTTCGTTGAGATTGTATCCCACGGAATCGGCAGCGGTTTTGGTGGAAGCTGCGGTCTTCCATCTTCCGCCCAAAGAACGTAGATGCGCACTGATTACGCCGTCGCCGGAGCTGATTTCCAGACATTGGAGATTGCCTGTGTTGCCAAGTAGTTCCTCGATTTTGGCGAGCTTTCGAGTGCGGCGAACCGAACGCTTGAAAAGCTTTTCCTGCCAGAGGCGTACTTCGGCATCAAGATTGTTGTCCATTTCTTCCATAAGTCAATGAGGCTAGATTATAGGAGGGACAGGCGGGGATTAAAGGTTATTTGTTCCTGAAATGCCCTGCTCCGTGGCATCCAGAGCAATCTGGGTTACGACCTCGCCGCGTTGTGATTCCACTGCGGGGAATTCAACCGGAATATAGTGCGCGGAATAGCCCTGCGCCATGCCGTCCTTGAACCGTTCGACCAACACATCGATCGATTGCCCAAGGAATTGGCTATGATAAGCTAGAGCGGTTGCCTTGCCGAGTTCTCGTAGCCGTGCGCTACGCTCGGTGGCAACGGCTCCGTTGACCTGCCGTCCCATCTTGGCTGCCATGGTTTTGGGGCGGGGGGAGTAGGTGAAGGTGTGCATTTGTGAGAAACCGACTTTTTTGCAGAATTCGTACCCTTCTTCAAAGTAGGTATCGGTTTCGCCGGGGAAGCCGACGATGACATCGGTGGTGAAAGCGGGATTATCGAGCGCGGCGCGGGCGCGCTCAACGGCCGCGTAATATTCGGCGGCCGTGTAGCCACGCCGCATGGCGTGCAGTACTGCGTCGGAGCCTGACTGCAATGAGAGGTGTAAGTGCGGCATAATGTTGGGGGAGGCGGACCAAATATCAAGCAGTTCATCGGTCAGTTCACCGGGGTGTAGGCTCGATAGGCGGATTCTACCGATGTTTGGTACCTCGACCAGATGCCGCAGCAACTCGGCCAGTGACGATCCGGTGTCGCGGCCGTAGAGGCCAACGCTGACTCCGGTGATGACGAGCTCGCGGTAGCCTTTTTCAGTAAGCAGGGTGGCTTCGTGAACGGCGGCGGCGATGGCTTTGTCGCGCGGTTGCTTCCGAAGTTGGGGGATGATGCAGAACGAGCACCCAATGTCGCAGCCATCCTGTACCTTAAGGAAAGCGCGGGTATGGTCGCCAAAATTGGAAATGGGGAAGGCATCGGTTTCGACACTTTCAGCGAGGTTCTGGTGGGGGAGGTTGAGCCGTTCGAATTCGGCTGCAAGATGCTGGAGCCAGTCGGCACCGGCAGGTATGCGGATGACGGGTTCTTGATCAATCTTGGTGAGTTCATCTTGAGCCGCGCACCCGGTAACGGCGATATGCGCAAGGGGATTGTCGCGCTGCATACGACGAATAGTTTGCCGCGATTTTTGTGCGGCGGCGGCCGTCACCGCGCAGGTATGAATCACGATCACGTCCGCATCATCCGCCCGCTCAACGTTGGACAAGCCATACCCTTCAAGCAGTTGTTCGATTTGGCGTGCGTCGTATTGGTTGACTTTACAACCGAGCACATTGACCAAATAGGTTTTCAGGGTATTTTCATGCATGGACTTATCTTTCGTTTATATCCCGTTCTATTAGAGGGCAGTTCGTATACTGACAGATCGGCTTAGAGGCAAGCTGTAATTTTGAGTGGAGAGCTTATTGAAACTAAGTTTCAATATATATGTTTTACTAACTAGGTATTTAAAACCCTGAATGAATCATGCAATATGTCTTCTGTTCAGAAAGGATAAGACATGGGTCTAAATAAGAAAACCTCGATACTGGCCGTCCTGCTCGGATTATTGATCGGAACTGGAGTATTCACATTTAAGTATGCTGAGGGGCTGTCCTATTTTAGCACCGATCCCAAAGCCTGTGCGAACTGCCATATCATGAACCCACAATACGATTCGTGGCAAAAATCAAGCCATCACGCAGTGGCTGGCTGTGTCGATTGTCACTTGCCGCATACCTTTATTGCTAAATATATTGCCAAGGCCGAAAACGGCTACCACCACTCCAAGGCCTTCACCACGCAAGATTTCCAAGAGCCGATCATGATCAAGGAAAAGAACAGCCAGATTCTTCAGCGTAACTGCGTATCGTGCCACGACGATATGGTGCATGAACTCCTCAGTAAAAAGGGAAACGACTCGGATGCAGTCAGCTGTATCCATTGCCACGCCTCGGTCGGACATGGAGCGTTGCCGACGGGGATTGGACCAGCAGATCGTGGACTAAAAAGGGAAAGGAAAAATCATGAGTGAATTAAATAAAAAATCGGGAAGCGTGGGGGTCTTTATCAGCATTATTGTAGTGGTGGCCATCGTAGCCGCATTCGTTATTGCACTACTGGTTAATATTTTCGAGCGCAAGGTCGAGGCGAAAGATCGTTATGTACGAGTAGTCGAAGTCACCGAAGATACAACCGATCCGGCCATTTGGGGTCGGAACTGGCCCAAACAATACGACTCCTACAAGCGAACCGCGCTCAGCACGCGTACTCGATTTGGTGGGCACGGAGGGAGCGAAGCCCTGCCGGCGGAAAAGATTAAACGTGATCCTTGGCTCAAACGCATGTTCCTTGGCTATGCCTTTTCGATCGACTACCGCGACCGCCGCGGTCACGCCTATATGCTTACCGATCAGGAAGAAACCAAGCGACATAACGTGCCTCAATCTGGTTCCTGCATGCACTGTCACGCCTCTATCATGCCGGTCTATCGTGAACTCGGTGATGGCGACCCATTGGTGGGGATGAACAAGACACACGCCATGTCCTATCAGGAGCTTAACAAAATGGTGCACGACATGGGACACGGCCACTCCGTCTCCTGTGTCGACTGCCACGATCCCGATTCTATGCAGCTACGCGTAACCCGCCCGGCCTTTATTGTTGGCCTCCAAAAATTGGCCGAATCGAATGCGCCGGTGCCCGCCATTCCGTCCATCGAAATCTGGCGGCAGGGTTCCCGTAAAACTCCATACGATCCAAACGTCGATGGAACCCGCAATGAAATGCGCTCCTTCGCTTGTGGTCAGTGCCACGTCGAATACTACTGCTCCAGCGGCATGCCGCTCACCTACCCGTGGAGTCATGGCCTGACGATGGACGGCGCCGAAAAAGAGTGGAACGAAACCATCATCAATGGAGAACGCTTCTACGACTATAAACACACGGAATCCGGCGCGGAAATCCTTAAGGCACAACACCCCGAATTCGAACTTTGGAGTCAAGGTATCCACGCCCGAAGCGGTGTGTCCTGCTCCGACTGCCACATGCCCTACATGCGCGACGGAGCTTCTAAGGTTTCCGACCACTGGGTGCGTAGCCCGTTGCTCAACGTCAATCGAGCGTGCCAAATCTGCCACCATGATTCCGAAAAAGAGATCCTCGCCCGTGTCGATTCTATCCAGCAGAAAAATCATGACCTCCTGCAACGCGGCGGAGTCGCACTCATGGATTTGCTCGATGCCGTGCAACTGGCCAAAGATTCTGGAGCCACCGCCGAGCAACTTAAGCCCGCTCTGGAGTTTCAACGCAAAGCGCAATGGAGACTCGACTATATCGCTTCTGAAAACTCCATGGGTTTCCACGCTCCACAGGAGGCCGCGCGTATTCTCGCCGAGGCTACCGACTACGCTCGCCAAGGCCAGGTTGAAGCACTCAAGTTATCCAAATAGCGAATAGCTGTGAGAATACAAAGGTTGCCTCGTCTCTGCAGAAGTGGCCTTTTTCTTTGCCGAGATGCTTCCAATGGACGGAAATTCACGTAAGATGCGCAACTCAATTTTAATGCAGGAAAAGCCATGAGAAAGACCAGAGTTGACCGCAAATTCGCTGAGTTAGGGAAGCGGAGAGAAAAAGGATTCATTGCTTACCTTGGTGCAGGGGATCCTTGCCTTGAGGATACCGTGGACATTGTGCTGCGGCTGGAGGATGCCGGAGTGGATGTGGTGGAACTTGGTCTTCCTTTCTCCGATCCACTGGCCGATGGCCATGTGAACCAAGAGGCGGCGGCTCGCGCACTGGAGGCGGGATCGACGTTTGATGGCGTGATGGACTCCATCGTCCAAATCCGCAAACGCAGTGAAATCCCGTTGATTTTCTATGCCTACATGAACCCGTTACTAGTGCGTGGTTTTGAAAACTCAATACGTGCCGCTGCACAAGCCGGAGCGGATGGATTTCTTTTACTTGATCTTCCCTTCGAAGAAGCGGGGCCATACCGCCAGGCGTTAAAACAAAACAACCTCAATGCGATCCAACTGATTACACCGACCACACCGGATGAACGCATTGATAAAATCGTGAAGCGAGCGAGTGGCTTTGTTTATTGCGTTTCCCGCGAGGGGGTAACCGGCGTGCAGGATAAGTTAGCCGAAGGGGCAGGTGCATTGGTGAATCGAATCAAGGCGAAGACGGACTGTCCCGTTGCCCTTGGTTTTGGGATTGGCACCCCGGAGCAGGCACACGATGCCGCACGGCTTGCCGATGCCGTTGTCGTCGGCAGTGCAATTGTAAGCAAGTTTAATCACAATCCGCACACACCGGAAGGCCGTGCGAATGCTGCCGCGTTCGTCGGTGAAATAGTCAATGCAGTTAAAGGAGTTTAGATATGGCGGGACGTTATGCGGTAATCATGGCTGGCGGAAAAGGGGAACGTTTCTGGCCGCTGAGTACATCGAAGCATCCAAAGCAATTGCTAGCATTGGTGGGGGACAAACCGCTCATTGCTCAGGCCGTAGATCGGCTGGAAGGGCTCGTGCCGCCAGAGAATGTTTTTGTGGTGACAAACGCCGAATTGGTCGATGCCACCCGTGCCGCCGCGCCGCTACTTCCGCCGGAAAATATTGTGGGCGAGCCGGTCGGGCGTGATACCGCCGCCGCCGTCGCTTGTGGTGGTGCGTTGGTGAAAGCGAAAGATGAAAATGGCGTCTTTTCTGTTTTGACTGCCGACCAAGTGATGGGTGATCTCGATGTATTTTCCGCCACACTCAGGAGCGGAATGGATTTAGCTGAACAAAATGATATTCTCGTGACCATTGGTATTGAACCCACCTTCCCGAGCTCAGGCTTTGGTTATATTGAATCCGGAGCCGCTTTTGCATCTGAGGAAAATATTGAATTCCGTAAGGCCGTCCGGTTTGTCGAAAAACCGAACGAAGCGACGGCGAATGAATATTTGTCCACCGGAAGATTTTATTGGAATTCGGGCATGTTTATTTGGTCCATTCCTGCCTTGGAAAAAGCATTTACGGCGCACTGTCCGGAAATGGCAGGTCTGATGAAAACACTGACGGGTTACGCAAAAGATGGAAAAATAGCCGAAGGCATGGATGCAACCTATCCCGACCTCGGAAAAATATCAGTCGATTATGCTCTGATGGAAAAAGCGGATAACATCGTTATGGCCTGTGGTACTTTTGCGTGGGATGATGTCGGCTCGTGGCCAGCACTTGAAAGCCATTTCCCGCAGGATGAAAATGGAAACACGAAGATCGGCCAGGTGGAAACTCTGAATGCGGATGGAAACATCGTGCTGTCAAAGGATCGCCTGACGGCGGTGATCGGCGTGAAGGATTTGATTATTGTGCAAGCCGACGGTGTCACGCTCGTCTGCCCAAAAGACCGGGCGCAAGACATCAAGCAGATGGTCGCAGCCCTCCGCGAAAATGGTGGGTGCGACGAACTGCTTTAATGCTGGACATCTGGGGGTTGACAACACGGAGAATTCAGCCTAAAAACGGAACATATTTGTGGGCGGTTAACTTCGCTCTTCGTATGGACTCCAACCCCCAATCTTTTAATCCCAGCTTTTCATGATGGGTCTTGCGCGTACTTCTCTTGTTCTCGGTGTGACCGGCGGCCTTGCTTGCGGTAAGTCAGAGGTGGGTCGGATTCTTAAGAAAATGGGATTTGCTGTATGCGATACGGATAAAATCGCCCATGAGCTAATGAAAAAAGGAAATCCGGTCTTTTTGCAGGTAGTAGAACATTTTGGAAAGCGCATTTTGTCCGGCGAGGGGGATATCTCGCGGGGGTTGCTTGGAGAAATCGTATTTAAAAACCCGACCGAGCTGGACGCCCTGAACCGTATGGTGCATCCCGCTGTTCAGAGCGACTTGGAACGATGGATGACCCGCGCTTGGCAAAATCAAAAACACGCAGCGGCATTGATTCCTCTGCTGTTTGAAAGCGGTATGGAAAATATGGGATGGGATGCCACCCTCTGCGTCTCAAGCAGAGACGAACTGGTTTTTCAACGCCTTGGGAAGAGAGGCATTGAAGCCGCGGATGCGGCGCGGCGGGTCTCGGCGCAAATGCCGCTCTCCGAAAAGGAATTGAAAGCAGATTTTGTGATTCAAAATACTGGAACCCTGGAAGATCTGGAAAAATTAACGCGGGAAACTGCGCATCGAATAATGGCGGAAAAGTAGTTATGAGCGAAGAAAACAAAGTGATTGAAGAGAGCGCCAAAGAAGCCATTCAGGCGGATACACCGGCGAAAAAGGAAACGACAAAGAAAAGGGCAACGAACAAAAAAGTGGAAGAGATAACGGATAAACCCAGCACGGAAGAAGCTCCAGTCGCCAAGAACGAGCCTCCTGAAAAGCAGGAGAATAAAAACCAGAACGACCGTCAACGTGATCGCAACCGCGGCAAGCACGGGAAAAAGAACCGAAATAATAAAAATAATGGCGACCGCAATCAGCCGCCGCCTAATACGGAAAACCTTCCACCACTCTCACTACATGAAATGCAGATCACGCCGATCAACGACATCAAGACGCTGGCAGAGGAATACGACCTGACCGATTTTGATGGACTCAGTAAGCACCAATTGATTTTTGAATTACTCAAGTCGCATGGTCGTCGTGGCGGACCGTTGCTTGGTCGTGGCGTGCTTGAAATTTTGCCCGACGGGTTTGGTTTCCTGCGTTCGCCACTCAATAGTTACCAACCCGCCCCGGACGATATTTATCTCTCCCCCTCGCAAATCCGCCGCTTTGGCATCCGCTCGGGTGACTACGTAACCGGGACCATTCGTTCTCCGAAAGAAAAAGAGCGCTTCTTCGCCCTGCTACGCGTTGACCAGATCAACAAGGAAGATCCAGAACTGGCACGCAAACGTGTTCCGTTCGAAAACCTAACGCCATTATTCCCAGATGAGCGCCTTGTGATGGAGACCGATTCAAAGGAAATCTCTATGCGTGTAATGGATATTGTTACGCCGGTCGGGAAAGGGCAGCGAGGTCTGATTGTGGCTCCGCCGCGCACAGGAAAGACAGTATTGCTACAGAAAATTGCGAAGAGTATTTCGACGAATAATCCCGATGCAAAATTAATCATTCTGCTGATCGACGAACGCCCTGAGGAAGTGACGGATATGCGGCGCAATACGAAGGCAGAAGTTTTGGCCTCCACCTTTGATGAGCCGCCGGAACGCCATACACAGGTGGCTGAGATCGTGATTGAAATGTCGAAGCGCCTTGTAGAGCAGGGCAAGGATGTCATCATTCTGCTCGACTCCATAACTCGTTTGGCACGAGCTTATAATACCACCTCACCGCACAGTGGAAAGATTCTTTCCGGCGGTGTCGATGCCAATGCGTTGCATAAGCCAAAACGCTTTTTCGGCGCGGCACGAAATATCGAGGGGGGTGGAAGCCTGAGCATCATTGCTACCGCACTGGTGGATACTGGAAGTCGGATGGACGAGGTTATTTTCGAAGAGTTCAAGGGAACCGGAAACATGGAATTGGGTCTTGATCGTGAACTCGTAAAGAAGCGTATCTACCCGGCAATCAATATCGAAAAATCAGGCACTCGCAAAGAAGAGCTGTTACTGCATGCCGACGAATTACAACGCATCTGGACCCTGCGCAAGGCACTCAAGGATGTTCCGCAGGTGGAAGCCATGGAGCTGCTAATCAACCGGCTGAAGAAGACCAATAGCAATCTCGAGTTCCTGATGACCCTGCAAGGGAAATAGAAAACGATGCATATGCGACAGAGCGGCTCAATGAGCCGCTCTTTTTTTGTACCCGTTGACAGAGCTTTTTTCACCCGCTATTCTTATTCAACAAGAAGGAGGGTGTGGCGATGACGAGAGGGATGAACGCAATTTTATTGGCGGGTGATCGTCGAGCGAGCATTCAGGTGCGCGATGAGAATAAGGCCTTTTTGGAATTAAAGGGTGTACCTCTATTTATTCATGTCTTGAGGGCGCTTCAAGAAGCAAAACGGGTTGATGAAATTGTGATTGTGGGTCCGGCGGATCGGATTAAAACAGCATTGGAAATTCATGGAATTCAGGATATTTGCATCGTTCCGCAACGTGACAATATGATCGAAAACTTCAAGGCGGGCTACGTGGCTTCCTTGGGTCTGGGTAATGACGTGTCCTTCTGGAATCTTAAGGGTACGGATCATGAGGATATTCCTGCATTGGTCGCTCCGTGCGACATTCCTTTGCTCGTGCCAGCGGAAGTGGATGAATTCATTGCCCGTAGCAACCTGCAGGAATATGACTATTCAATCGGAATTACTTCCGAAAAAGTCCTTTCGCACTACCACCCCGAAGATGGAAAGCCCGGCATTCGAATGATCTACGTTCATGCAAAGGAGGACCTAATGCGGCACAACAATCTGCACATTGGGAAACCGCTCAAATTCGACCATTTGGACTACATAGAAAAAATGTATGAATGGCGCTATCAAACACGATTTGCCAATATCTTGCGTATGGCCTTTTCGTTGTTATTTTCGGGGTGGCGCTTGCTAAAAGCACTGCGCATTTTTATCATGATGCAACTGTCGTTATACTATGATCGGCATGGGCATCCCCGACTTTCGGATCGTCTCCGTTCTTTAGCGGGTTTTAATCGCTTGGCCGAGGGTATTGGAAATGCGCTGGGAGCACGCACACAGATGACTTATACTCATTTTGGTGGCGCGGCACTTGATGTCGACAATGCCGAAGACCTCTCCGCTATTGAAGAGCGTTACGACGAATGGATGGTATATCAGAGAAGTCTACATTTTTAGCTCTTTGAGCATTCTTCGACGACAATTCGGTTGCCGTGTACTTCCACAATACGCACCGAGCTTGCATGCCGAATATAGTCGCCGTGGGTGACGACATCGAGTTTCCGCTCACCAAAATAAGCCGTGCCACCCGGACGAAGATCGGAATGGGAAATGCCTACCAATCCCAGTAGATCGACCTCTTCCGTAACATGACCCAATACCGTGGTAAGCGTAAGGTTTTGAAAAACTTTTGTCTGCGGGAGAAATTTTCCTGCAAAAGCCACTAAAGCCAGCGCCCCAGCAAACGAGACGGTTACCTTGAGCAGTGGCAAAGCAAAGGTTTCCGCTGAAAATGAGATAGGTCGCCACGTTCCGGGCACATGCTCGATCATGGCATTAATGAGTGCGAGAAAAATAAGAATCAGGCCGCTAATTCCCATAAGGCCAAAGCCGGGTGTAATGAAAACCTCCACCGCTAACAGGGCAATGCCAATAAAAAATAAAAGCACATCCTCCATGCCTGCCAGCCCTGCAATATGATGGCCGAAAAAGAACAGTAATAAGCAACTGATGCCGAGTATTCCAAAAATACCAAAACCGGGGGTCTTGAATTCCAGCCAGATTCCGCCGAGGCCGATCATCATCAGGACGGAAGCCATACCGGCAATCCAGCGGGCGAGGTATTCGGCTGCGGTAACTTCAAGAATGCGCTTTTCGGCATTGGACAGCCCAATGATTTCGAGCAGGGCATCAATATTTTCAACGGTGCCCTTGGAGAGCAGGGGGCGTTGATCTTCGCCGACGAGCTGAGCCGCTTCTTCGTTGGTTAGCGTCAACAGGCGTCCCTTTTCGCTAATTACCTTCCCGTTCACGGAATATTCCATATCGGCTCGCACCATCGCTTCGGCAAGTTGTTTGTCGTGACCTCCTTGCTCGGCGGCGGAGCGCACCATGGCAGCAACAGCCGATGTCATTTTTTCCTTCACCTCGTCCGGCATGTCCTGTGCCCCACCCATGGGTGACATCATCATGGGGGTCGCCGCACCAATCACACTTCCGGGAGCCATGTAGATATTCGGGGTTGCCAAAGCGATGATCGCTCCGGCGGAATAGGCATCCTTTTGTACAAAGGTATAGGTGGGAATATCGGTTTGGGTAATGATGGAAATAATGTCCTTGGCGGCATTGACCGCTCCACCGGGTGTATCCATTTCAAAGATGATTGCCTGAGCATCATTTCGCACGGCTTCATCAACGCCGCGACGGACCACGTAGAGCAAGGCGGGCTCGATCATTTTCTTGATCGGGATAATGTAGACCACCGATGGGGTATGGGTGGACTGAGACTGCGCCGATGACAGCATGAAGGCAGCGAACAGTGTGAATAAAATATTTCGACGCATACGTATCTCCCGTTAATACAAAATCATTTTTTTCCAGACCATGGAAAAAAGAAAGGCAAAACTTCCAATGGCTGAAAAATATGCGTATTAAGGACAACATGATTTTGGAGGGAAAGCGAGCATTGGTGACGGGGGGCGCGGTACGCATCGGTAAGGCGATCACTCAAGCCCTACAAGCTGCGGGAGCTGAGGTGGTGGTTCAGTACCGTAATTCGGAAGCGGAGGCAACAGTGCTATCGCCCTTTACCGTTCAGGCTGATCTTCAATCCATAGAAGAATATTCACGGTTGATTGAAGAGGCTGGTCCTTTGGATATTTTAATCAATAACGCCTCTATCTTCACCAAGGATACGCTAGCCGATTCCACGCCCGAACGGATTCAGCGCGAATTCCAAATTAATCTTTTTGCACCGATGGAACTAACACGCATATTCGCCATTCAGGCAGGGCAGGGGGCGATTGTTAACCTGCTCGACCGCCGCATCCGCAGCAACGACACCACCTGTGCTCCGTATTTAATTACGAAGAAAGGGCTGGCCGAATTCACCAAACTGGCCGCACTGGAGTATGCCCCGAAGATCCGCATCAATGCTGTCGCGCCGGGTCCCATTCTTCCTCCTCCGGGAAGCCATGCCGAAAGTGCCCGCGAACTCGCGGGAAATATCCCGTTGGAAGCGTTACCGTCTCTGGAGAGCATAGCGGAAGCAACCCTTTTTCTTTTACAAGCCAAAGCGATTACAGGGCAGATTATCTATGTCGACGGCGGACAACATCTTTTAGGAAATGGAGTATAACATGGACAGGATTTTTATACGCAAGCTAGCACTACGGTGCATCATTGGAATCTATCCCGAGGAGCGCCGGGAAAAGCAGGATATCGTTATCAGTATGGCCATGCACTGCGACCTGCGCAAAGCAGGGCGGTCGGATGACCTAAACGACACGGTCGACTACAAGGCGGTCAAGAAGGCCATTCTCAAACTGGTTGAGGAAAGCGCATTTCAATTGATCGAATCACTGGCTGAAAATATTGCTGATATCGCGCTGGCCAATAATAAGGTGCAGCAGGTGGTCGTCAGCATCGACAAGCCCGGCGCGCTCCGTTTCGCCAAAGCCTCCGCAGTAGAGATTACACGCCCTTAGCCTCATCGAAGATGAGATTCCGGCCTGTATTACGCTTCAACCGTCCCTTGGAATTCACCCATGATGCGGAACTTGTCGTAGCGGTCATTTCGAATTTCTTCTTTGGATTTTCCAGCTAGTTCGCCAAGGTTTCGAAGTATGGCAACTTTTAGATTAT
>QIHI01000088.1 GCA_003230915.1 Kiritimatiellales bacterium | reverse complement strand
TTCAAGTCGGAAAGGATAAATTTTATATGTAACAACTTCATTTTAGGTGCTTTGCATCAATAATTTTCTTAAACGTTGGGACAGTAGTGACCCGTTTGGTTTAATGGGAACTTTGATCTATCGAATCCAACTTTGAGCGAAAGCTTCATGACCGATCCGTTGCAATGGTATAATATGGACGATCCCTACAACGGTAGTTTCGTGTGGCAGCATAGCGATTTCAGGGATGCCCCCTATGCCCATGTGTACAAGCTATTTGAAGAGATCGTTACCCAGGAGAATTAAATGAAAAAACTACTGATATGCATGATTTTATTGAACACGGGATGTGTACTGGCCTCTCCTCCGCGCGCAAAATTTACGGTTCATGTCGCAGATATTGAAACGGGGATATCCATTACCAACGCAATCATTAAAACAGGTTTTACCCTAAAATATGATCCATGGGCTGGTGGCTCCGTGCATGATCCGCGAGAAGAAAGCGTGAATTCAGATGGATATGTTTCTTTTTCAGGAAAAACAGTTAGAAGCTCCCGTGGGGGCAGTGTGTTTTCAAATGGATATTATCCTCAGATATTCAGCATAAAGTGTAAGAAAAACCTCGTCCTCAACCGCTGGGAACCCTGGAATCCCACGATTGAAGTGAAGCTGCGACCGAAGAAGAATCCGGTACCGATGGTTCAAAAATACGTTGAATGGAAAAAGATCCCTCTCCTTGGAAAACCCGTCGGGTTCGATTTGGAGGAGGCTGACTGGGTTTCGCCCTACGGTCGGGGAAAGGTTTCAGATTTTATTTTTACCGCATCAGGCTATTTTCAAGACCCAAAAAAGGGGAGCGAAGGTCGATACATCCTTTCTTTTTCTAACGACATGGACGGAATTCAAGCTTATCATTTCCCTATTGATTTGCGTTCTAGTTTCAAATGGTCTTATGAAGCGCCTTTGAATGGGTATCAATCGAGTATGAAAAAACAGGTCTACTGGCCCCCTAATGGGGGGGTGCAACAAACCGACTATGACGATAAAAATAATTATATATTTCGGACACGGTCCAGACAACTTGAAGATGGGAGAGTTGTTGGATGCTATGGAGTAATTCAGGGTGAGTTACAAGTTGGCCCACATGGGAAAATAAAATTTTCATACCACTTCAATCCGATTCCAAACGAGCGTTCACTGGAATACAGCGGTGAGAATCTGCTCAAGAAATGATCTTTATCGGTGCGTGGCTTCAGCATGGAATTCGATTTAAGAAAACCCCGCACGATTGATACGCAATTGCACTTGCACCCCATGTGGAGTTTCACCATATTACGCTGGTCTTCAGGGCAGGGTGAAATTCCCGACCGGCGGTGATAGTCCGCGAGCGATTCCATATTTTGGAAAAGCATGGTGCAGTGAAATTCTGCAACCGACCGTATAGTCTGGATGGAAGAAGACCACCGGTCGGTGCCGTAGTGCCGTCGAGAAGCCCTGTAGACGTATGTTCTCCAGGGTTTTTTATTTGGAAGGTGCTACTATGAGCAAAAACGTATTCGATCCGATCGACGATGTGATCGAGGCATTTCGCAACGGTGAAATCATCGTGATGACCGACGATGAAGACCGCGAAAATGAGGGTGACCTCGTCTGCGCCGCCGAGGCCGCCACGCCCGAAGTCATCAATTTCATGATCACGCACGCGCGCGGTCTCGTCTGCATTCCGATGGAGGAGGAGAGACTCTCCCGGCTCGGTTTACTGCATATGGTTCCGGCGCACTCGTCGGACAAATACCATACCGCCTTCATGGACTCCGTTGATGTTTGCATGGGCACCAGCACCGGCATCAGCGCCACCGACCGCGCGAAGACCGTGCAGGCTTTGATCGATGAAACAACCCAATCCGACGACTTTATTAAACCCGGCCACATGTTTCCGCTCCAAGCTATGCCCGGCGGCGTATTGCAACGCGCTGGGCACACCGAGGGTACTGTGGATCTCGCCCGAATCTGCGGCCTGAAGCCTGCCGGGGTAATTTGTGAAATTCTGAGCGAAGATGGGGAAATGGCACGTGTGCCGGAACTGCGGGAGTTTGCCACAAAGCATAAGCTTAAGATGACCGCGGTTTCGGAGATCATTAAATATCGCTATACCCACGAGCTACTGATTCACCTTGAGCGCGAAGTCAGTATGCCGACCGATACCGGCTCGTTCCGTCTCAAACTCTATAGCTCCATCGTCGATAACAAGGATCATCTTGCGCTCGTGTGCGGCAGCCCGGAATCTGGAAAAATACCGCTGGTTCGAGTGCATAGCGAATGTCTGACCGGCGACGTGTTCCATTCGATGCGCTGCGACTGCGGAGCCCAGCTTCATGCCGCCATGAAAGCGATTCAAGAGCACGGCTATGGCGCCGTCGTTTATATGCGCCAAGAGGGGCGCGGCATCGGGTTAGCCAAAAAAATACATGCTTACGAGCTACAGGAAAAGGGGATGGATACCGTCGAGGCCAATGAACATCTAGGCTTTAACGCCGACCTGCGCGACTATGGCATCGGGGCTCAGATTCTCAACGAATTGGGCATGAAGCAGATTAACCTGTTGACCAATAACCCGGCCAAGATCGAGGGGCTCGATAAATACGGAATCGAAGTAAGAGATCGGGTTTCACTTGTGCTGCCAAGCCACGAGCATAACGTCGACTATCTTTCCACCAAACGCGATAAAATGGGGCATATCATCTAAATGGGAAAAGGAATTACAAACGCGATCGAAAAAATAAGGGGTATTGGTGTGCATCAGATTGTGGGGAGCCTCGATGCTTTTGGCATGCGGTTCGGCATTGTCGTCAGTCGCTTTAACGACGAGCTAACCAATGAACTCTGCCGTAGTGCTTGCCATTGCTTGGAAACGAACGGCGCAAAACGCGAGACGATTGATGTGGTGCGTGTACCGGGAGCCTATGAGATTCCGGGGGTGGCTTCCAAAATGGCTGCGAGCGGGAACTACAGCGCGCTGATCGTGCTCGGTGTGGTGGTCGAAGGCGAAACCCAGCATGCACAGATGATCATCGATAGTACAGGGCAGAGCATTCTCGACATCTCTTGCCGCCACAACGTCCCCATCATCAACGAAATCGTCGGTGTTCGCACCTGGGCGCAGGCCGAGGCTCGCTGCCTTGGCGGCGAAAACACCCGAGGGTGGTATGCGGCCGAAGCCGCCATCGAAACCGCCCGTGTCTACCAGCAACTCGGATAATTTTATGGAAAAAAAGAAGATCAGTGGACGGCGCGCGACGCGCGAGTGGATCGTCCAGTTTTTATTTCAACTTGATTTCAACCCCGAGCCCATCGACATCGCTCTAAAGGATTTTTGGGTGGAAAAAGATCCGAACGAGCATGAGAAAACCTATGCGGAAGAGATCATCAAAGGCGTGGTTCAGCGCAAGGATGAGCTTGACGACCGACTTTCTCAATATGCCAAGCGCTGGGATTCCGAGCGCATGGGTGCGGTTGATCGTACCGTGATGCGCGTGGCTCTCTTTGAGATGCTTTACCGCGAGGATGTTCCACCGGTGGTTTCAATTAACGAAGCAGTCCACTTTGCCAAGGATTTCAGCAGTTTCCAGTCCGGCCGCTTCGTAAACGGCGTTCTTGATCGCATCCGCAAAGAACTGGATCGTCCGGCACGCACGACCTATAAGCCACCGAAGGGAGAAAAGTAATGGTTGCTTGGGCATCCGCACTTTCCAAAACCCGGAATATGATTAAACAGGTCTTCTCGCCTTCGGTCGGCGATGTGGGCGAACTCAACGTTGAAGACCTCGAGGAAATCCTGTTGCGTGCCGACGTACCTGCGCGGCTGGTGATGGAGATCGTTGACCACCTTGAATCCGCTCCCCGAAAAGCGTCCCGTAAAGACCTCCTGCGCGATTTGCTACTCGATGCATTAGGTGAGGCATCAATTTTTGAATGGCCGTCCGATAAAAATCCGTGTGTCTTGCTCCTGCTCGGTGTCAATGGTTCCGGAAAAACCACCACCGCCGCCAAGCTCGCCAAGATGACGAAAGAGCAGGGGCGCAGGCCGATGCTCTGCGGTTCCGATACCTTCCGCGCGGCCGGCTCTTCCCAGCTTAAACTCTGGAGCGAAAAGGTAGGGTGCGATTTTGTCGGCGGCGAAATGGGAGCCGATGCGGCCGGCGTGGCTTTTAATGCGATCGAAAATGCTCTCGCCAAGGGCTGCGATCCGGTCATTGTCGACTCCGCCGGACGGATGCATACCAAAACCCCGCTGATGGACGAGCTGCCGAAAATATGCCGTGCGATGGATAAGCGCCACGCCGGTTCACCGCACGAAGTCTGGATGGTGCTCGATGCCTCGCTTGGCCAGAATGCGGTGATTCAGGCGAGGCAGTTTAACGAGGTGATACCCCTCACCGGAATCGTCATCACCAAACTCGACGGCTCCTCCAAGGCTGGCTTCCTTTTTTCCGTCCGTTCCGAGCTCAACGTGCCGATTCGTTTCACCGGCCTCGGCGAAGGCGAAGACGACCTTGTTCCCTTTAATCCAGAAGAGTTCGTCGATGCCCTGTTTGGAGATTCTGATCAGGGATGATTTAACCACGAAGATACGAAGGGCACGAAGACTGGGATAATAAAATGAATTTTGATGATTTATCAAACAAGGTAAATTGGATGTGCTCTGAATATTCATCGTGAATTGGGGCCGGGCCTGCTGGAATCCACTTACGAACCGTGTTTGTGCTACGAGTTGTCAAAAGCAAAAATCCAGTTTGAGGGGCAGAAGGAACTTCCTGTAAGATATCAAGATGTCGAGATCAACTGTGGGTATCGCATAGACATTCTGGTAGAGAATCGGTTAATCTTCGAGTTGAAGAGCGTTGAACGATTGCAACGAATTCATGAAGCACAATTGCTAACCTATATGAAATTGTCAGCGATTCAGATGGGTCTACTCATAAATTTTAACTCTGTATTATTGCGAGATGGAATCAAACGCTTAGTCCTTTAGTAAGCTTCGTGTCCTTCGTGGTGAAAAAATGACTTCAGATAAAAAACACATGATGCGGGCGATTGAGCTGGCGAGGTTGGGCGAAGGGTTGACCCGTCCGAACCCGCCGGTGGGCGCGGTGCTGGTACGGGGCGGCGAAGTCATTGCCGAGGGCTGGCATCGCAAGGCGGGTAGCGATCATGCCGAACGGGATTGTTTAAAATCGGCACTCGGAAATCTTCAATCGGCAATTTTATATGTGACCCTCGAACCTTGCTCGACCCACGGACGTACTTCGCCGTGCACGGATCTGATTCTGGAAAAAGGAATAGGCCGCGTCGTGGTATCGGTGGAAGACCTGAACCCAAAACATGCCGGTCGCGGATTGGATATTTTGCGCGAGGCGGGCGTGGAGGTGGTTTCCGGAGTCTGCGAAAATGAAGGCCGCGAATTGATTGCTCCGTTTGAAAAAATGATCACGACGGGGATGCCGTACGTTACGCTTAAACTGGCCTCCACCCTCGATGGAAAAATTGCAGATAACCGCGGCAATTCAAAATGGATTACCGGAACCGAAGCCCGCGAACGGGTGCAGGAAATGCGCCGCCGAGCGGATGCGATTATGGTGGGGGCGGCAACCATCATTGCGGATGATCCATCGCTGCTTCCACGTCCATCCGAAGGACGCCATCCGTGGCGAGTGGTCGTCGGGGCAGCGATTCCGTCGAATGCAAAAATTCTGACGGACGAGGTCTCCGAACAGACTCTGGTACGTACCGGGTCACTAGGTGCTATTTTAAAAGAACTCGCCGAACGTGGAATCATGCATGTGCTTTGCGAGGGTGGCGGCAAGCTCGCTGCTGGTTTGGTTGAAGAAGGATGGGTCGACGAGTTCGCCTTTTTCATTGCTCCGAAGTTGATGGGTGCGGACGGAATTCCAAACTTTGCCAAATGCGGTGGACTTATTGTCGATGCTCATAACCTGAAGTTCCATGCTGTGGAACAGCTGGGCGATGATGTATTGATTAAAGCAAAAATGGAGCAATAGACATGTTTACAGGCATTGTGCAACGGCTGGGAACTATTACCGAGATCAAGATGGAGGGAGCGGCAGGGCGAATCGTGATAGCACCGAATCGCCCCTTTGATCATCCGCCGAAGCTCGGGGATAGCGTGGCGGTGAACGGCATCTGCCTGACGGTGGCGGCGATCGAGGGCGACAAGCTGATATTTGACGTACTGAGCGAAACGTTCGATAAGACTAATCTCGGCGAAAAGAAGCCGGGCGATATTGTGAACCTTGAACTGGCGCTAGCGCTGGGCGACACGCTTGGTGGGCATATTGTGACCGGCCATGTCGATAATACCGGCACGGTGGCGAAGATTGAAGAGGTCGATCGCGATCTTAAGTTTACGGTCGAATGCTCGCGCGACATGCTGATGTTGACGGTCTACAAGGGTTCCATCGCTATCGACGGTATTTCGCTGACGGTGGCTGAATTGACCGAAAACGGTTTCATCGTCCACATTATTCCGCACACGATTCAGGAAACCGATATGTCGGAATTCAAGGTCGGAACCAAGGTCAACCTCGAAGCTGATATTCTTGGAAAGCACGTTCAACGCATTCTCGAATTCGGCGGCGGGCAGGACTATCGCCTGAATCTAAACGGATAGATGATGCGATTTTTTCTCTCCATCTTGTCGTTATTAGTGCTTTGTGGTTGCCACGCGCCGACGCACCACGACCCTTCACCCCGCCCTTCCGCAGTACGTCAGAAGCAGATCTTTTTGGTGATCGACGATGCGGGGCTGGATGTGGCTGAAATGCGGCAGTTTCTGGATATTCCGATTCCGATGACGATCGCGGTTCTCCCGCATCTGAAGGAAACCGAAAGGGTCTGTTCGGAAATCCATCGCCACTCCGATAAGGAGTTAATCTTGCATCAGCCGATGGAAGCCTACGATCCGACGAAAAAAACCGGGGTTGGTGCAATCTATAACTCCACACGTCCAGCGGATGTTTCACGCATCCTTAAGAGCAACCTCGCCTCGGTTCGCGGAGCGGTGGGGATGAATAATCATATGGGTTCACGAGTTACGGAAAATGAAGTGCTGATCTCGGAGGTGTTGAAATATTGCCGTGCACGCGGACTGTATTTTATGGATAGCAAGACGGCCTATAACTCCATCGTGCCGCGGGCGGCAGAGCGAGAACACGTTCATCTGGAGGCGCGGGATGTTTTTTTGGACATTCAACACGACCGTGAGAGTGTCCGGAAGGCTTGGGAAAGCACAGTGGCCAAGGCTCGGGAAAATGGATACGTCATCGCCATTGGTCACATCTGGAGCAAAGAGACTGCCGCGGCCATCCGCGATAGCTATAAAACCCTTCAAAATCAAGGCTATACCTTTCATGTGCTTTCGGAATTATACGAATGAAATTTCCAAAGATTGAAAACAAATCGGTGCTGGTGACGGGATGCTCTTCGGGCATCGGGCGTGCGACGGCGGAATTACTACGATCCAAGGGTTGGACGGTTTTCCCGACGGCGCGGAAGATAGACGATTTGGAGTCGTTGCGGCAAGCCGGGTTCGAGGCCGTTGAGATGGACGTTACTTCAAGCGAGTCCATTGTGGCGGCGGTCGAGGTGGTCCTGGAAAAGACCCATGGCCAGTTGGGCGCGTTGGTGAATAATGCAGGCTTCGGCATGCCGGGAGCCATCGAGGATTTGACACGCGATGCGATGCGAGAACAGTTCGAGGTAAATCTTTTTGGTTTGCAGGAGCTGACCAACAAACTCATTCCTGTTTTCCGCAAGCAAGGTCATGGTCGCATTGTGAATGTGAGTTCGGTGGTAGGGCGGATCTGTTTGCCATTCATGGGGATCTATTCGGCCTCGAAGTTTGCGCTTGAAGCGGTGAGCGATGCATTGCGGGTGGAGCTTGCGCAGGATCGTATCAGCGTTTCTCTGGTGGAACCGGGGCCGATTAAAACCCGTTTTTCAACGAATTGCGCGGGGCAGGGTGAGGAGAAGTTGGACGCGGAATCTTCGCGGTTCGGCGAAGCCTATCGCCGGTATTTTGACCGCCGCCGGGATGGTAGCCTGGTTCAGGATCGTTTTCGTCTGCCGCCGGAGGCAGTGGCGGAGACGATTTTACATGCGCTGGAAGCGCCGCGCCCAAAGATCCGTTATTGCATAACGATTCCGGCCTATTTCGGCGATTGGGCCGCTCGTTTTGTACCGGCGGGGTGGGTGGATCGACTGCTGGTGAGCCATGTAAAAAAGCGCTTTGGCTGACGGTTCGATTTCGATCGAACATATCCTTTCGAGAGGGTGATAATTAAATGGGTATTGAAATGCTAATTTAAGATTGAAATTGTTGTTTGGCGGTGTAATAAAGTGCCCCGAATGTAAGACGTGACCCTTTTATGCACGTTTTCTATGCTGAACCCGAAATAAGGGATGCGCGAACCCATGATACAGCAGAAGATTAAAGTCGAATTGCCTGATGATGACTACTATGAAGCGGAGGTGGCCTGCCGCAATTCCTGCCCCGTAAAAACGGATGCTCGCGGCTATTTGATGGCAACAGTGGCTGGAAATTTTGAAGAAGCCTACGCGATCTCTCGTGCGACGAACCCCTTTGCTTCGATTTGTGGCAAGGTTTGCGGTGCTCCCTGCGAGAAAGGATGCCGTCGTTCGGATGTCGACGAGGCCGTCGTGATCCGCAATATCAAGGGCTATTTAACGGATAAAGAGGGGCCGGAAAAGGGCGATCTCGAAACACCACTGACCTATTCCATTGCTCCGGGTTCAGTCCACCCAGAACTTAACGGGAAGTCGGTGGGTATTATTGGTGGCGGTTGTGCGGGCTATACCTGCGCACATGACCTTGCGCGCCTCGGTTATAGCGTGACACTCTATGAGCGCTGGGAAGTCTCCGGCGGTCAGTTGGTGCAGGGCGTTCCGATCAACCGGCTAAGCCGAGACGTTGTGGCTTCAGAAATTGCTTCGATCGAACACTTTTCAAATATCGATGTACAGCGCGGCATCGATGTGGGCAAAGATATTTCCTTTGCCGAGCTGGAAAAAAAGCATGATGCCGTTTTTATTGGCGTCGGTCTGGCCAAGGGAAAGAACATTCCCATTCCGAATTCGGATCACGAAGATGTTCATATTGGTCTCGCATTTCTCTTTGATTTTAACCTGCGCGAAAAGTGGGATCTTTCGACCACGCGCTCAATCGTGATCGGCGGTGGCGATGTGGCGTTCGACGTTGCTCGATCTGCGTTGCGCTGCGGTTCGCCGGACGTGCAACTTGCCTGTCTCGAACGTGAGCACTTGAATGAAATGACCGGCTCGGTCGATGAACGCGAGGGCGGACGCCGTGAGGGCGTGACCATCAACGATGGATGGGGACCGCGCGAAATTGTTGTTGAAGATGGAAAAATCAAAGGGTTGCTCGTTAGTAAAGTGATTCGTGTGTTCGATGAGGAGGGCAATTTTTCTCCTCAGATGGAGGATGAAACACGCTTGATTGAAGGCGATGCCGTATTCATGGCCGTAGGTCAGGGTTCGGACTTAGCGTTTCTTGAAGGTTCTGGCGTTGAAGTTACTCCGCGTGGCGGGGTCTTGGTCGCTGACGAAGAGACGTTGGTTACGAATAAGCCGAATGTTTTTGTGGGGGGCGATATTGCCCACGGCCCGAAGCTCTTTATCGATGCGGTGGCTTCGGGGAGTAAAGCGGCCATGGGCATTCATGCCTATATTTTCGGGGGTAAGCCGCTTTCGCTCAAACGTAAGCTAACCTTTACGGATCTTCCTGAATACGGTCGAAATTCGACCTATGTGGACGAGGAACGCGAAGAGCGTGAGGAACTTCCGGTTGATCCGGCGAAGGATCCTGAGTTCAACACCACGGTGGAATACCTGGACGAAGAAGCCAAGAAGCAGTCGGCGCGTTGCTTGGAGTGCCATATTCATCCGACATTCGAGGGTGATATCTGTATTCTCTGCGGCGGTTGCGTTGATGTTTGCCCGTCGTACTGCCTGTCGATGGTTACTGTGGATCGCCTAGAAGGCGGAGAAGAGGTTGTGAAATTGGCCGAGGCCGAGTTCGGCAGTATGGAAGTGGCGGGGGATCAAGGCTCAGCGATGCTGTTTGATCCGCTCAAATGCATCCGTTGCGGCATGTGCGCAGAGAAGTGCCCGACGGGTGCCTGCAAGATGACCGAGAATAGTTTTGAAGATTGTTACGCATAGGAAACACTGAACAATGTGGGTTTTAACCATTATCCTGCTGATCACGACCACCTTGTTGGGAGGCATCTTTTTCGCGATGTTCCACTGGGCTGTGAAGGATGGTCAGTTCGAGGATGCGGAAGAGGCAAAGTATGTAATTTTCAGGGAAGATGACGATCATCTTCCCCGTACAGTTCATGGAGGAAAAGAGTAATGGGGAAAGAAGAAAAAAAAGGTTCCAGCCGTCGCGAGTTGATCGCAGTAGGTTCGGCTTTCGGTTTGATGGGATTGGCGGCTGCCGGTACGGGTGGTGCGATTTTTAAATTCATGTTTCCGGTGGTATCTTATGGTGTCCCGCAAAAATTCCTGGTTTCGCTCGACGACCTTCCAGGCGTGGGTGATGAATTGATTTTTGAAGACCAAAAGACGGTTCTGCGTCGGCAAAGCAAAACAGAGATTGCCGCGATTTCTCTCGTCTGCACGCACTTGGGATGCACGGTTAACCGGGTTGAAACCGGCTTCCTGTGTCCATGCCATGGCTCGCAATATGATTCCGATGGGCTCGTGGTTGGCGGACCAGCACCAAAGACTCTGCACTGGTTGGAAATCAAGACGGTGCCCGGAAACCAGATCGAAATCGATACAGGCAGCTCGCTGCCGGAAAATACTTTCTTTGCTGTTTAAAGGGGATCACCGATGAATGAATTAATGGAGAAGGCCAAGGCGCTCGGTAGTAAATTCTACAGTTCCGTCTTTCGCCACAACTTCGACAATACCGGGCTGACGAAGTCCAAAATCATGTTCAGCAATGTGTTGTTGCACATTCAGCCGGTGAAGATCCATAAGCGTTCGATCAAGTTCAAGACCTCGATGGGGCTTGGATTGGTCACGTTCTACCTGTTCTTGATCCTGACGGTGACGGGGATTCTGCTTATGTTCCACTACGTTCCGTCCACGGCTATAGGCCCCGATGGCCTGCCGGATGCGTATAGCCGTATGCTCAATTTGCGCAGTAACGTATTTTGGGGCGGCTTCCTTCGCAATATGCACCGTTGGGCAGCACACGGTATGGTTGCCTTCGTGGCACTGCACATGCTTCGAGTCTACCTTTCGGGCGCGCATCGCGGAGGGCGCGAATTTAACTGGGTGATCGGTTGTATTCTGGGTCTTCTGACCGTGTTCCTCTCCTATACCGGCTATCTATTGCCATGGGACCAATTGGCATTTTGGGGCGTTAAGGTGGGGACCGAGATCGCGAAAATTGCACCGGGTGGTGCGCTGATTCGTGGGATTTTGTTGGGGGATACCGATGTGGGTAGCGAGGCGCTAATCCGCTTTTATGTGCTTCACGTGGCCGTACTTCCGGTGGTGATGGGCTTCCTGATTGCCGTACACTTCTTCCGCATTCGTAAGGATGGTGGGCTGGCCAGGCCGGCGGACACGACCAACGAGAAGCAGATTCCTGATGAGGAGTTTGGCGAAGTTAAGAATGCGTCCGTCTTTAAATCGGCGCGCAGCTACAAGCTGGTTGAGATCGTGAAGGGCAAAGAACCTAAGGTCAACGAAGAGGTCGACCAGATGATGTTTGCCTGGCCGAAATTGATTGTTCGCGAACTGATCGTTCTGCTTGCTGTGGTCGGCTTCCTCAGCCTAATTTCGGTGCTGTTTGATGCGCCGCTCGAAGGGCCGGCCGATCCAAACCACCCGACCAATCCCTCAAAAGCACCGTGGTATTTCCTCGGCCTGCAGGAGCTGGTCAGCTACCACGGTTTCATCGGCGGCATCGTGATTCCCGGCATCATGGTTGGCGGCGTGATGTTCCTTCCCTACATTGAGATTTTTCAGGAGACCATGATCAAGGGCTTCAATAAAAACTATCCCGGGAAATGGTTTGCTCGGGAACGCAACCTTGAGAATGCACTGTTTATCGGACTATATATTTTCATGTTAGTGCTGATTATTATCGGGGTTTATTTCCGCGGCGAAAACTGGGCGATTGTCTATCCGTGGGAGCATGTGTCGGGGGGAGGGCACTAAGATGTTGAAAGACTATAGAATAATGTTGGTACTGGCCTTCGTGGGTTTCGTTACGTTCGGAATGTCGTTGCTCAAGGAGATCAACCCCTCGTTTGCGAGCTACCAGAAAGCCTACTATAAGGAGCTTGGTATCGATGATTTTTCCGTGGAGATCAAACAGGTAAACATTAAAGCACCCGGTGGTGGCATGTTGATCGATCGCTGTCAGTCGTGCCACATTGGAGCTTCGAATCCAGATGCGGTGGGTCTTGAGAGGCCGCTCGCCACGCACCCGCCGATTGTTAAGGGGATGGATAAGGATCCGCATGAATTCGGCAAGATCGGTTGTGTGGTCTGTCACGATGGAAATGGGCGTGCGCTCAAGGAATATGATGCGCATGGTGAATACCACGGATGGCCCGCTCCAATGCTTGCGGGTAAGTTGGCTCAGGCGAACTGCAATCGTTGCCACGCGATGGAATCCGGTTCGCTGGTAGGTGCTGAACTCTTTGAAGAGGGGCGCTCTTTGTTCCTCGAAAAAGCCTGTTGGGGGTGCCATTCCATCGCAGGAATTTCTACTGCCAGCCAGGCTCCGGAGCTGAACAATGCAGGCGGAAAGTTTACGTATGAATATTTGGTTGAGTCGATCGTGAATCCTAAAGCAAATGACGAACACTCAAAAATGCCCCAGTTCGATTGGGTTCACGACGAGCATACGGTTGCGGCGTTGGCCACCTATCTAAAGGGTCAACAAAAAGTGAGCTTGCGTTCTGAAGAACAAGCTCCGATTGGTTATATTAAACCCGCATCGGAAGAAAAACGGCTTTCTGAAGTCAACGTGGAAGCAGGGCGTAGCCTGTTCGCCGGGATTCCTTTTGAGGGGTCGCTGGACCGCGGCGGTTGCATAAACTGCCACAGCTTTAAGAATCAAGAGGGTGCGCTTTCCGGCGGAAGCGTGGGTCCCGAGTTAACGTATACCGTTCGGGCGCGTGGCCGAGAGTATGTGGCGGATCATATCCGCAATCCGCGTATGCACGTGGCGGATTCGATTATGCCCATCTTCAAGGACTACAATGATGCAGAGGTTGAAAGCCTCGTCGAATTTCTCGCCACACTGAACTACACCCCCGCATCCAATGCTTCCGGGGCGGAGTTATTTAATACGTTCTGTGTATCTTGTCATGGCGAAAAGTTGGATGGTCGCGGTCGGGTTTCGGGCATGCTCGATCCGCTACCACGTGACTTTAGCAAGTACCAGTTCGTTGATTCCTATGAAGAGCGTTTTGTGGATTCGATCCGAGAGGGGGTTAAGGGAACGGCGATGCCTGCATGGGAAAATATCCTCTCGAATGAAGAAATCGACAAGCTGATTGTTTACATCAAGGAGCAAAGCTTGACGGATACGAAGCCATTTACCCGCATTAAGGTGGAGCTTCCAAAGAGGGGAGATTTGGAACGACAGGATTACAAACAGGCAGGTATTGCGTTGATCGCTGGAGATTCGGCTATAGGGAAATCAGCCTTTCAGAAATATT